>CAJXMT010000194.1 GCA_913056155.1 uncultured Cryomorphaceae bacterium
TTATATCATTGGGAGAACTCATAGGATTAGGCTCAATAGAATATGCTCCTGATTTATCAAAAGCTAAAAGACCCAACCCGGATTCCCGGTATTCTTTTCCGTTGTAATAGATGTCATTTGTGCGTCTATTAATCCACGATGCACTTAAAACAGAGTCCTTCCCCAATACTTCCCCGGTAGTGAGATGTACACGGGAGACTGCATCTAAGTATGATGCTGTTAACGCAGTATCACCTACATGAAGCCAAGTACTGATATTGGGTTCATATGGGAATTCTTCAGAGGTTGGTAATCCCACACTTGCCCAAATCAACTCGCCGCTATCGTCGAGTTTCGCAATGCGAGGCGGAGGAGATTTTGCCCAAGAGATTTGTTCGGCAAACAAATAAATATTGCTTTCTGCATCAGTGCGCAAATCCCAAAAATGCCATTGATGATGGGAATTATTGCGCACGGGTTCCCCGGAAAAGGTTTTGTGCCACAATACATTGCCCAAAGTATCCATTTTCATAACGGAAGGGTTGCCACCGCTTTTACCGGCCAGTATCAACTCCCCGTTGCTGTTCATAACGGTTTTGTTGACCCCAATACCGAAAATATTCTCCTTGACAAATTCCAAATTTTGGGCTTGCCCGCAGCAAGCCCAAAATAGGGAAAATAAAATCAATGAGGTTGTTTTTACTATTGAGCCTCTCATTGGTTCACAATTTTCGTGGTTTCTGTTTGGTTGTCACGGGTCGTGACGCGCACTAAATAAATACCCTTGGTATCAATGTGTATATTTTCTTGCAGGGCATTGACCTTTTGCGAATAAACGATTTGCCCCGTTGTGGTGAACACATCAATTTGTGAAAGAGTTTTATCTTTCGATTGAATAATGAAATCACCCGTGCTTGAGGGGTTGGGGTAAATCGTAATTATGTTATTATTTGTTTGTTCTTGTGGTTCTTCAATCCCTGAAATCACATCATTCTCTTGTAGTAATGACGATTTAAACCAACTGTATCCCAGTATGGTATTGTCTGTATTTTGAGCAGATGTTTTTGCCGGATTTAAATCATATTGATCTTGAAAAACATTTTCCACAAAGCCCATTTGTTTAGGGTAGTTTGGCAACAAACTATTCAATGCATTGCCGCTGTAATTATCACAAAAATCGCAAGGCTTGTTGGTTTCACAACCAACATTTCCGTCACCGTAATAAAAGGGGCGATCATCTGTCCAATGACTATTACTATGATACTTGGCGTTAAAAACCGGCACTATAACAGAAGAATTATTATTTCCCCCAAAACCATTATTAGCAAACAGTTGCAGTTTTTGATGGAACGTTTTGCCCGGGCTGCTTTGAGTGGAATTATATAAATCACACGGGTTATTATTGTAAGCGTACATATAAACACGATCAGCCATTTCATCTGTAAAATTTGCCCGTTGACTCGGGGTATATTCACTATTGCCCCAAGAATGATGATCAGAACGATCAAAACACACATAATCAGCTATCGGGCACGCATCGGGAAATAACAAATCGTTAAAATTATTTATTCTGGTTTGCATAAAATCATGGTACAACCTTAATAATTTCAATTCAAAATCTGCTTGTTTTCCGTTATCTTTACCACTGATTGACGAAACATGATCCCACCATTCCCACTCCCACAAATGAGCATCAAAAGCTTTTAAACAAGAATACGCAGCGGGTAAAGAACTGCAAGATGCCAAACTTTCATCACCGCCACCCGCTTGGATGAAGTTATTCGACACCCTCATTTGAAACACGTACAAATTATAGACATCAACGACCAGCTTATCAATAGTGGAAATACGATCCTCATCATCCCGCGGCAAAAACAAGGTGTCTTCACCATAGGTTTTATAAGTAATATCTTCCGGATTATCCAAGAAATCCTCGAAATATTGCATGAAGTAATCTTCTGTGAAATCTTCAAATAAATCTAAGTAATCGTCATAATAAACAGGATCATCTGAGCGCAATGGAGCACCTATATGAAATTGGTAAAACTCTTGACCAAAAGAAGGATCAAGCGTGTTACTCCCCGAAATCACTGCAACTACATCCAATTCATAATCTGTTTTGGCTTTGTAAATAAAACGCGACAAATGCCATTCTATTTTTTCATATTCGCCCATTATGTTATCATTTATTCCTGATCCCAAAGGCTTCGACTGATTAGCTCCAAAAGGATCCGGATAACTCATAATATATTTATCTCCATTTCCTAGGAGATGTGCCACATTGTAGAGCACCAACTCTTCAAATCCCTGTTCAACAGCCCACTCCAAAAACTCATTTTCGCGTTCATAAACACAATCCCCGTCACCGTCAACAGCAAAAATAACCCCGGGTTCATCTGATAGTGAAAACCGATTGTCATTTGGGTTTAAACTACTTGGTGTAAATTTCTCGGTAATAGCAAACCCACCTTCTCCGTTAATCATTCCATTGACAAAAAGAGAGCGGAATTTTTGTTTCCCGCCGGCTTTGAGTCCGTCAGGTGAATCGCCCATTTGAACATTGATGGCTTCAATCCTGTCTTGAAAAGACTGATTATACTCTCCATCCGCTTCGCTTCTGCATCGATCTTGCTGAGTGAAAGGGTCTGAAGTTGCAGCCGGCGAACACTGCGCATACATTTTCATCGATGAAAATCCGCTAAACACCAATGCGGCAGCTACGATTAAACTTTGTTTTAAACGGCCTGTTGCGGCCTGTTGCGGCCTGTTGCGGCCTGTTGCGGCCTGTTGCGGCCTGTTGTAGAATTAAACATACTCGTAAGTTTTTAAGAGTTTAATAAATATGAATAAACGCCAAATTTAAACTCTTTTATTAACACTGCCAAAAAATAACGAAATTTTATTTGGTTAAAATAATAAAAACTTAGACTGAGTCAGGTTCACAGCTTAAAAACGAATTGTTTTGCCCTTGAAATTATTCATTCAAAACTGCTCACTTTAAAACTCCTTCGGGCACCTATCAAAAAAGCCTCTGAACGGATTACCCGTTCAGAGGCTTTTTACAGTGCATTGGGGTTCTGACCAAAAAACTATTTCACCATAACAGAGGGCACTAACTCATCACCTAAATACTTTCTTAAAATATTTTCGTAATCTTCACTTGCCGTAAAGCCGAAACCCTCATTAAAAAAACTGTCAAAAAGCTCGTACCAGTCACTCTCCTGTGGTAAAATGAACCCATATTGTTCCTGGCTCACCGTTGCGGCGCGGTGAATTTTGAGTCCGCCGTTATTGGCTTTTACAAAACGCCAAAACGTGATCAAATCCACCATTGCGTAGTAATTGCGATCCTCACTCAACAAATGCGGCAACATTTGCTCGGGTTCTTCCACATACTTTACACGCATTCCGTCGTGGTACTCATCGCGAATTTCCATCAGTCGTTTTTCGTGAGTAGTTCCTCGAATCACCAAGGCGGTTTTTTCGCCGAAGATGCGCTCAAATTGTTTGAAGGAGCTCATTGTGGGAAAAGCTACCGGACTCACCAAAACCGATGCATTTTGAAGGTAAGTAGGCGTAAATTGTACCTCTTTTGAGCGCAAATCATTAATGGTGACAAAAGCGGCTCCCACAACATTCTCAGTGCTCAACACATCTTCATACAAACGCACAAATTGCCTGTACCTCTTAAACTCAATGCTCAAATGCACACCGTGGCGGGAATACACCCAATCGGCAAATTTGCGTAAAATATCTACCTCAATACCTTGAAACTCGCCTTCTTCATAAAAGGCAAAGGGAGCTTCTTCCTGAATGAACACTTTCAATGTTCCCCTACCGTCGGCTTGAGCAGTTTCCCAACTGTCTTGTGCTTGTAACCCCACCCCGGTTAAACACATCAAAATCAAAATCATTGTACTTTTCATAATGCCGTTTTTTGCAGGTTTATAATTTGCTGCAAAGGTACGTATTTTAACACCGTAAAATTTTATTGGTGTATTTTATCAAAACAAAAACGCAATGTAAATAAATTTGCAAAGGAATTGGATATCAAACATTCACAATACACCCCCGCATAAACAATTGTTCGGAACGGGTCTTCTTTAAATCCAATCTAAACAATTACCTTTGCCGCTCGTTTCAGCGAGTAAAACAGTGAGCAATGACCCCTTGCTTTTTTGCTGAATATTACGAATTGGAGCTAATAGATATGAAAGACGACAATAAAAACGAAACGCTCACCGTGGATGAAATTGGAGATACCCACATGATGACGAGTATTGACACTCCCATGACCCCCGAGGCTTTTGACCTTGACGATAAAGAAAAAATGGAGCGCATTGAGCACTATTTTGGCAAAATCATGGAAACGTTGGGGCTTGACATGACTGATGACAGTTTAAAGGGAACGCCCAAGCGAGTAGCCAAAATGTACATCAAGGATTTGTTTAACGGTTTGGATCCCCAAAACAAACCGGGCATGGCTACTTTTGAAAACAAATACCAATACAACCGCATGTTAGTGGAAAAAAATATCACGGTAAACTCTGCCTGTGAACACCATTTTTTACCCATCATCGGC
>CAJXMT010000195.1 GCA_913056155.1 uncultured Cryomorphaceae bacterium
GTCATATTCAAACTGAACCCAAGAGATGTACCAATCTACAAGTCTCACCGGATCGTTAGCTGCCTTGAGACAAACCGGGCAACTTTTTATCGGGAACGAGGCGTGCCAAGACCACAAAGACCAAGGCAGCGGCGGCTATACCAAAAAAATTGGGATCGAGATTGTAAGGCAATTCCCACTTGGCCATATTCAAACCTGCCGTCACACTTCCTCCCACTATCATAGCACCCACAGCTCCGGCGCTGCTGCGCGTTTTACCAAAAAAAGCGGCAATCACGGGCACCAGTAATCCCGATACCATAAAACTATAGCTAAGCAGCATCAACTCCAGAACATTTTGCAATTTCAAGGCAATCAAAATGGCTAAGACTCCTAAAATTAAAGTAGCAATTTGAGAAACACGCAGCGATGTTTTGTAGTTGATATCAAAAAATCGCCCTGCCAAATCAGTCACAAAATTTCCCGATGATGCCATCAAACAAGAATCTGCAGTACTCATAATGGCTGAGAAATAGGCCGCTACCATAATTCCCATCAATCCCACGGGAAGCGTATGACGCAGGAGAAGCGGCAAGCCCATTTCAGAATCCAAATCGCCGCTTGCGGGAAAACCGAGGGTACTAAACATATCTTGTTCAAAAGCCACTCGGGAAAGTAAACCCAGTATTACGCCCATTCCCGCCATTAAAGGCCACTCCAACAAACCTGCAAAATACCAAGCGCGTTGCGCTTGTTTTTGACCCTTTGACGCATAAATTCTTTGGTAAAGGGTCATGCCTACAAACCAAATAGGAATAATGGTAATGCCCCAATTCAATACTTGAATAATCGAAACGTTCGTAAGGGATAAAAACTCCGAGCCCACATGCTGTGTTACGGCTTCGTAACCACCAACCGCATTATATGCAACCGGAATTCCTACAAAAATAAGTCCTCCCATGAGCAAGGCCCATTGTACTGTATCGGTATAAATTACCGCTTTAAGACCGCCCATTACCGTATAAACTACGGCTACTACTCCCATCATAATGAGAGCGTGTGTAAGTTCTAAATCCACAAAAGTAGCCGATGCCAATTTGGCGCCTGCGAGAATTTGAGAACTACTGAACCCCAAGTACCCGATACCGCTGATGATACCGGCTACTACAGCTACCTCTTTAGCGTAAAAAGAATGAAAGATTTGGGGAAAAGTGAGCAGTTTTTGATTTTTCAAAAGGCCCATCACTTTGGGAATGAGCAATGTTCCACTGAGCCAAGCACCAATAAGACCTGTAAAAAGCATCCATGAGCCAGAGAGCCCCATGACAAAACCCAATCCTCCTAAGCCTATTGAAAACCCGCCGCCTACATCAGTGGCCACAACAGATAAACCGATATGAAAACTACCAATGCTTCGGCCGCCCACATAAAAATCATCTTCGTTTTCATTTTTGCGCATAAAATAGTACCCCACGCCCAACATGGCGAGCATATAAACCAAGAAAATGGAGAGGTCTATCCAATGCAAAAGTCAATTACGGCTTCTCCAACTTAACCAGTTCAGCGTCAAGTTGCATTTTTTCAATAAGGTTTTCAAAACGATCTGAATTTTCAATGGGCACCATTAAGTAAAATTTCCCGCGGTTTTGCTTGGCGTGAGAACCAAAAAGTATCCATTTCGCTACTTGATCTTGAACATCTCTTTCACGAACTTTATTTTCAAATTCGTAAAAATCCATCACATCTTTTTTGTAAGTAACCATGTCAGGCACAAACTTTTTTAAAGATCCGTTATAGCTCAGTTCTGAAGGGGTTTTAAAACCTGAAAGTTTCGCCTTTATTTCATCAAATCCTTTTTTGTCCAGTTTTTTAACCAGCTTTTTTAAGATTCGTTCTTTTTTTTGGGTTGTTGATGTTGCCATTTCTGCCTTTTATTTAATCGGGCGCAAATATAGTAAAAAATACGGGATGTTTTACAGGTCCCCATACCTGACGTAACGCAAAGAAAATATAAGATTCAACCGCAAAGTGATTGCGATAATTACACAATAATTTTTTCGATGTAAGAAGAATTTAACAAACTTAGCGCACCCATGTATTTCAGTTTAAAGGAAATCAAATCACCTACTTTATAATTGTTGTCATTTTCCCCCAAATCCAAAATCAACATATCAGAACTCGCGTTAGTCACCTCTATTTTATGGTCATCGGGAATTAAAAAATCAGGTGAAATATCTAACAAGCCAACATCTATGATGGCGCGATATGATTTTTTGCCATAATCATCTTCATTTACATCCGTTTCTACACCGGAAGGATTCGCTGCCATATTTCCAATGGGTACTTTGGGTTTTTCAATGAGTTCAATTATTTCGGTAAATAACTTAATAACTCCTTGCTTCATTTCTGCAACCGGTTCATTATCTATTAAATTATTACCGAAATACAGCGTTTCTCCAATTCTAAAGTGATTGATTCCCTCCGGCAACCTTTGTTGCAAAATAAAAGGGAAAACTACCGATGTACCTCCTGTTACCCAAGGAATTTTTCGGTTAAATTTCATTTCAATCAACTGTTTGTACAAGCTTAACTGCACCAATTTGTCTTCTGAAGGCATTACACCGTGCAAACAATTTAAATTAGACCCGATTCCGGTAATTTTTATGTTTGGCAATTTAAAAACGGCCGCATAAAAATCAATGACCTGCTCGCCCATAACACCTTCTCGCAAATCCCCGAGTTCAATCATAATGATAATTTTATGCAGCTTATGTTGTTTTACAGCTTCATTTGAAAGCAGTTTAATAGTTTCATACTCGGTATTAAAACTCGTATCTGCATAACGTACAATATCACTAATGCTCCGTCTTGCCGGTGGTTTAATATACACCGTTTGAACGCTTTCATCAATTTCTTTCACCTTTTTGAGGTTCGATATGCGGGAATCGCAAACCTCTTTAATGCCCAGTTGAATGACCTCAACCAAATAATCTTTATGCCCGCACAGAATTTTAGTCACAATCGCCCACTCTATTCCCCTGCTTTTAAAGGTTTTATTCAGGTAATTGTAATTGTGTTTTAATTTATCTCGATATAGCTTTAAGTATGCCATGTTCAAATTTTGATTTGCTAAAGTACAACTTTACGCGGTATGTCAAGCGGAATACGAGTAAGTAATTCATAATTCAACCTATTACTGAGCTCTCCAAAAGCCGCAACGGATATTTCCACATCACCTTGCCGCCCAATAAGTATAACTTCATCTCCCCTTTCAATGTGATTGCAATTCGTAATGTCAACTAACAATGCATTCATATTCACAAGACCCACAACGCTGACTCTTTGGCCGCCGATTATCAAGCGTCCGAGGTTACTCAATGACCTGCTGAAACCGTGGTGATAGCCCACGGGGACAACTGCCAACTTCATGTTTTGTTGTGCTAAAAAGGTCATTCCGTAACCAATGTATTCTCCTTTATTTACATTTTTGATGCTCATCACATTTGATTTCCAAGAAATCAGTCGTTTCAGCGGATCAGATTGTGATTCAACGTTTGCCGTATGTTGCACCAATGTTTCTGTACTGGGCCAAAAACCGTATTGTAGAATACCAATCCGTACCAAATCCATTTGCGTATCGGGATAACGAACAGCTGCGGCAGAACACGCGGTATGCCGATATTCAGGCTCAAAACCGGCTTTTTGAAACTTTTTATTGAACTTCCTGAATTTGCTTTTTTGACCAGTTATTCTCACGTAATTGGCCAAACTTTCCGCACCCGCAAAATGCGTACAAATTCCCTTGAGCACATACCGCTCCTTGTTTTTTTGCAGTAACTTAATCAAAGCATCGAGTTCCTGTTCATCAAAACCGGTACGGTTCATTCCGGTTTCTAATTCGATATGAATTTTTGCTTTAATACCAGTGTTTTTCGCCACCTGTATCAACTTTTGCAAGCGTTCAAAATCAAAAACAAAACATTCGAATCCCGACCGCACACACCATTCCAACGAATCATCGTCAATCATTCCCATGATCATGATATCCGGTTTTTGTTTGGACACACGCATCACACGCATGGCTTCATCGGCGCTAAAAACAGAGAAGTGATCCACACCCTCCTCCTCTGCCAACGGAACAAAAACTTCAATACCGTGACCATAGGCATTGCCTTTTACAACTGATGAAAAACGAACCCCTTTTTTAAGTTTGCTTTTTATGAATTTAATATTCGCTTTAAATGCCGACTTACTGATTTCTATCTTTGAAGGGTGCAGCATTTTTACTTGAGTATTTGTTTGCTGATGCCATAAAACATTTTCATCCCGGTTTGAATCAACTCATCGGGAAAATCATAGTCGGGATTATGGAGGGCCGGTTGATCTCTACCCGAGCCTATACCAAACATAGCCCCCGGGAATTTTTCGGTAAAAACACCGTAATCCTCACCCCATTTAAAGGGAAACGAAATTTCACGCGTATCGGCATTCATCTCTTTAGCGGCATTTTTCACAATTTCAACTGATTCCTCATCATTCATGTTTGCTTGAAAACTTTCCGTTT
>CAJXMT010000196.1 GCA_913056155.1 uncultured Cryomorphaceae bacterium
GGCAATAGGTTTACTTTAAAAAGATCATCAAAAAAGGTTATTTCACGCATGGGATTCTGTTAGTCGTTTAATACATAAAGAATTGACAAACTCATTTTACAAACAGGGAACAATTATAAATAAAAAAAGTCTCGCTAATGAAAACGAGACTTTTAATTAAATATTGAAATACATTATGATTTCACACCCTGAAAGTTGCGAAACAATTACTTATCTTCTTCTTTCTTTTTTTGGAATTTAGCGTATTTGTTCTTGAACTTATCAATACGACCTGCTGTATCCACGTACTGCATTTTTCCGGTGAAGAAGGGGTGCGATTTGTGAGAAATTTCTGTTTTCACTAACGGATATTCATTTCCGTCTTCCCATTTTACCGTATCTTTAGACGGTGCACAAGAACGACACAAAAAACTATAATCGTTTGAAGTGTCTTTAAAAACAACTAATCTGTAATTTTCGGGGTGTATGCCTTTTTTCATAACTGCGTGACTCTCTTATGTTTTAATAATCTCTCTCGAAATTGGTTTGCAAAAATACAACAATTCCCTAAACTGCAAATGCAATTATTTAATTTTTTCGCGTTACATACTCGCTGTTGATAAACAAAACTATTAATTTTGACGCGTGTTTCCTCTATCAAAAATACAATTTCTATTTGCGGTATCAGCGGTTGTGCTACTGCTTTCAGTTTCATGCAGAAAAACCTCATTACGAGAGGGTTCTGACACAAAGCTGGATTTCTCAACAGATACACTCATGTTTGATACTGTTTTTACGCAAATCGGAACCGCAACCGAACGCTTTATGGTTCGTAACCCGTATAACGAAAATGTGATTATTTCCTCCGTAACTCTAAAGGAACGTGATAACAGCAAATTCAGATTTAACATTAACGGCTATGAAGGCGATGAGGTGAAAGATTTGGAAATTGAAGCCGGCGATTCGGTATTTATTTTTGTGGAGGTAACTTTGGATCCGAGTAATCAAAGCTTGCCATTGGTTATTGAAGATGCTGTAGAGTTTGTAACAAACGGAAACCTGCAAGAAGTGACGCTCACCGCTTGGGGTCAAGACGCTTATTATTACGTACCCACCAGGCAGCCGGCAGGATTTCCCGCTTTTACATCAGTGGCAGAGCGCTACAATCTCACCGTTCCGGGGGAATACACGCTGCCCAACGACAAACCTCATGTTATTTTCGGCTATTTAATGATTGACACCCTCATGACTTTAAATATTGAGCCGGGTACTGAGTTTTATTTTTATGCGAACTCCGGCTTGTGGGCATACCGCGGCAGTTCACTCAAAGTGCACGGCGAAAAAGATAATGAGGTGTATTTTAGAGGGTTCAGGAAAGAATCATTTTACAACACGCTGCCCGGGCAATGGGACAGGATTATACTCAATGAAAGTGATAAAGACCACGAGATTGATTATGCGGTAATCGAAAACAGTTTTATTGGAATAAGTGCCGAGTATTTTTTCTTGGGCGGCAATCCGCGCATCTCCGATAATAAACTCAAAATTTCCAACACTATTATTCAGAACCAACAAGGAATTGGAATTTTGAGTCGTTTTTACAACATAGAAGCAACCAACTGTCTTGTTTCCAATGCCGAAAGCCGCCTGATGGGAATCCAAGGAGGAGGAAACCTCACTTTTACACAATGTACGTTCGGGAATTACTGGCGATTCGGTAACCGACAAGATCCTTCACTTTTTATCAGTAATTCGTTCGAGTTCAACAGTCGCAACTATACCGAGCCTCTCAATCTTGAATTCCACAACAGTATTGTTTACGGTTCCAATGATGATGAAATTGAAGCCGATACATCACAAATAAACGGTTCTGTTTATAATGTGCTTTTTAATCACTCCGTAGTAAAAACCGACGAAACGTTTGAAATTCACCCGAGTTGGTTTGTAAATTGCGAGGTGAACCCGGCCGGTTCCGACGGATTTCCCAATCCTTTATTTAAAAGCACTGAGCACAAAAGAGATAATCGCGAAGCCTTTTATTTACACCAATCCTCGGCTGCAAAAGATGTTGGAGAGCCAAGTGCCCCGCTGCTGCCGCCTACTGATTTGAAGGGCGATTCACGCGACGGTAATCCCGATGCGGGAGCTTATGAATATTAAGAAATGAACGAGAGTTTTTTAGCTTTTTTCGCCGTAACACAAGTCGCCCGCGTCTCCTAAACCGGGCACAATGTAAGCTTGAGCCGTCATTTCTTGATCAATGGCTCCTATCCAGATTTCCGCATTTTCCGGGGCGTTTTCCTTTAAATAGTCCACTCCTTCAGCACTTGCAATAACGGAAACAAAGTGCACTTTTGCCGGGGCGCCAAATTGCTTCACGAGCATTTCATAACTCAATACCATTGATTGCCCCGTAGCCAGCATAGCATCAGTCAAAATTAGGGTGCGGCCCTCCAAGTCGGGGCAGGAAGCATATTCTACCATAATTTCAAAATCTTCATTGGAGTGATGTTTTCGGTAAGCGGAGATAAATGCGCTATCAGCACGATCAAATGCTTCTAATAAACCTTGCTGCAGGGGCAATCCCGCTCGAAGTACTGTTGCAATTACCGGTTGTTCTTTCAACCGTTTGCTATCGCAAGTTCCTAAAGGAGTTGTGATTTCAACATCGGTAAAATCCATACTCTTACTAATTTCATACCCCATAAAACTACCGATTCTCGAAATGTTATTTCTGAATCGTGCGCGGTCTTTTTGAATTTCAATATGTCGCAACTCATTGAGATATATTGTCATTAATGAGGGCTTTTCAGAAAGAATATGTACCATGAAATTTTCGTTTGAGCAAAGTTAAACGATTTAAAGCCCGATAGGCGCATATCAGCGGTAAAATTTACCCTAAAACGAAATCACCTAATCACCGTAACAGTTCCAAACCGCTCTTGATTTCGATAATCACCAATGCCGTAAAAGAGCCTGTATGAATAAACTCCGGCATTTACAGGCTGGGCGCGATAAGTGCCGTCCCATTCAAAATCCGGATTGGTACTGTAAAACACTTCTCTTCCCCAACGATCAAAGATGCGTATCCAAAATTTATCCAACCTTACCGATTCTATTTTAAACACATCGTTTAATCCGTCCCCGTTGGGACTAAAAGCGTTGGGAATGAAAATTTGCGGCCCGCAATCTGCTACGCGTATTTCATCTGTCGTTGCACACCCCGCAGAGGTTGATACCGTAACGCGATAATTGCCGCCGCCGGATACTATTTGGCTATATTCTGTATTCCCGGTGTTCCACTCATAAACGTAATTGAGGTTGTTGGGTGCTTGCAACTCCAATTCCTCACCCGGGCAAACAAGAGTGTCGGGGCCTAAATTTACTTCCGGGTAATTTTGGAAGTTTGCACGGGCGGTGTCGGTTACCACTCCACAGCGATTCTCCAAGGTAAAGCCGTAGCTTCCGGTTTGGTTAAAGGTTCGCTTGGAGCGGTTACTGCCGTCAAACCAAATCAAACTCGCGTCATTCATTCGCTTAACTTCAAATGTTAGCTCCCCCCCTACACAGGCTGTATCATACTCATTAAAAGCGTATAAAGGTTGTTGTATTTCTCTTACAGACAAGGTGTCTTGAACTATGCCGCAAGCGTTTTCGGCTCTGACCGAGAATACGCCTTTGCCGGTTACGGTAATAATGCTGTCGGTTGAACCGGTGTTCCACAAGTAATGGGCTCGGTGACCGCTAACTTCTAAATCGAAGGATTCTCCGGTACAAATAATCGTGTCATCTCCCAAGTTTATATCAATAGGCAGGTGAAACCAAAGTGTTACCGTATCTTGGTCAGAGCCGCACAAATTGGTGACTTGCACCCAATAGTTGCCCTCATTCACCGCTTGTATAATACTGTCACGACTGCCCGTATTCCACAAATAATCTGCATTAGACCAGCCGGCGTCCAGCTCAACTAAGTCACCAAGGCAATAAACGCTGTCAGGACCTAAATCCGTAATTGGGGTTTTATCAAAGCGTATTTCAACGGAATCACTGTATATGCCGCACAGGTGATCCAAAGTTACCGAATAAGTTCCTTCCGTTATGGCTTGTACTTGCGGTGTTGTTTCTCCGGTGCTCCAAGTGTAATCTCGGGTAAAGGAGTTGAAGGCATCTAAAATATGAACGTCATCAGGACACAATATGGTATCGGGACCCAAGTTAACCGCGGGTGTATCGGCTATGCGAACGTGAATGGCGTCTATGCGGTCACCGCATAAATTGGTTGCTGTTACGCGGTACATACCCGAGGTGCTTACTTGAAGAATGGAATCGGTACTTTGATCGGTCCAAATATAAGTGCTCAATGTATCGCCGCGTGCATTTAGTGTTATGGAGTTGCCGATACAAAAGGCCGTATCGTTACCCAAATCAACAGTGGGTAAATCGGTGAATTTGACATCAATAGTGTCCCAATCACTCCTACAAAGGTTTGTAGAGGTTACGGCGTAAATTCCGGTTTGGTAAACGGTGATTTGAGGAGTGGTATCGCCGGTATTCCAAGTAT
>CAJXMT010000197.1 GCA_913056155.1 uncultured Cryomorphaceae bacterium
CAAGTGTCACAATATTCACGGCCATTCTTACAGCTTGAGCGTGACTTTTATCGGTGTACCCGCCAACGAACCGGGTAGTCCTAAGGATGGCATGGTCATCGATTTTGCCGATTTGAAGAAAATCGTGAAAAACAACATTGTAAATGTTTACGATCATGCTCTCGTGCTGCGCGATAATTCGCGGTTTTTACCCGTTGTGGACAATACGTTAAACGAAAAACTCATTGTTAAGCCCTACCAACCTACTTGTGAAAATATGCTGATTGATTTTGTTGAAATTATTTTAAAGGAGTTGAAGAATTACTCGGGTGTGGAATTGCACTGCGCTCGATTAAGAGAAACAAAAACCTCTTATGCCGATTGGTTTGCGGCAGACAACACATAGAATGGAATCGGGAAAAAAAATATATTTTGTTTCAGATCAACACTTGGGAGCTCCCGATTACAAATCGAGTTTAAAGCGCGAAAAATTGTTTGTCAAATGGCTCGATGAGGTATCTCACGATGCCGACGCTATTTATCTGTTGGGCGATTTGTTCGATTTTTGGTTTGAATATAAAAAAGCCGTTCCGCGCGGATTCGTGAGGGTTTTGGGTAAATTGGCCGAGCTTACCGATGCCGGAATTCCCGTTCATTTTTTTACCGGCAATCACGATATGTGGGTGTTTGATTATTTGCCGCGTGAAACGGGCATCATTGTACATCAAAACCCTATTGAAAAGGAGTTTGCCGGTAAAACCTTCCTGATAGGTCACGGTGATGGACTGGGGCCGGGCGATCGCGGCTATAAGATTATTAAAAAGGTATTCCGCAACAAGATTTGTCAGCGACTCTTTGGGTTTTTACACCCGAGTATCGGGATTGGTTTGGCCGATTATTTCTCAAAAAGCAGCAGAGCAGCAACGGGCAGCAGTGATAAAAATTTCACCAATCCGGAGGATGAGTGGTTGCTGCAGTATTGCAAACGAAAGTTGAAACAAAAGCACTACGACTATTTCATTTTTGGTCACCGCCATTTACCGCTGGAGTTAAAAGCCGGTGAAAACAGCGTGTATTTCAACACGGGCGACTGGATTACAGATTTTACCTATTTGGTTTTTGACGGACAAAACGTAAAGTTGATGCATTATGCAAAGGGGAAGCCGGAGGTGTTTACTAAAGTGTGAGTTGACAATGTTAACAGAAAACGAGTACGTTTTTTTAGAGAGAAAGTGAGTTTTTTAACTCCATAAATCATTCCCTTAAAATCGACCTCTCCCAAATCAACTCACCTTTAGCGCTAAAAATTTGCATGTGCAATTGACGTTTCTCCCGACTTCCCGATAAGTTTATTTTAGCAAAATTTTGTTCAGCCACGTGCGTGCCTTCCACGCGAAGTTCATTATCTTCATCATTGCTGTTGTAGGCTTTTGAGGTGAGCGGACTACAAGTGAGATCTCTAATTTTGAAACTACCGGCATCGTATTCACTCAGTTCTGTTTTGTGGCGATCGCCGGTGAGGAAAACTACGTTTTTAATTTGTTCATCGGTGATGCGTTGGAGGAGCTTTTTGCGTTCCTCGGGATAATTGGCATAATTCTCATAAACTTTTGCCGTGTTGAGCACTTGACCGCCTACCGCCACAAATTTAAATGAGGCGTTTGAGGACTTTAAAACGTCAATAATCCATTCCAACTGTTTGTCTCCTAAATAGTCTCGACTGCCTGTGCTCCTGTTGTTGGAGGCTCTGAAAAACCGATTATCTGCCAAAACAAACAGGCAGTCATTCCAATGAAACGCCGTGGCGGCCGCATCTTCATCTTGAAAACCAAAACCCGGGTTAGGCCAAAAGGAGCGAAATATATCGAGTGATGTATTTTTGAAAACATAACTTTTATCGGCGTCGTTGGGGCCGTAATCATGATCATCCCAAATGGCATAATGATGCATGCCTGAGAGCATTTTTTGCAATTCGGGAAGGGCTCGAACATGAGAGTAGCGTTTGATGAAACCGCTGCGCGAGTCGTAATCGGCTTCGCGTAAATACACGTTATCACCCAACCATAAAAACATTTCGGGACTGCTTTTTCGTATGGCTTCAAAAATGCCGTAATTCCTTCCGTATGGTTCGCCGGGGCGGTCGTATTCCTCCTCATTAATAAAAGCGCAACTTCCCGCGGCAAAACTCCAATCGGGCGGCTCTTCCCGGTGTTGCCAAAGCTTTTGCGTTTGAAAATACAAGGGCGGTGTGTCGGCCTCCTTGCCGTTAATTACCACTTTGTATGCGTACGTGCGACCCGGCTCAAGTGAGTCGGCTGTTAATGTAGCTGTAAAGCCGTACTTATATTGTGTAGTGACCGGTCGGCTCTGAATAAAATGAGCATTTTCGGCATCATGCTCACGGTATTTTATATACACCTCTGCCGCATCGTTTAATTGAAGCCACACTTTGGCCTCTCGCATTGCGGAGTGTCCCGGCATCGGACCCGATACAAGTTTTAAGGTCTCGGAATTTTGATTGTTTTCGGGAACGGACTCAACCGAACAGGATTCCGCAACGAGAGCCGCAACGATAAAAAGGAATAAACGGTATAGCATTTTACAAAGTTAAATGGAACGTCAAATGTATTGATTTGTGGCGGGTGAAAAATGAATTCAATGTAAATTTAAGGTGATTTTTGAAAGGCTTTTGCAGGTATGCCTAGCTGTGTTCCGGATAAGCTGACCAAAAACCGGGCAACACAAAAGTTTTTGTCCTCACTCCCCAAAATAAACATGCACAATATCAATATTTTCACTTGTTGACATCGCGCCGGGGTTTACGCCCGGCACACCCTCGGGAACGGGCTTTTGTAAGTTTTCAAAGTATGTTTTCCAGCCCTCAAAGGTTTCCCCTTCACCGGGTTGTTTAAACGTCATGGGAGCCGGGGGAAATAAAACATCTCCGCTTACTTTAAAACTGCTGTAAATCAACTGTGCGCAGTAAAATGCAGAGTCTGTATCCCAAGTAAAATCATGATTATACGGCTTTCCTATTTGTTGGTGAGCAAAATCTAAAGCACCGGGAATGAGGTGTTTGTACCGGGGTTTGAGTCGGCCCGCAACTACCGCCGGTTCTCCGTTCTCCGTTTTATGCCTGAGCAAAAAAGAATCTAAATTACTCGTTTTTACACCTTCACTAACCGCCTCTACAACATAAACCGTATCAGCATCGCGATAAACCAGTGCGTTGTGCGTAAAATTTAAATCGCGGTATGAGGGCGTAACCGCAGCAATAGCCTCACAAAACCCTCCGCATTTTCCCATTTGAAACAAAATATCGCCGTTTTTGGGTTCAAAAGTTTGGTTTTGACTTTCTCGGTCAGAGCCCTGCTCGCTCTGCAAACAACCGTTTGCAAAAAATGCGAGGGCACAAGCCGCCCCCATTGACAACAATTGAACAAATGTGTGCTTCATATTCTGCTAAAACCGGCAAAAATACGGGAAAAACCAACCCTACGCGAAATATTCATACTTTCAATCACAACCCGACAAAACTTTAGACGTTAAATCACACAAAACCGATACCTTCGCGCGGAGGTTTTAAAGTCGTTATTTTTGTGATTAAACATTCTTTAAACTCCCGGTGAGCGGGCTCACGGAATTTTTGGAATCGGGCGTAATCAAAGGACAACATTTATTTGACCTACATTTTTTAACCAGTGATACTACATGAAGAACATTCGCAACTTTTGCATCATAGCACACATTGATCACGGTAAAAGCACACTTGCCGACAGACTTTTGCAGGTTACCAAAACCGTTACCGACAGGGAATTGCAAGAGCAACTTTTAGATGATATGGATTTGGAGCGCGAGCGCGGTATTACCATAAAATCGCACGCCATTCAAATGAATTACAACCACAACGGTGAAGATTATGTGCTTAATCTCATTGATACGCCCGGTCACGTCGATTTTTCGTACGAGGTTTCGCGTTCTATCGCCGCTTGTGAAGGTGCACTGCTTATTGTAGATGCCTCGCAGGGAATTCAAGCCCAAACCATTTCCAATTTGTACCTCGCCTTGGAGCACGACTTGGAAATTATTCCGGTTCTGAATAAAATGGATCTGCCGGGAGCTATGCCTGAAGAGGTAAGCGATCAAATTGTAGATTTAATCGGCTGTGATTACGATGATATTTTGCGTGCCAGCGGGAAAACCGGCGAAGGCGTCGATGCCGTATTGGATGCCGTAATCAATCGCATTCCCGCCCCTTCGGGCAATGCTGATGAGCCGCTTCAAGCCATGATTTTTGATTCTGTTTACAACTCGTACCGCGGCATTGAAGCTTACTTTAGAGTTTATAACGGCGTGATCAAAAAAGGCGATAAAGTCAAGTTTGTCAACACGGGTAAAGAATACGGCGCCGATGAAATTGGCGCATTAAAACTCAAACACGAACCCCGTAAAGAAATCAGAGCCGGCGATGTGGGATATATAGAT
>CAJXMT010000198.1 GCA_913056155.1 uncultured Cryomorphaceae bacterium
GTCATGAAACTTGTTGAGATAATCAACGGATTAAAAACAAAAGATGAAGTAACACAGAAGGTGCTCGGCCTGTCTGACAAGCTTAACAAAGTGGCTGTCCCGGCTAACGATTCGCCCGGATTTGTCTCAAACAGGGTTCTCATGCCCATGATAAATGAAGCTATCTTTTGCGTTTATGAAGGTGTAGCCAGGCCGGAAGATATCGACAACATTATGAAACTGGGTATGGCGCATCCCATGGGAACGCTTCAATTGGCCGATTTCATCGGTTTAGACGTATGCCTGAGCATCTTGAACGTCATGCACGACGGATTCGGGAATCCCAAATACGCTCCATGTCCGCTGTTGGTGAACATGGTTACGGCCGGTAAACTGGGTGTTAAATCGAGCGAGGGCTTTTACGATTACAGTGAAGGAATGAAGAATGCTGTGGTGGCGAAGGCTTTTAGGAAAGGTGAAGGGTGAAAGGTGAAAGGTGAAAGGTGAAGATGAAGGGGGACAGAGAAACCTCATGATATAGCTTGACATATTTTCCCCTTGAACCCTAAAAACTATTGAAAACCTTTTTTGATTTAATTTTGCAAAGCCGTCATAACTTTCACCTTGAACCCCAATAATCCTGTAAATTTCGTATATTTGAAATCCAAATTTGTAACGATGGAAAAACAAAGCGTTCGCAAAACAAAAACAGCTAACCAAATTTTAAAAGAAATCAGCTTGCTTGATCTTTCAACTCAGCTCTCAATAGCAAAAAGGTTATTGTCCGGATTAAGATCCAAGGTCAAGACGACATCCGGAAACAAAATGCCACTTTTAGAATTGGAGGGTATGGGAGCCGAAATATGGCAAGATGAGAACGTCGATGAATATCTGCGAAAAGAAAGGGAATGGGAATAAAACGTAAATTTAAAAACCGGTCATTTTTCATAGATACTGCACCTATAATTTACTTCATGGAAAGTAACAATCCCGTTTACCTCGGAATCATGAGAGAATTCTTTAAGCAGTCTTCACTAATTCCCTTTCGCATATCTACATCTGCGATTACACTGACTGAACTTTTGGTTAAACCCTATACGAAAAAGCGAAACGACTTAATTGAAAAGTACAAATCATTAATTATCGACTCAAAAGCAATCAACATCTTTAATATTGATGCTAATACCGGTGATAAAGTAGCAGAATTAAGAGCTCTTTACAATATAAAAACTCCTGATGCGCTTCAAATTGCTTCGGCTTTGAACAACAAGTGTGATTTTTTCATCACCAATGATTTAGCGCTATCTCGTGTGACTGAGATTGAAGTCTTGTCCTTAAATGAGTTACAAAGAAATTTTACCTAATAATATTTGACATAAAATTCAGATTATGCCCTCAAAAAAAGAACTGGAATTCAACAAAAACGATGATGAAATGCGCCTGAAAATATCGGGTTTAAATAAAAAGCACGATCAAGTCACATTGGGAGGCGGCAAAAAGCGCATTGAAAAACTACACGGTCAAGGAAAGCTCACCGCGCGAGAGCGAGTAGATTACCTTTTGGACGCCGGCCGCGAGTGCATTGAAATAGGTGCCTTTGCCGGTGACGGGATGTATGAAGAGTACGGCGGATGCCCCTCGGGCGGTGTGGTGGTTAAAATCGGCTACGTTAAAGGGCAGCAATGCATTGTTGTGGCTAATGACGCCACGGTAAAAGCCGGAGCTTGGTTTCCTATCACGGGCAAGAAGAATTTACGAGCCCAAGAAATTGCCATGGAAAACAAGCTGCCCATCATCTACTTGGTGGACAGTGCCGGTGTTTTCCTTCCCTTGCAGGACGAGATTTTCCCGGATAAAGAACATTTTGGTCGCATTTTTCGCAACAACGCCCGCATGTCGAGTGAAGGCATTTTACAAGTTTCCGCCATCATGGGAAGCTGTGTAGCCGGGGGCGCCTATTTACCTATCATGAGTGATGAGGCATTGATTGTCAATAAAACGGGCTCTATCTTTTTAGCCGGTTCTCATTTAGTAAAAGCCGCCATCGGTGAGAATGTCGATAATGAAACATTGGGTGGCGCTACAACACATTGCGAAATTAGTGGGGTTACCGATTACAAGTGTGAAAACGATGAGGATTGCTTGGATCAGATTAAAACTATTTTGGGAAAGGTGGGGCACTCCACTCCGGCCGGTTTTAACAGAGCGGAATCAGTAGCTCCGGCTGAAAACCCGGAAGACCTTTACGGCTTAATGCCCGCAGACAGAAGTAAACCTTATGAAGTGCGTGACATCATCAAACGCTTGGTGGACGAATCTAAATATGAGGAGTACAAAAAAGACTACGGAAAATCTATAGTCACATGTTATGCAAGAGTTGACGGTTGGTCTGTAGGCATTGTCGCCAACCAACGCGACATGGTAAAAAGCCGAAAAGACGGCATGCAGTTTGGCGGTGTCATTTACAGCGATTCTGCCGATAAAGCCGCGCGATTTATCATGAACTGCAACCAAAAGAAAATCCCGTTGGTATTTTTACAGGATGTAACCGGCTTCATGGTGGGGTCGCGCTCTGAACATGGAGGAATCATAAAAGACGGTGCCAAAATGGTAAGTGCCATGGCCAACTCGGTAGTTCCTAAATTCACCATCATTACGGGCAACTCTTACGGCGCCGGAAATTACGCCATGTGCGGCAAAGCTTATGATCCCCGCTTAATTGTAGGTTGGCCAACGGCAGAAATTGCCGTAATGGGCGGTTCTCAAGCCGCTAAAGTACTACTCTCCATAGAGGTGGGTCGCCTCAAAGCCAAGGGCGAAAAAATCACTGCCGAAAAAGAAAAGGAGTTATTCGACAAAATCAAAAACCGCTATGACGAACAAACGTCGCCCTATTACGCCGCAAGTCGCCTGTGGATTGATAACATCATAGACCCGATAGATACACGCACTTGGATTTCCATGGGTATTGAGGCAGCAAACCATCGACCTATTGAAGAACGGTACAATGTGGGTGTAATTCAAACTTAAAAAAGAAGCTCCTTAGATAATAACCACACAATAAATAGTGTTTGCAATGTTGAAAAATTAAATTTGATTTTTTGTTCCGGTTTAAAAATAGTTTATAATATTGCTTTCAAATTAATTATCTAAACTTAATCTTATGAAAAAATCAATGAAGTTTTTATCTCTTTTGGCGGTTGTAGCCTTTTTTGCATCTTGCAGCTACACGCGTCCTGCCGGTTTAACACAAAATGCAGTTGGCGATAAAGTGGGAATGTCCAGTGGAACTTGTTATCTCACGCTCTTTTGTTTTGGAGCTGATTGGAGTTTACGCACTGCTGCCCAAAACGGCGGAATTAAAAAAATTGCTACCGTAGATTACAAACAATCGAATGTACTTGGTATCATAATTACTCACGAAACCATTGTAACGGGAGAATAAATCAATTCAACTATCAAAAAAGCAGCTTGTTTTAAGCTGCTTTTTTTTTGAAATAACATGAAACAGTTAACCTTTATTTTTGCCATTCTCATTCTATTTGGTACAGCGGGTTGTAAAAACACCTCTTATGCCGATTTTGGTATGAAAAGCCGTTACAGCCTTAACGAGCAGGAAAAAAACTTTTACCCGCTTTCACAAAAGGAAGTGGATCGATACCGAGAATGTTGTGAAATAGACGGTCCGATTTACCTCAATCGCGCTATTTCAGATTCTTCTTCATCATATGATATTTTTATTGGGGCGGGACATGAAACGCACTCTTCAGAGCTTATCGAGCTCATTGAAAATGATTCCAATATCACCATTCATAACAGGAAAAGCTTTCCCGGTTATGCTACAATGTGTAATACTTTTTTAATGAGTATGAATGATTTTCACATCATCAGAGTTGTGTACGATGAGCCGGAAAGTGTCGTTACCATTATGTTTGACTTTGCATTCAAAAATGAAAAGGTGGCGAGTGATTTCTACGCAACCATCGAGGATTCTTTCACCACAAAAGTAACGGCCAGAAGATAATGCTCAATAAACTCATCCTAGCCGGAATCTTAATGCCGATTTTCATTTCCTGTAACACCCAAATGGGCAACATGGCAGGGTCAAAAAATAACGCCAATCAAAATAGTTCGCACATTGAAACCTTTATAAAAGGTGATACCACTATTTACTTCATACACAAACTCATTTTTAAATCTAGTGAATCGCGTAAGAAGCTTACTATGGATTGCACTTATTACTACGTGCCTACAGGTAATTCATCCACGTTAAATTATTTTACGTTCGTTACCGACGACCCCAATTTTAAACCAAAAAAAATGACGTTTCCATTGACTGACGAGAAATCGTTCGGTGTTGATGAATTCGATAAAATTTTTGCTGAAATATCAGGCAAAAACAAATATTCGTATCGTTACTCTTACACGCTC
>CAJXMT010000199.1 GCA_913056155.1 uncultured Cryomorphaceae bacterium
AGAACTTGCATCATTCCAACTCCTCCGGAGTTGGAATATATTACAATTTCACTTATTTAGCTGTGGTTCTAAACCTCACACACAGTACAAATTGCCGAAGGGCAAGCATCTTCAAAACCCCACATTGTACATGAATGAGGATGTTATTGATTTTTTCAAATTGATGACTCCAACATAGAATAACCCGCTGCAAACCGACAATTCTCCCTTATCCATTCATGAGGAACAACACCCATTCCTTGTGAGCTTACTACTTTTGCATCGCAAAAAACGAACGCTATGTGTAAAGTGAAATACTTTCTTTTCTTATGGCATTTATGGGTTTCAATACCGGTAAGTGCTCAAATACTCAATGTAGATAAAAACAAACTCAACCCGCAAGAAGATTCTGCGGGTTACTTTGTTGCCGATTTTCATGCTTCTGTAAGAGCTTATAACCGAAGCGCAGGTGTGGATGATCCCGTAAATTTATTCGGGTATAACTTTGGGGGAGATGCCGGCTATATTGGTAAGTCGTACAGTTTGATGATTATCAATAAGTACGACTATTTGCAAATCAACGACGGTATATTCCTAAATGCCGGCTATTCTCATTTTCGAAGTATTTTTAAGCGTAAAAACCGCCTCAGTTATGAAGGGTTTGCTCAATATCAATATGATAATTTCAGAGGTTTACACCCTCGACTTTTGGGTGGGGGCGGTTTGCGCCTAAGTGTAATTGAGCGTAAAAAGTTTGCATTGCGACTGGGTATTGGTGCCATGTATGAATACGAGGAGTGGGAGCAGCCTTACCACGATGAACGTGTTTTTATGAATTTAGTAAAGAGTACCAATTACGCTATTGTGCGGTGGGAACTGAATGAGCATGTAAAAATCAACACGATTTGTTATTTTCAAACGGGTTACGACACGCAGATTGATGCCTTTCGAAACAGGGTGAGCGGTGAATTTAATTTGAACGTTAATTTAACTGAGCGTTTACGCTACACGGGAAGTTTCTCTGCCAATTATGAAGACAAACCCATTGTGCCTATTACCGGGTTTATTTACAGTTTAACCAACGGCCTAAGCTTTTCATTGTAAAAAACCTTTTGGTAGGCTGCTGTTACTTGTGAAACAAATAATATGATAGAGCATTTTTACATTTGTCCGTATTGCGCCGTTGAGGTTTCGTTATTAGTTGATGCAGGCGCTCGCAACCAAGTTTTTATTGAAGATTGTGAACGCTGTTGCAATCCTGTAGAATTTCGTGTTACGGTGGAAGGCAATGAAGTAGTGGAGTTTGATTATACGGCCATTGAGCAATAATGCGGCAAAATCAAATGCTTTCAGACTGCATTTTACTTACTTTTGGGGCTCTGAAAAAGAAAATATGGAAATTATTGACGAGCCTTTACCCGGATTAAAATTAGTGAAACCCAAAGTTTTTCACGACAAACGGGGTTATTTTTTTGAGTCTTACAACAAAGCCGCATTTCAAAAAACAGGCATTACAGATGAGTTTGTTCAAGATAACGAAAGTTTATCGCAAAAAGGCGTGGTGCGCGGCTTGCATTTTCAATACGGTGAATTTGCGCAGTCCAAGTTGGTGTGTGTGACGCGTGGGGCAGTTTTGGATGTTGCCGTAGATCTCAGAAAAGACTCGCCGGCCTACGGGCAACATTTTGCCGTTGAACTTAATGATGAAAACAAATACAGACTCTACCTGCCCAAAGGCTTTGCGCACGGTTTTGCCACATTAAAAAACAACACTTTATTTACTTATAAATGCAGCGCCTTTTACAATCCTCAATTTGAGGACGGCATTATACATGATGATCCCGATTTGCAAATAGTGTGGCCTTTCCAACAAGCGGAGGTATCTCCCAAAGATCAAAATTTACAACGCTTTCGCGATTTTCAATCGCCTTTTTAATTTGGTGAGGCAAGTATCATTTAAAAAAGTCGGTTTTTAAAGCCCCGTTTTCCTCGCAGTAGATCAATAATCCCGTTGAGGTGGATTCTTGACGATTTACGTTTTTTGCCCAGGGAACCGATGTGGAAACCGGCTGATTGGTTTTCCCGCCGCAATTGGTGAAGAGTAAATCATTTCGAGGCATAACGCGTTCATCTCGGTAATTCTCCGGATAAAGCGCTGTATTTTCAGTTATAGAAATACTCCCGTTATAGCCCGGCTCAGCACTGAAAACGGCCTTCACTTTTGAATGGGAATTCAATGCTTTAACCATTTCATTGCGCACTGACAAAATCCCCGGCAGCGGTTTGTTTTGAGCATTTCGCGGTGCTGTTTGCGCCTTGCCGTTGTACCAAAAAGCAGCATCGGTGTATACAGCGGCAGGAAATAACGGACTGTGCATACACACTACAACACTTTTAATACGGGGATTATTCTCAAATTCATCCAGCTTGCGCTTGAACCAATTCATCTGGTTTGCAGCAATGTAGCCCGAAATATTCCCTCCGGCAGCAGCTGCAAATTCCGCACTTTCAGTACGGGCATATTCAGTATTTAAAACGATTACGCCCAAAAACCGATTTTCAAAAGCAAAAACCGTTGAGCCGTATTCAGCATGAGGTTCACGGCTGTTAAATAAGTTTTTTAAATCCCGTTCTCCGGATAATCGCGTGACAGGCGTTTCAAAAATGCGACTAAATACTGTCTCTGTGGCTTGGGTGTAAGCCGGTGTTTTGTTTACGTTATAAACGGTTGATTTGTCTGCGGTTAAATAGCTTGTTGTAATGTACTCGTTTTTGCCCGGCATTGTGTAAACGGGCTTGTTGAACCGGGCTTCATCGCGGTAAAAGCGGTGCATTTTCCACTTGATTTGTGCCTCACTCGGGTCTTCAAAAATACCGGGAGAAAAATTACCTCCAAATAAGGTGAAGTCGGCATTTTCCTGATGCGCTTTTTGAAATACAGTACGGTAATATTTTTGATCAGAACCTGTATTACCGCCGGCGGCACTGTTTGCCGTAAAAACAAATTTCACAGTTTCATGCGCTTCGGGAAATACAGGTACGATCAAAGGAAAACGCCGACCGCTTACTTCAATTACCGGTTTTGAAGCGGTATCGGGCTCTAGATTTTCGATGGTAATTCGGTGATTTTGGGTTTCTACTTCAGTGGTATTTGAGATGCCTTTGTACCAAACGATTGTGCTGCATGGAATTTGGGTTTGATACTCCAGTGTAATCGCCGATTGGGAACGCGAAATAATTTCAGGACCGTAGGTTATTGTGTTGATGGGTTCAAGCCGGGGTTCTGTGGTAAAGGATTGTTTGCCGGCTGTGAGTAATTCATTTGCAGAGTCGTAAATTTTGAATGAAACCGTAAAAGCATGGTCTAAAAGGTTTACACCTTCAGCAATTTGATTCAAATCCTGAAGACTGAAACGTGCTTTCCCGTTGATGATTTTAGTTTTAAATATTTGGGGTGAAGGCGAAGCGGCCGCATACCCTTCTATTTTCCCGCGCAGTTGTTTGTCTCCAAAAGTAATGGATATATGATCTTTTTGGCGCTCCACCATATAGCTCAAACCGCGTGTTGTATTTTCGGGCTTGTACAATGCCGGGTAAAAGGCTCTTCCGTTGAACTGAAAGGCTTCCTTTCCGGTATCGGGCTGTAGTTTTGCCATTCTGTTTTCTTCCCGGTTCAGGCTGCATGAGTTGAAAAGGAGCAGCGGCAAGGCAATTACGAGAATAGTTTTTGAGAAGAACACCGTAGGGTTCTGACCGATATAAAAAACTGAGGGTACATTCATCATGCAAAGTAAAGAAAATAGGTTTGTGCCGAGTCGTATATTTTTTTGAATTTATTTGAGTCACACGTTGGCAAAGGGAATAAAACTTGTATATTTGCACCCCGTTTTAAACGGGTAGCGGCGCGATAGCTCAGCCGGTTAGAGCGCAGCACTCATAATGCTGAGGTCGAGGGTTCGAGTCCCTCTTGCGCTACCAAAAAGCCGATAATATTACAGTGTATTATCGGCTTTTTTTATGTGCCTTAAGCGGGTTGTATGTCTTTAATTCTCAATTGAAGTGATACGTTACCGTTGAATTCGTTTTCGTCTAAATGGTACACGATACTCACGGGTTTGCCTTCACTGATATGCTGAAAATGCTCGGCCATTCCAAAGGCTATACCGCTCATGGTTTGGCCGCCGCCGTTTACTTGTTTGAGATGCACTTTCAGGTGAGATTCGTCTTTGCCCACAACTTTTGTGAAACCGGCATTCACCACCCCCTCGGTAATGTAAATGGGGGCGGGGTTTGCCGGGCCGAATGGAGCCATTCGCTGTTGGGTTCGGTAAAACTTGAAATCAATTTCATCAAAATCTAATGGTGCGTCAATTTCTATGGTGGGAGTGGTTTGCTCGGGCTTGATGCCGGCGCTT
>CAJXMT010000200.1 GCA_913056155.1 uncultured Cryomorphaceae bacterium
CGTACTTTGACAGTGCGGGTAAGTTTGCCGGAGTAATTGGAATAGCTAAGGATGTTACAGATAGATTTATGAGTGATCAAAAGTTTAAAATGCTTTTTGAATACTCCAGTGACCCTCATTTAATCTATACTCAAAACGGTGGAATTTTGGATTGTAACGAGGCTGCATTGGAAGTTTTAGGAGCCGAGAGTAAGGAACAACTGTACAGTAAATTACCCTATGAGTTCTCTCCGGAGGTTCAGCCCGACAACAGAAGTTCTAAATACAAAGGCCAAGAGGTTTTTCAATTGGCCTTGGAAAAAGGTAAATATGTTTTTGACTGGACCCATCGCAAATTAAGCGGTGAGGATTTTCCCGTTGAGGTAACACTGACAACGGTTATTTTAAATGACGAAAAAGTGATTTTGGCCGTATGGCACGATTTAACCGAACGCAAGCGAATTGAGCGCGTGCTTATTGAAGGCCGACAAAGGGCTGAAAGTTTGGCTAGGTCTAAGCAACAGTTTCTATCGGGAATGAGTCATGAAATAAGAACTCCGCTAAATGCCGTTGTGAGTTATACTGACTTTTTGTTGGATGAAAACCCGCGTCCTGATCAAAAGGAAAAGTTGAAAGCCCTTAAATTCAGTGCTGATAACTTGCTCAATTTAGTACAGGATATCTTAGATCACAGTTTAGTGGAAAGTGGTAAAATTAATTTTTCTTCAGAACCGTTCTCCGTGCGGAATATTATGGAACGTGTAGCCGAGATGATGCGGTTGAAAGCAGATAAAAATAACGTTGAAGTGATAGTGGAAGTTGATGAGAAGATACCTCGAGAGGTATTGGGAGACGGTATGCGTCTCAATCAAATTCTCATTAACCTTGCCGGCAATGCCGTGAAGTTCACTGAAAAGGGCAGTGTGACTTTAGGTGCGGAACTTTTTGGCCAAAATGATACACATAACGAAATAAGAATAAAAGTAAAAGATACGGGCATAGGAATACCTAAAGACAAACACGAGCTTATCTTTAATGCATTTGAGCAAGCCGACATGAAAATCCTCAATAAATACGGAGGAACAGGCTTGGGATTGGCGATTACCAAAAAACTCATTGAATTGCAGGGCGGCTCCATTGGTGTTAAGAGTGAAACCGAGAAAGGTTCAGTGTTTACTGTTGAAATGTCTTTCAAGCGTGCTAATACTAAAATTGAGCGTGATGAAAATTCACATCAAAAATCATTACCTACAATAAATGATTTGACCGGAGCCTCAGTTCTTATAGTTGAGGATAACCCCATAAATCAAAAAATAGCCGAGCGATTTTTGAAGTCTCGAGGAGCAAATGTTGTGTTGGCCGATAATGGTAAAGAGGCACTGGATAAGTTGTCGAGTAAAAACTTTGACTTTGTATTAATGGATATTCAAATGCCGGAGATGGACGGTTATGAGACTACAAAGGCCATACGTAAAATAGATGATGAGTATTACCGGAATTTACCCATTATATGTTTAACAGCTGATGCCTTTAGTGAAGTGAGAGATCGTGTTATGGAGGCAGGCATGACAGATTATGTGACAAAACCCATTGATAAGGATAAGTTTTTTAAAGTAATCTCCAAGTATTATAAGCCTAAAACACATAGCGGTTGACGGTATTGGAATCTTTGATTGTTTCTATTGACGGCTCTTATGTTATCGGGTCGGGTTTTGAACACAATAAGGGCATCAATAATTGCTAAAAAACTACCTTTGCCTAAAATAGAAACGAGTAATGGGAAAGTCTTGTAAATTAAAAACAGTTTTTTTTGGTACGCCCGACTTTGCAGTGGAATCACTTAAATGCCTTCAAGAATCTCGACATGAAATTTTAGCAGTGGTTACCGCCCCCGATAAACCCGCAGGAAGAGGAAAAAAAATTCGCTTTTCTCCCGTTAAGTCCTTCGCCTTGGAGAATGGTATTGAGGTACTTCAACCTACTCGCCTAAAAGATGAAAATTTTATTAGTCAATTGCGCAATTACGGTGCAGACCTATTTACTGTAGTCGCCTTTCGCATGTTGCCCGAGGTAGTTTGGAATATGCCGCCGTTGGGAACGGTGAATGTACATGCTTCGCTATTGCCTCAGTTTAGAGGGGCAGCTCCCATTAGCCATGCTATAATGGACGGTGAATCTGAAACGGGTGTAACGACCTTTAAATTGCAGCATGCCATTGATACGGGGCATATCCTGATGCAGGATAAAATTTTGATTAATCCCGATGATAATGCAGGCAGTTTACACGATAAGTTAATGGTTGCGGGCGGTCAACTTTTGGTAAAAACCTTAACGGGTTTGGCAAACGGAGATGTGCAGGAGCATCCTCAAGTTTTATTCACGAAGGATGGACCAATCTTAAAGACAGCACCTAAACTCAACAAGGAAAATATTCGAATTGATTGGACCGGTCATGCAAGACAAATACATGATTTTATAAGGGGATTGTCGCCTTACCCGGGAGCTTATACATTTTTGAAAGCACCCGGCAGTGGAGAGGAGAAAAAAATCATTATATATGAGTCAGAACCCCTAGGTAATCAGTCAACGGGATTACCCGGAAGTTTGGCACAAATCAAGAAACGATTAATTGTAAATACGGGAAAAGGTCAACTGGAGATTTTAAAGCTGAAGCCCGAAGGAAAAAAACTTTTAAAGGCAAGTGATTATTTGAATGGTGCTCAACTTACAGAGTTGCATGTATTAAAATAAATAAATTATGTTGAAACATGTTTTATGGGGTGCTTTTATTCTTATTTGTTCGTCATTTTTTGCTCAATCGGTTGTCACTCAAGACACATTGAAACCTGAGGAGCAATACGAAAATGTGTTTGTCAAAAATTTGCATCAATCTGCAGATGCCTCGTCATTCCTCATTTGGGTAAAGGATGAAGTGCCGGCCCATTATCACGAACACCACATAGAACATGTTTACATAATTGAGGGGACAGGTATCATGTTGTTGAGAGATGAATTACTTGAAATAAAGGCCGGCGATGTGATTATTTTACCTCAAGGTACGGTACACGCTGTAAAGCGCACCGGTGAAAAGCCTTTGAAGGTTTTATCGGTTCAATCGCCTCAATTTAAGGGTGAGGATCGGGTAAGTGCTCAATCGCCCGTGTGGCGTGCAAAACACCAAAAAAGTGGTGGAAACGAGCAGGGTTATTAACAAATGCCCTGTTTTATCAACAAAATCGCGTGTTTTTTCGCGAAAACCCTTGCTATTCTTATATATCCCATAAATTTGAGCCGAAATAAAATAATTTTCTAATCTAAACTTTATTCAACATGAACAAAGCAGAATTAATAGATGCCATGTCATCTGATGCAGGAATTACAAAAGAGCAAGCAAAATCAGCTCTAGATTCTTTTGTGAAATCAACAACTTCAACCCTTAAAAAAGGAGATCGCCTTTCATTAATCGGGTTTGGTTCTTTTTCCATTTCCAAAAGAAATGCACGAACAGGTCGTAACCCGCAAACCGGTAAAGAAATCCAAATTCCCGCGAAAAACGTGGTGAAATTTAAAGCCGGCTCTGACTTAGAAAAAACAGTGAACTAAATATCAATGAAATTCATTGTAAAGCCTTGCTGCACAGCAAGGCTTTTTTTATGCGGTAAACTTGAGCGTAAACAGGTTGAAAATGCTAATTTTGCGCCTTAATGAGTGTTCTCTATCCCCAGTTTCTTTACGGCCTGATTGCTATCGCAATTCCAGTTTTTATTCATTTATTCAATTTGCGCCGTCATAAAACGGTTTATTTTTCCAATACAGCTCATCTTAAGGCCGTTCAAAAAAAAAGCAAGTCCACTTCTCAACTCCGCCGGTTGCTGACTTTGCTCAGCCGTATATTGTTTATTACAGCGTTAACACTTGCTTTTGCTCAACCTTATTTCAATAAAGATGACGCGGCACTGAAGGGGGCGGGTAAAAAAGTAAGCATATTTACCGATAATTCATTGAGTATGGAAGTGCCTACCCCGGAAGGTACACCGTTGAGCAGGGCGGCTCAGCATGCATTCTCCATATTAGATGATTTGAATCCGCGCGATCAAGTTCAGTTTTTAACGCATGACTTTACCGGTCGAGATGAGCTTTTTTTAAATGCTGTGGACGTGAAAGCGCCCTTAGAAAATTTGACAGTAAGCGCTTCATCAAAAACTTTTTCTGAGATTGTGGCGCGCACAAATCTGATCAATACTAAAAAAGACAGTGCCGAACTTTACCGTTTCGTTATATCAGATTTTCAAAAGTCATTTTGGGATATAGAGCACATTAAACAACATATTAGGGGAAAAACCATTTTGGTTCCTGTAGTATCAACCTCGAGTCCAAATTTGGCGGTTGATAGTTTGGGTT
>CAJXMT010000201.1 GCA_913056155.1 uncultured Cryomorphaceae bacterium
TGTGCATCAATTCCCGGGGCATATTGCGTGCAGCGCGGCCTCTAAAAGTGAAATTGTGGTTCCCGTTTTTAAAAACCGAGATGTGGTGGCTGTTTTGGACATTGACAGCGATAAATTCAATACTTTTGACGGCGATGACGCCCGTTTTTTAACTCGAATCAATTCTATTCTCAGTGATGCATCAGTGGTTTAAATACGTTTTTTACGGGGCTGTTTTTTGCGCGGCCGGCGTTTTGTTGAATGCCTGTGCCCAACCCGCACCGCTTGAGGGCGGTGAAAAAGATGAAATACCTCCCAAAATTACGGCAAGTTCCCCTCAAAATTTTTCCACGCGCTTTGCCGAGGGGAAAATTATTTTGAGATTTGATGAATATATTGATGTCAAAAGCTTTGAGCAAGATGCGTTGATTTCACCGCCGCTGAAGTATCCGCTCGAGCACAAAATCAAGGGAAAGCAATTGACCATTTACATTGAGGATACCTTGGCGCCCAATACCACCTATATTTTCAATTGGGGAAATGCCATTGTGGATTATAATGAGGGCAATGTGCTGGACAGCAGTTTGTTTGTGTTTTCTACGGGTAATAAAATAGATTCTTTGGAGATTGGCGGCACACTCACCCAAGCTCGCGATTTGGCACCCGCCGAGGATTTTTTAGTGATGCTTTACCGCACAAATGAGGATTCTCTCCCGTACAACAAAAGACCTTATTTTGTGACTAAATCGAACGAACAGGGGGAATTCAATTTTAAGTATTTACCGCCCGGTAAGTTTAAGTTGTTTGTGCTCAAAGATGCTGATCGCGACTACCTTTACAATCCGTATGTTGAGGAGATCGGCTTTTTGGATTCGTTGGTGGTGGCAGGTTCTGATTATAATTTTGAAATAAAAATGTTTAAGGAGCACAACCCGGTTTTGAGGATTCAAGATTTTGAGGAGATGCATTACGGTCATGCTTACATTGCTTTTTCAAATCCTGTAGATTCATTTGAGTTGGTGCCAATCAATAAAACCACTGAAACTCCTTTTATTTATGAGTGGAATGAGGAGCGGGACAGTGTAAACTTGTGGTTGGTCAATGATACGCTTTATGACTCGTTGGATTACGTGCTTTACGCCGATACGGTATTTGACACGCTTAAAATGAGATTTAAACCGCGGGAAAAGTTTGTGAATCAAAAGTCGAAAAAATCAAGTGTACAGTTGGAATTAAAAGCTGATGTTTCCGGTAAACTTTCTTTTTTTGATACGCTTTTTTTCAGAACCAATCACCCTATAGCCGAGGTAAATACCGCCGGTTGGATTTTTTCAGAGGGTGAGGATACGTTGCGTTTAGATTCTTTGATAGATGCGGGAAAGATGTTTTTAGGAAGAGATTCGAGTGCGGCTGAGAAGTACTTTTTCCTGCACTACCGTTGGCAGCAAAATACACCGTACAAACTTTTGATTCCGGACAGTTCGGTCTTTGATGTTTTTGGTCTTTCGCACGATACAATCATTACGCAATTTAGTACGACTGAAGAAGATGACTACGGTGAGTTTAAGGTGAAGTTGGATTTTCCTCCCGCGCGCGGAGTGTATATTTTGTACTTGATGAATGAACAGGGTGCAGTTTTGAAACAGCGCCGTGTGAAGCACGATGAAACCGTAATTTTTGAGCGCGAAAAACCGGCAAAATACAAGTTGAAAATTTTAGATGATCGCAATAAAAACGGGAAGTGGGATCCGGGCATATACTTGGAAAAGTTGCAGCCCGAGCAGTTTCTTCAACACCCCGAAGTACAGGAAATGCGCGCTAATTGGGATTTAGAGGTGGAATGGGTTTTTGGAGAAGAGCCGGCCATTGAACATTTGGATGCTGAGGAAGAGAAAGATGCGAGCTCCGGTGCGCCCGAGAATTAAGAAGTGAGCTGATAAAATACTCACACTTTTGCTGTTAAACCGGATTGCGGGTGCTAAAAATGAGTATTTTGATAGTTTGTCTGCATCACTTTTAAAACCGGCTTTTCATTCATAAAAAAACCCGAAAGCATCTTAGCGAATTTTCGCATTGATTCTCTCGGGATTTTTATTGATTTGATTGACTGCAGGAAAGCAGTTTTAATGCGGCAAACCGCTAATTACAATCCCACGCCGTAGTACCCCCGGATGCCGTTTGGGTAAACACCTTCCACGAGCACACCTCCCGATTTATTACTCAGCATGGTGTATAGGTCTTCAAAATTTTGCACGTTTTTTTTATCTATTTGAAGAATGATGAATCCGTCTTTAATACCGGCCTCTTTGATTTTCCCTTTTCCGGTGTCTTTTATTTGAATACCGCCGCGAATTCTCAAACGTTGGGCAATGGCTGCGGGGACTTCGCGAAATTCGGCGCCCAAGAGTTGTTTTTTGAGTAAAACATCGCGTTCTACAAGTTCGGTATTGCCCATTTTGTTGCGCAATGTCAATTTGAACTTTTCTTCTTTACCTTTTCGCAGTACGGTAACCTCAACTTCGTCACCGGGGCGTTTGCGACCGATTCGCTCTTGGAGTTGAGAAGTTGATGCGGTTTTTTGACCGTTTACGGCAATAATCACATCGCCTTTTTTGATGCCCGCTTCAGCAGCGGCTCCGTTTTCTGTTAAATCGGCTACATAAACTCCCGAAGTGGTGTTGAGCTTGTTTTCTTCAGCCAACTCACTTGTTATATTTTGAATACTTACACCGATGTAAGCACGTTGCACGATGCCGAAATCCATTAAGTCGTCCACTACTTTTTTTACGATGTTGGAAGGTACGGCGAAAGAATAACCGGTAAAAGAGCCTGTTGGTGATTTAATGGCCGTGTTGATGCCCACGAGTTCCCCTTCGGCATTCACCAATGCGCCGCCGCTGTTGCCGGGGTTTACGGCAGCATCAGTTTGAATAAACGACTCGATGGGTGCGTTGCTTTCTGAAGTTTCGGGGGCGAGGATGTTGATGTTTCTCCCTTTGGCCGAAATAATACCGGCCGTTACGGTTGAGGTGAGGTTAAGCGGATTTCCCACAGCTAAAACCCACTCGCCGAGCCGAATTTCATCTGAGTTTCCAAAATCTACAACTGTCAAACTTTCAGCCTCTATTTTGAGTAAAGCGATATCCGTAGAGGCGTCTCTGCCGATAACTTCAGCTTTGAAAGAGCGGTTATCGTTGGTGCGTACCTCAATTTCTTTGGCGTCTTTAATAACGTGATTGTTGGTGACAATATAACCGTCTTTTGAAATAATGACTCCCGAACCCGAGCCCGAGCGATCGGGACCGCGACGCGGTTGGGGGTCGGGATTACCGAAGAAAAAATGAAAGGGGTTTATTTGATAATACTCCTTTCCTTCCACGATGGTTTTTACGTGAACCACGCCGTTTACTGTATTTTCGGCGGCATTGGTAAAATCAACTCCCGTTTGAAAAGCCGTTGTGGGTCGGGGCTTTATTTCGGCTGAGGTCACCGACTTTTGTTCATCGGCCACGAGCAACGTGTTGAAGGTCTCCGCATTTTTGATATTGGAAAATTGTACGGTATAGTGATAGACAAAAACTGAAATTATACCGCCCAGAATAGCGGTAAAGGTCATGGCAAATAAATATTTCGTATTTCTCATTTTTATGTGTTTTACCCTGCACAAATCAAACCTCGCGCCAAACTGACTTTACGGCAGATTTAAAAATTGTAAAGAATATGTATTGAACCGAAGGGGCAGCCCGAGCTCACCGATCGGAGGGGGGTATTTGTTGAGTTGTTGAGTTGTTGAATCGTTGATTTGTTTCCCGAATAAGAAGTATTCACTAAACCGAAGAACTCTCCTAGGTCAAGCCCACCAACGCATGTCCCCAATTTATTGACGGAAGTTGGGGGCAAGTGTGAGCTGTAAACCTTAAACCGCGGGAAATGTACCCGTCGCGTGGTTGATGTTTATTGCTTGAGCCGTAATTCTTGTTTCTAACGCTGCAAACGCGATTGATGTGCAAGTGCCTCAACCTTTTGGTCAAGCGTAAAGAGTCAGGCCTACCAACTGGCCTTGGGTGAAGTGTAAACCGTGAGCCGTAAACCGTAAACCGTAAAGTGTGAGCCGTAAACCGTGGGATTGTGCCCGCCGCGTGGGTGTGCTTTTTGCTTGAGCCGCAAATCTTGTTTCTAACACCACTAACGTGATTTATGAGCAAGAGTCTTAACCTCGACCTTGGCCTCGACCTACGGTGGTCACTTGAGTTCGAGCAATAAGCATAAACCACGCGTTGATTACTAACCGGACGCCTTACGATTTACCCCTTACCCTTTACGAAAATCGCCCGGCAACCACCAATCGTCCATGCTCCCCGTGCCCCATGCCCCATGCCCCATGCTCCATGC
>CAJXMT010000202.1 GCA_913056155.1 uncultured Cryomorphaceae bacterium
TCATTCCGCAGGCTTCAAAATAAATTGAGTTTCTATTACCCGTTGTTCCCGCCAATTTCATTTACTTTGGGCTCTTTTTTAATACCAACAAGAAACGAAATATCAAAAAGCAGTTATGAAATTTCAAACTTTAAATATCATTGGCGGGTGGATTGCATTTATCGTAGCCATGATTACGTACGGCCTAACGATTGAACCCACTACAAGTTTTTGGGACTGTGGCGAATACATTGCCACTTCATATAAATTGTTGGTGGGTCACCCGCCGGGAGCTCCCACCTTTATGATGTTGGGTCGTTTATTTTCACTTTTTGTATCTGCCGAATCGGTGGCAATGGTCATCAACTTGATGAGTGCACTTTCCAGCGCTCTATGCATTTTGTTCATGTTTTGGTCAGGAACCTACTTGGCGCGAAAATTTATTCCCGGTGAAAAATTAACCGGTGCTAACGCCATTGCGGTATTGGGCAGCGCTATGATTGGTGCATTAGCATTTACATTCAGCGATACTTTTTGGTTCAGCGCGGTTGAAGGCGAGGTTTACGCCATGTCATCTTTTTGTACGGCTCTTGTATTTTGGGGTATTTTAAAATGGGAGTCTGTAGCAGATCAACCACATTCTACCAAATGGCTCATCTTTATTTGGTTTGTTGTAGGTTTGTCTATTGGTGTTCACTTGCTTAACTTGTTGGCCATTCCCGCCATCGTTTTTGTTTATTACTTCAAGCGATATACGCCTACACTTAAAGGCGGAATTTTTGCGTTTTTGTTGTCAGTGGTGATTTTGGGTTTTGTACAAATGATTCTCATTCCCCAAGTGGTTAATATTTCGGCTAAGTTTGAATTGCTGTTTACCAACTCCTTTGGTATGCCGTTTCACTCGGGATCAATCGTTTTTGGGATACTGGTTATTGCCGGACTGACTTGGGGTTTGTATTACACCCATAAAAAGAATAAAGTTTTGGCCAATACGGCACTTTTGAGCTTTACCGTGCTGCTGATCGGGTACACGAGTTTCGGTATGATCTTAATACGCTCCAATGCCGACCCTACCATTGATCAAAATAACCCCGAGAATATGGTGAACTTGCTCTCCTATCTCAAACGGGAGCAGTACGGCGACTCGCCTCTGGTGAAAGGTTATTCATTTAACTCACCACTGGACAACCGCAAACCTTATTTAGACGGTTCCCCCGTTTACTACCCCAACGAGGAGACCGGCCGCTATGAAATTGCCGATAATAAAGAGAACTCCATTCCCAATTATGCCTCTGAGTTTGATATTTTATTCCCGCGCATGTGGAGCTCGAAAAGCAATCATATAAGCGCTTACAAAGCTTGGAGTAACTTTAAAGGAAAGCCGATACAATACCGCACGGTACAAGGTAATACCGAAACGATTTACAAACCTACATTTGGTGAAAACATCACCTATTTTATTAAATATCAAGTATATTGGATGTGGGGTCGCTACTTTATGTGGAACTTTGCCGGCAGACAAAACGATACGCAAGGTCACGGCATTGATCCCAATCAGTATACAGACGGTAACTGGATCAGCGGTATCAAACCGCTTGATGAAGCACGCTTGGGCAATATGGACAAACTGCCTACTGAATTAAAAGAAGACCAACGTGCTTATAACAAATATTACTTATTACCGCTCATTTTGGGTCTTATCGGATTGTTTTTACAGTACAAGTACGACAAGCGCGGTGCGGTAATCGTTTTCCTGCTCTTCTTTTTTACGGGCATTGCCATTGTGGTTTACCTCAATAACTACCCCTACCAACCGCGGGAACGCGATTACGCCTTCGTGGGTTCATTTTACGCCTTTGCCTTTTGGATAGGTTTGGGAGTTATGGGTTTGTACAGAGAGTTTAGAGACCGGGTCAATCCCAAAATGCTGGCGAGCGGGGTAACAGCATTGAGCTTTTTGGCCGTTCCGCTGCTCATGGCTGCTCAAAATTGGGATGACCATGACCGCAGCGACCGTTACACCGCTCGTGAAATTGCTCGCAACTATCTCGACTCTTGCGATGAAAACGCCATACTCTTCACCAACGGCGATAACGATACTTTCCCGCTTTGGTATTTGCAAGAAGTAGAAGGCTATCGCACTGATGTTCGGGTTTGCAACCTGATGCTGCTCAATACCGATTGGTATATAGAACAAATGTCGCGAATTGCCTATGACGGCGAAGGTATTCCCATCTCGATGGAGGTAGATCAATACCGCCAAGGTACTCGCGACTTTATTCGATACGGCGAACTACCCAACATCGATCCGCAAAGGCACTACGACATCAAAAAGATTGTGCCCATCATTACGAAAGATAAATATCGCCAACGATTGAGTGACGGCAGTATGGATAATATTTTACCCACGCGCCGTTTCAAACTCAAAGTGCCTAAAGAAAAAGTGATTGAAAACGGAACCGTTGCTCCCGAATTAGCCGATCAAATAGTGGATGAAATTCAATGGAAAACCAAAGGGCGCTACATCATGAAAAATGAATTGGCTCTTTTGGATATTCTCGCCCATTTCGATTGGGAACGTCCCATTTATTTCTCCATCACCATGGGTACAGATTCTTACTACGGTTTGCAAGATTACTTTCAACAAGAAGGCTTCGCGTATCGCTTGATACCTATCAAAACAGCCAGTGGCGCCCAGCGAAGATTCGGGCGTGTTGATACCGACAAGATGTACAAAAGAATGGTTGAAGACTTTGAGTGGGGCGGCTATGGAGACGATGAAATTTTCTTAGACGAAAACAACCTCCGCTTTGTCACCAACATTCGCTTCACATTTGCCCGTTTAGCCGGAGCACTTTATGAAGAAGGTAAAACCGAAAAAGCGGAGCGCGCACTCGACCGATGCTTGGAAGTCACAATGAATTATCAAGTTTCACGAGACGGTACCTTACTGCCCATTGTAGAAGAATATTTGCGCTTGGGGAAAAAAGAAAAAGGGGTTGAACTGGCTCGCAAAATTTTCATCCGCGAATCAGAATTTACCGAGTACTACCTCAGTCTGGACAACAATAAAATCAACACTGTACAGCCCAACATCAGGCAATCTGTAGGAACAATAGGTCAAATTGGTCGATTAGCGCAAAATTATAACGTCGATGAAGATTTTGCCAATGAAGTGCAAACCGCTTTTCAAAACTACCAAAGTCAATTCGGTAATTTAAGCCGACGCTGATAAGCCCTCAACTCAAAAACACCCGCAAGAATCTATACTTGCGGGTGTTTTTATGACTCAAATCCTTCAATAGATAAAGTAACATCCATTTTTTCATTCCCGGTTTATTCAAATTACTACAAAACCTCTCCCAATCTCAATCAACCTTAGTACCTTTGGCGAACCTTCATTGCTACGATGAAAACAACGCACAACAAAAAATATTATCTACTCATAATCCTCATTGCCACCTTGTCGGGTTGCAGTGATTTAATCGAAAATCCGTCACGCGAAAGCGAGGTACTTGTTCCCTTGGCCTCAGGTGAGCTCAAAATACAAAACGCCATACAAAACGACAATAAAACCGCAGCGAGCGATGGCCGTATCAACTTGCTTTACAAACACGTTTTATTTGAAAACAAACTCACCGGCTCGCTTGAAACAGGCCATGCAACAGCACAAATAACAAAAACCATTAATCAAAACCAAACCGTTAATGCGGGGCATTTTATTTTTGGTCAGAACCAAAATGCGGTATTTCAATCAGAAAATGCCTACCGCCGCGCAACATTTGAATCTATTGACGTTCAAATTTCACTGCAAAGCGATATAGGAGCACCGGTAATTTACACTGTTAGCTTACCCGGATTTACCAAAGCCGACAAACCCGTAAAATTCGAGTTCGAAGCTGACGACACATCACCGCAAACACTTACAGAAACCCTTGAAAACGTCACTGCCGATTTAACCGGCATGGACAAAAAGCGACTCAACAGTGCCGTTGTTACACTCACCGCAAAAGCGTCTCAATCCGGCCCGGTAACACTTTCGCAGGGTGAGGAGGTAAACTTGGAAATCAGCTTTACCGGCGGAGTACTGACCTTTGCACAAGGTAGATTCAAAACGCAACTGCACACTGCCGTATCAAGCACAGCCTTTGATGTCTTTAAAAACTTTCAAAGCGGAAAACTATCGCCCCAAAATGCCGCGCTTGATATAACAGTCGAAAACTACACCGGCCTTTTTTCCACCGTGCATTTTAATGAAATTGCAGCCGTTAAAAAGGCACAAAATCAAAAAATGGCCCTTTCGGGAAACATCACTCAAAATCCGATCAACCTCGCTCCGGCCTCTTTTGATCACACATCAC
>CAJXMT010000203.1 GCA_913056155.1 uncultured Cryomorphaceae bacterium
AGAACCTAAAAAAGCATTATCTTCAATAATCACGGGTGCGGCTTGTAAAGGTTCAAGAACACCGCCAATTCCTACTCCGCCCGAGAGGTGTACATTTTTACCTATTTGTGCGCAACTGCCAACGGTAGCCCACGTATCCACCATCGTACCCGAATCCACATAAGCGCCAATATTCACGTAAGAAGGCATCATTACTACATTGGAAGCTATAAAAGCTCCATAACGTGCAATGGCGTGCGGCACAACGCGCACTCCTTTTTCTTTATAACCCGTTTTAAGAGCCATTTTATCGTGAAACTCAAACGGTCCCACCTCAATAGTTTCCATTTGGCGCAACGGAAAATACAGTACTACCGCTTTTTTCACCGAATCGTTCACTTGCCAATCTCCTTTTACGGGCTCAGCACAGCGCAATTTACCGGAATCAATATCAGCAATTATACTGTTAACGGCGTTCACGGTTTCTTTTTCCTTAAGCAATTCCCGGTTTTCCCAGGCTTTATCCACAATTTCAAGTGCAGTCATTTGTGCGGTTTTATTTTTTGCAAAAGTAACCATAAAGCACCTTTCCCATAATCTTCGTCAAGCGCCTGTTTTTTATATTCCGGTCAGAACCGATGAAGCTGTGCTCAACGCGTGGTTTGTGTTTGAAACGGTGAAAGATCAAGGTCGCTCACACGACAGTGAAGTGAGCGGCGATAGAAACTCGTTGTGTTCGAGGCATGGCGCATGGAGCTTGGGGACAAGCCCGAAGCACGGATGATTCCGGTTGCCGAACGATTTCGTAAGGCCCACCAACTAGCGTTGGGGGTAAACGTAAAGGGTCAAGCGTGAGGCGGACGGCTAGCAATCAACCCGTAAATTGTGGTTCTTACCTAAACGAAAGTGCCCACCGTATGTCGTGGTTGAGGTCGAGGTGGACTCGCTTGCATGTTAGTGACGGGAGCAGCGTTAGATGCATAGGGCATGGTGCATGGCAAACGGGCATGGGTGTTCACTTCGTTCACTGCATGGTGGCTCGCAATGCTCGCCGTATGGAGTCCTCCAACGAGTTGGGGACAGGTCCGTTAACGCATGTCCGAAGGGAGACCTAAATTAATAGTATCAACGTCTCTGATTTTGTAAATACTTCTTATTCCGTAAACGCCTCAACGATTCAACAAATACCTCCCCTCAGGTCGGTGAACTCAAGATACACCTTCAATTCAACGCAAAATAGAAACCTTGTTGTACTCGAAATTATTCCTAAATTTGACATACCTTTTTATTTGCAATATGTCATTAATTCCTGCTCCACTACTCTCTTTATTCTACCCCGACTGCTGTGCGGGATGTAATACGCCGCTGTTCACCCATGAAAATGCCGTGTGTACAAGTTGTATCGAAAATTTGCCGCGTACCAAGTTTTTGGATGACCCGGAAAATGAAGTGGAAAAAATATTTTGGGGACGTGTTCCTGTACTTGCGGCCGGTTCATTTTTATTTTTTGTAAAAGGCGGTATTTTGCAAAATATGCTTCACCAACTCAAGTACAAAAGCCATACGGTCGTGGGTGAAGAATTAGGCAGATTGGCCGGGGGGGCCTTGTTAAACAGCAACCGATTCAACGCCATAGACTGTGTGGTTCCCATTCCGCTGCACGAGAAAAAACTCAAAAAGCGAGGCTACAATCAATGCTCATTTATAGGCGAAAAAATTGCCGAGCAACTCAACGCCGATTATAATGACTTTGCTTTGTTAAAGGTCACACACAATGAATCTCAAACCCGGAAATCCAAATTTCAACGATGGCTCAATGTAAAAACCATCTTCCAAATTGCCGAGCCCGAGTCTATTCAAAACAAACACGTTTTGTTAATTGACGATGTAGTAACAACAGGCTCTACTTTAGAGGCTGCAGCTCAAAAGCTGTTGAGTGTAAAAGGTGTTCGCGTAAGTATTTTTACTGTGGCTTTTACCAAAAAATAAAGCGCTCACATTCTGTCATCACCCCCGTTTTTGACTTTAGCCGGCCTTTACACTGCTAATATGTCAGCACGTAGTCAGGTTCTGACCGAAAAAAGATAAAGTTCACTGACAATATTGCCTTTTCACACGAGCGGTACAAAGGTTGAATAGAACGCTTTGACTTTGAATTACGAACTCTGAAAATTATACGAAATGAGTAAAATAATAGGAATTGATTTAGGAACAACCAACTCGTGTGTTGCCGTAATGGAAGGTAATGAACCCGTTGTTATACCTAACTCTGAAGGAAAGAGAACCACACCCAGTGTAGTGGGATTTGTAGAAGGCGGAGAACGCAAAGTAGGTGACCCCGGTAAACGCCAAGCAATTACCAACCCGGAAAAAACGATTTTTTCGATTAAGCGATTTATGGGTGTCACTTTTGACGAAGTGAAAAATGAGGTCAACCGCGTACCTTACAAATTAGTCAAAGGCGACGGTAATACCGTTCGCGTTGATATTGACGGTAAAAAATATACCCCTCAAGAAATTTCAGCTATGATTCTTCAAAAAATGAAGAAAACGGCTGAGGATTATTTGGGTACTGACGTTACCGAAGCGGTTATTACGGTGCCGGCTTACTTTAACGACAGTCAACGCCAGGCGACTAAAGAAGCCGGCCAAATTGCCGGTTTAGAGGTAAAACGAATTATCAATGAGCCAACTGCGGCTTCATTGGCTTACGGACTCGATAAAAAATCACAAGATGTAAAAGTTGTGGTATTTGACTTGGGCGGTGGTACGCATGACGTTTCTATTTTAGAATTGGGCGACGGCGTATTCGAAGTTTTATCTACAGACGGCGATACCCATTTGGGCGGTGATGACTTTGACCAAACGCTAATTGAGTGGATGGTAGAAGAATTCAAAAACGATCACGGAGTAGATTTAACAAAAGACCCCATGGCTTTGCAACGCTTGAAAGAAGCGGCGGAAAAAGCTAAAATTGAGCTTTCATCTTCTTCAAGTACCGAGATCAATTTACCTTACATCATGCCGGTGGACGGCGTTCCCAAGCACTTTGTAAAAACACTTTCACGCTCTAAGTTTGAGCAACTTGTTGACCACTTAGTGGCCAAAACCATCAAGCCTTGTGAAAAAGCACTAAAAGCTGCTGATTTACAAAAGGGTGATATTGATGAGGTGATTTTGGTTGGTGGTTCAACACGAATTCCCGCTGTTCAAGATGCCGTGAAAAAGTTCTTTGGTAAAGACGCTTCAAAAGGTGTAAATCCCGATGAGGTTGTAGCCATTGGTGCTGCCATTCAAGGCGGCGTACTTACAGGTGAAGTTAAGGATGTGTTGTTGCTTGATGTGACGCCTCTTTCATTAGGTATTGAAACTATGGGCGGCGTTTGCACCAAATTAATTGAAGCCAACACAACCATACCCACCAAGAAAAGTGAAACGTTCAGCACGGCAGCCGATAATCAACCCTCAGTTGAAATTCATGTGTTGCAAGGTGAGCGCGCACAAGCGAGCGAAAACCGCACAATTGGTCGTTTCCACTTAGACGGTATTCCGCCCGCCCCAAGAGGCACACCTCAAATTGAAGTGACTTTTGATATTGACGCCAACGGTATTTTAAACGTTTCGGCCAAAGATAAAGCTACGGGTAAAGAACAGTCTATACGAATTGAAGCTTCATCAGGTCTTTCAGAAGAGGAAATCGAAAAAATGAAGAAAGAGGCTGAAGCCAATGCCGATTCTGATAAAGCTTTCAAAGAAAAAACAGATAAGCTCAACCAGGCCGACAGTTTGATTTTCCAAACGGAAAAACAAATGAAAGACAACGGCGATAAGCTTCCTGAAGACAAGAAAAAGCCCATTGAAGATGCTTTAACTGATTTGAAAAAAGCTCACGGTGAGCAAAATATGGAAGCCATTGACGGAGCTATGGAAAAACTCAATGAAGTTTTCCAAGCGGCCAGTCAGGAAATGTATCAAGGTCAACAAGCGCAAGGTGGAGCCGAACAAGGTGAAGCTGCAGGAGGTGAAACTTCCGGTGAGTCAGGTGATGATTCCGAAGTAACCGACGTTGATTTTGAAGAGGTAAACGACGATAAAGACAATAAATAGTCTCTACTCGTTTTCGATTTTTACAGGTTCAAATCCCTTTCTCGTCTTGCGGGAAAGGGATTTTTTTATGCATTTATACTTTTGGTCAGAACCGAAAAAACCGTCTGCAATAATCAAGGTTATTTCCCCGAATAACAGATATATTCATCGAGTGTGATGATTGATAAGAAAGGTTATAAGAATTTGTTGTCATTTTCATCTTTAGGCAAGGCAAAATTTGCAGGCACAGCCTTAGCTACGTCT
>CAJXMT010000204.1 GCA_913056155.1 uncultured Cryomorphaceae bacterium
ATTAGGCAAGTCCTTTGAATTATTTTGTACACTGCGTAATGCCTTATCCGTTTCTTCTATGGGGGTACCCGGTGGCAGTTTAAATTCTACCGAAAACTCCCCCTGAGATAATTGAGGTATGCGTTCAATTCCAATTTTAGGAACTAAGGCAATGGAACCCGCAAATAATAAGACGGCGGTTGAAAGCACAATAAAACGGTGATTTAAAGACCATTTTAGTATTCCATCATACGATTTTTCAACCATTTTGTAGGTTTTATCAAATACATACACAAAAGGAGCAAAGAGTAACTTTGTAATCTTAGCAATCCATTTAAAAATAAACTTCAAACACACCTTGATGACTCTAAGTCTATAGAAATTGCTTCTATTTCTGATTTTCTTCAGAACACGTGGAGGGACTTTAAAAAAGGTACGGGTGATGAAATGGTGAAGCCTGTGAATACATCATTCAACAAAAAGCGCCTGCTTGAATTGGGGAAATCCATGAATAATTTGCCCGAGGATTTGAGTTTTTTCAAGAAAACCAAAAGGCTCTTTGAGCAGCGCTTAAAAATGTTAGATGAGGATAATTTAGACTGGGCCATGGGTGAGCTCCTGGCCTATGCTACATTGCTGGATGAGGGTTACCCCATTCGCATCAGCGGTCAAGATGTGGAGCGCGGTACTTTTTCACACAGGCATGCCGCTTTGACTCAAGAAGATGCCGAGGGTAAATATTATCCCTTGCAACATTTAAGTGAGAATCAACCTTCTTTTGAAATATACAGTTCACTTTTGTCTGAGTATGCTGTCGTGGGCTTTGAATATGGTTACTCGTTTGGTGCACCCAAATCACTCACAATTTGGGAAGCGCAATTTGGCGACTTTAATAACGGAGCACAAATTATTTACGACCAATTTATGTCTGCCGCTGAAGATAAGTGGAACAGCATGAACGGTTTGGTTTTGTTGTTGCCTCACGGCTACGAGGGGCAAGGTGCCGAGCATTCAAGTGCCAGGATGGAGCGATTTTTACAGTTGGCTGCCGAAGACAATATGTATATTTTAAATTGTACCACACCGGCAAACATGTTTCACGCTTTACGCCGTCAAATGGTTCAAAATTTTAGAAAACCGCTTGTTATTTTCACACCCAAATCTCTCTTGAGACATCCCAAGTGCGTATCGTCTGTAAAAGATTTTGCTGAGGGCAAATTCCAATATGTGATTGATGACGCCAAGGTGACTAAAAAAGATGTGAAGCGCGTTGTTTTTTGCTCCGGTAAACTGTATTACGATTTGCTGGCTGCTCGCGAGGAAAATGAGAATGATAAGGTTGCGCTGGTGCGTTTAGAACAAATTTATCCCTTGCCTGAGAAAGAACTGAAAAAGGTACTGAATTCCTATAAAAATGCCGAGGTGATTTGGGCTCAGGAAGAGCCGGAAAATATGGGAGCATACAGCTACTTGCTGCGTATTTTTGATCGCAATTTAAAAGTGATTTCACGCAATGAAAGTGCAAGTCCCGCCTCAGGATCAGGAAAAGTATTCAAGAGAAGACAACAGGAAATTATAGATCAAGTTTTTGATATTTAAAATCTAGCATTAAATAAAATGGCTGTAGAAGTTAAAATACCGAGTCCCGGTGAATCCATCACAGAAGTTGAAATTGCCGAATGGTTAGTTGAATCCGGTGATTACGTAGAAAGAGATCAGGTTATAGCTGAAATTGATTCAGATAAAGCCACCTTAGAACTCACTGCCGAAGATGCCGGCGAGATAGAACTTGTGGCTGAAGAAGGTGAAACGGTTGAAGTGGGTCAGGTTGTAGCTAAAATCGATACAGACGCTGAAGCCCCTGAAGGCGGTTCCGGTTCTGACCAAAAAGAGGAAGATGAAAAGGAGGCTCCTGAAGAAAAATCTCAAGAAAAAACTCAAGAGAAATCACCAAAGGAGGATAAAAGCAGCGAGGATAAAGATTCCAAACCCGCTGATGATAACGTAAAAGCCTCGCCCGTTGCCAAGGAAATGATGCGCAAAAATGAAGTAAAAGCTGATCGGGTGAAAGGCTCGGGAGCTAACGGGCGCATTACCAAATCAGACGTGGAAGCTTACTTGTCCGGCGGCATGGAGGCTGATGCTGTTCAAGGTTGGGGCGGCACACGAGAAACAAGACGTGAAAAAATGTCGTCATTGCGCCGAAAAGTGGCTGAACGATTGGTATCTGTAAAAAATGATACGGCCATGCTTACCACTTTTAATGAGGTGGATATGAAGCCCATTATGGATTTAAGAACTAAATATAAAAATAAGTTCAAGGAAAAATACGGCGTGAGTTTGGGCTTTATGGGCTTCTTTGCGAAAGCGGTTGCCGAAGCACTAAATAAATATCCTGCTGTAAATGGGATGATAGACGGTAAGGAGGTCATTTATCACGATTATGCCGATATTGGTGTGGCTGTTTCTACTCCTAAGGGTCTGATGGTTCCCGTTGTGCGCAATGCGGAACAATTGAAAATTCACGAAATTGAAGCTGAAATTAAACGTTTGGCTATTAAGGCGCGAGACGGTAAAATCAGCTTGGACGATATGACCGGGGGAACGTTCACCATAACAAACGGAGGGGTATTCGGCTCTATGCTGAGCACACCCATTATCAATCCGCCGCAAAGTGCTATTTTAGGTATGCATAACATTGTTGACAGGCCTATTGCCGTTGATGGTAAAGTGGAAATAAGACCGGTGATGTATGTTGCCCTTTCCTATGACCACCGCATAATTGACGGTAAAGAATCTGTGAGTTTCTTGTATGCCATTAAAGAAATGCTCGAAAACCCGGCAAAATTGATATTTGGCGGTAAAGAGCCATTTGAAGTATTGTTGAATTTGTAGTATTTTTTTGGTCAGAACCTTAAATACTTGGATAAAAATTCACCTTGAATAGGTTCATAAAGAATGATTTTATTACCTTCGTGACGAATCTTAAAATTTACATATTATGAGAAAATTGAGTTTATTACTGGGATTGGCATTTATGACTTCACTCTCGCTATTTGCGCAAGATCAAGACAGAAGTGCCTTTGCTACTGAAGCCAATGAATCGGCCGTTGAATTGCAAGCAGATTTTGATATGCCTGATGAGCACATGAATGATTTTAAATTGTTACTTGAGCAAGTGATGCATAAAGCTGATTACGTTCATAACTCTGATAAAGTGGAAGCAGATCGTCAAGAAGAATTGTTGCGCGAAATACGTATGCACTATGAAAAATCTGTTGTAAAGTGGATTGATGAAAGTAAACTTGAAGAGTTTATGTCAGCCTCTGCTCAACACGTGCAGTTTGCAAAATAAACATTACTACATAAGTACAAAAAAGCCGGTTTTTTAACCGGCTTTTTTTGTGCCCCATATTTTGTGACGGGGATAGCAAAAAAAAAACCGTTGATAATTACCAACGGCTTTTTAAAATGACAAACACGTATTATATATACATTCGTAAATCTTGTTGCTCTTTCGGGTCTCTAAAATTTCTTTTACCGTCAAGCCACTCTTCAAAACTTTGAGGGTTAAGCGTGTACCACGCTTCTTTTTGAGCTTTACTTCTTTCCTGCTTAGATAAATTAGTGGTGGGTTTATTCATTGCATTTCGTTTTAGGTTTTGATTGCTTCGAAAGTATAAAAATCTTTTGAAGTTCGCGCCTGCCGGGAATAGAAATAATTTGTGTTTACAGTAAGGTAATAATGACTAAACAACTATATTTACAATTCTGCCGGGTATGATTATCACTTTTTTCGGTTTATTGCCGTCGAGGTATTTTGCACAGCGTTTATCCTTAAACACTGCTTTTTCAATATCCGACTTATCAGCTGTTTTGGGCAGTGAAATTTTAAATCGCATTTTACCGTTAAAGCTTACCGGGTATTCAATTTCGTCTTCTGTCAAATACTCCTCATTAAAAATAGGCCATTCAGCTTCATGAACCGATTTTGAGTTGCCGGCTTTTTGCCACAACGCCTCACTTATATGGGGAGCGTGGCATGAGGTCAGTATGATGAAGGGTTCCAGTATTTCTTTTTTTGAGCATCCCAATTTGGTGAGCTCATTTACGCAAATCATAAAATGACTCACGCAGGTATTGAGTGATAGTTTTTCAATATCCTCAGTGACATTTTTAATACACGTATGAAGAACTTTGAGCTCCTCTTTGGTGGGAGCTTGCTTACTTAATTGAAAACCTTCGTTGGTGTAGAATAGGCGCCAGTATTTTTTTAAGAATTTGGAAACACCGTCAATACCTTGTGTATTCCAAGGTTTGTGCATTTCAACAGGACCCAAAAACAT
>CAJXMT010000205.1 GCA_913056155.1 uncultured Cryomorphaceae bacterium
TTGATAATTTACCGGCCGAAATTCCCGCCGATGCCTCAGAGGGATTTGGGGAAATGTTTACGCGAGGCGTATTGCCCGAGTTGATCAATGGAGACTCCAACGGAGTTATAGCTGATGCAACCATTGCTAAAAATGGAAAGTTGACGCCAAAATATCAGTATTTGAGCGGATACGTGCGCGGTGAAAATAGTGGTGAAAATACAAGTGAAAAATGAGAACATGCGGCACGAGGATGCGTTTAATAACTCGTTGGATAAAGTGACAATTTAAGTAAACAGTTCATTATGAAAAAACTCCATATTTTAGGTATCGCCATTATCGCCATAGCCGTAGGTGCAATACTTTCGGCGTTGTCTGATTCGGGTACCTATGCCGATTTTTCGCAAGCTTTTAATAACCCCGGTAAAGAGTATCACGTTGTCGGGGTTCTGAATAAAGACAAACCTCGTGTGTATGAACCGGAGGTAAATCCCAACCTGTTCACTTTTTACATGATGGATAACAACGGGCTGGAAAAGAAGGTGAAATTGCACAAAAGTAAACCGCAGGATTTTGAAAGATCTGAACAAATTGTTTTGATAGGAAAAGCTTCAGGTGATACATTTGAGGCGGGCGACTTATTGATGAAGTGCCCCTCGAAATATAATGAGGGCGAAGAAGGATTCAAAACGGAAGATGAAATGCGGGAAATTCGCGGAGCTGAAGCTGAAGCAACACTTTAATCTATGATGGAATATATTGGAGAGCGCCTCTGGGCAGGAGCGTTGGGAAACACATTTGTTATTTTGGCAATTACAGCCGGGTTACTCGCTTGCTCGGCTTATTTTTTGGGCGTTGTTCGCGGTGATCAATCGGGATCTTGGAAAAAAATAGCGCGCACCTCTTTTTACGTTCACGCCGTTGCCGTCTTGGGAATTGTAGTGACTTTGATAACCATGCTGGCCGGCCACATGTATGAATACCACTACATTTGGCAACACTCGAATAGTGAAATGCCTATGCGTTTTATATTCAGTGCCTTTTGGGAAGGTCAAGAAGGCAGCACCATTTTGTGGCTGTTTTGGCATGCAGTGGTGGGCGTTATTTTAATACATACCGCTAAAAAGTGGGAGTATCGCGTGATGGCGGTTTTTATGTCCGCTCAAGTTTTATTGAATACCATGATTTTGGGTGTATTTGTGTTGGGTAAAATGATCGGCAGCAATCCGTTTACCATTTTGTTGCGGCAACATCCTCAATTTGGTGATGTTCCTTTTCTTCAGAACCCCAATTACTTGGAAATGCTCGATGGAACGGGGCTTAATCCCCTGCTTCAAAATTACTGGATGACCATACATCCGCCCACTTTATTTTTGGGTTTTGCCTTGACTCTGGTTCCTTTTGCTTTTGCCGTGGCGGCTTTGTGGAAAGGTGATTTTAAAAGTTGGGTGAAGCCCACATTGCCTTGGGCTTTCACAGGTGTAGGTGTTTTGGGATTGGGTATTTTGATGGGCGGTGCATGGGCTTATGAGTCGCTGTCTTTTGGCGGATTTTGGGCTTGGGATCCTGTTGAAAACGCTTCACTTGTGCCTTGGTTAACATTGGTGGGCGGAGCACATCTGCTGCTGATTCAGCGTAATAAAGGAGCGAGCTTAATGTGGACTTTTGGGCTGTTGATTTTAACTTTCATCTTGATTTTGTATTCCACCTTTCTTACCAAGAGCGGCGTGTTGGGGGAAACCTCCGTACACTCTTTTACCGATATGGGGCTCTCAGGTCAATTGCTCTTTTACCTCGGATTTTTTGTGTTGTTGGGTTTCGGAATGATGGCCTATCGTTATAAGGATATACCCAAAAAGAAAAAAGAAGATCCTTTATGGTCCAGGGAGTTTTGGATGTTTGTAGGGGCTTTAGTGCTCTTGCTCTCGGGATTTCAAATTTTCTTTTCCACTTCCATTCCCGTTTGGAATAAAATATTCGGTACAGATATGGCTCCTCCCGGCGACCCCAATGCACATTACAATGCCTTTCAAATTCCTTTCGCTGTTGTGGTGGCTCTGATTATAGGTTTAACGCAATATTTACGCTACAAAAAAACACCCGTTAAAGTATTTATGGGAAAGATTTTGCGTGATGCCGTTATTGCAGCCGTGTTTACTCTTTTGGGTGCGTGGAGTTTGGAAATGAAAGATCCGCTTTTGCTCACTCTTTTGTTTGCCTCAATATTTGCAGTGGCTGCAAATACCGATTACTTGGTTCGAGGAATACGCGCTAAAAACGGGGCTGTAGGCTCAGCACTGGCTCACTTGGGCTTTGCGTTACTTCTTGTGGGTGCGTTGGTATCGCAAGGTAAGCAGGAGGTAATCTCAAAAAATACTACGCGTTATGATTTAACCACTTTAGATTCTAATTATTCCAACGCCGAGAATATTCTACTCATGATGGATGATACCGTAGAAATGTCCAAATACAATGTGGCTTACCGCGGTAAAAGGAAAGAGGGCATCAATGTTTATTACGATGTTGAGTATATTCATCCCGAGACCAAAGAAAAGTTGTTTACGCTGCAGCCTTTTGTTCAGTTAAATGAGCGAATGGGAAATGTGGCCGAGCCTTCCACTAAAAATTATTGGAATCACGATGTATTCACTTTTGTGAAATACGCAGAACTTGAGGAGCGTCAAGCTCAAAATGAAGATAAATGGAGTGATCCCGAGGAATATGTTGTAAAAGCGGGAGATACCATTTACGGGAATAGTGCCATCTATGTGTTTACGGGTTTAAATCCCGTACAATCACAGTCTGTAAAGGATAGCTTTGGCCTAAGTCAGCCTGATTTACTCGTGAGAGCCAACTTGTTGGCTTTTGATTTTGACACTCAATCACATCTTTTACAACCTTATTTTGGAGCCAAAAACGCGCGAATTGTTACCTTTCCCGCAGTCTCTGACGAGCTTTTTGTCAAAGTGGACTTTGTCAATATCGATCCGGAATCAGAAGAAATGACGTTTGCCATCAGTGAGAAAAAAAATAAAATCAAAGAGTTCATTATCATGAAAGCAGTTGTTTTTCCCTATATCAATATTTTATGGATTGGCTGTGTGTTGATGGTAATAGGAACTGTGGTGGCGGTGACGACGCGTATAAAAAGGAGTTGGGCTTGAGCAAGCTGTTGATCACCATACTGGGAACCGGCAATGTAGCGACCCATCTAACGCGTTTTTTTACAGAAAGCGATGGAGCCCGAGTGAATGAAATTTACGGCAGAACCGTTGCTGATGCGTCCAAATTGGCAGAGTTTGCCGGATGCGGATTTACTGATCGAGTTTCGGCCTTATGTAGAGACTCTCGGGTTTACATTTTGGCGGTAAGTGATGATGCGGTTGAAAAAGTTGCGAGCGAATTACCTGATCTGAAGGGCGCGGTTGTCCACACATCGGGGAGTTTGGGTCTTGATGTTTTAAACCGATTTTCAAGTTGCGGTGTATTTTACCCGCTTCAAACTTTCAGTAAATCTAAACCTGTAGATTGGAGTAGGGTGGTGGTTTGCGTAGAGGGTTCTGACCAAAAAACTGAAGATTTATTGTGTGACCTCGCCCGAGACCGTACGAAAAAAGTAGAGATCGTTAACTCTGAGAGCAGAGCAGTTTTACATATTGCGGCTGTTTTTGCGTGTAACTTTAGCAATCACATGTTTGCCATCAGTCATGAACTGCTGCGAAAAAAGGGCATGTCATTTGACATGATGGAGTCGCTCGTTCGTGAAACGGTAGATAAGGCTTTTGCCCGAGAACCCGGCCGGGTGCAAACAGGACCTGCTATTCGAGGTGATGAAGGAATTTTGAAAAAACACCGCGAGTATTTGGCCGGTAAAAAAGAAATGCTTACGCTATACAACAAAATTAGTCAATCTATTTTAAACACTAAAAACCAAAATAATGAACACAATAAGCATTAAAGCTTTAGTCATCACTTTATTTTTATTTATACTTCCGATCGCCGGAAAATCACAAGGCAGCCCGATTGCTGAGGGTGCCCTTCAAGGAAATTTAGGTGCCGGTTTGTCGAGCCGAGGCTTGCCCTTTTACGGAGCTTTGGATTATGGCGTTCACCAAAATGTAACGGTGGGCGGTCAATTAGAATACCGAGTTTACACTGATCGATTTGCGGGTGTACGTTACAACCACCAAATTTTCGGCTTATCCGGGAACGTGAATTTTCACTTCAATCATTTGCTTGAATTGCCTGAACAATGGAACGTTTATGGAGGTGCCAACCTCGGATTTTACCTATGGGATTCGCCCGGAAGTTATAGTGGCTCGGGCGCCGGCGG
>CAJXMT010000206.1 GCA_913056155.1 uncultured Cryomorphaceae bacterium
GCCAGCCCTTCAGTACTTTGCCCGTTGGTGTGTTCACCGCCGGCAATGCCGTAAGGTTTTAACTCAATAAATCTGCCGTTTTTTAAAGCACCAAAACCGCCTATTGAACCCGCTTGGTTGACGCGTTCTAAATTGTTGTCTCTACTCCAGCCCTGCCAAAGCGCCTGCTCTCTTTTACGTCTGATGTTGCGCTCAAAGTTAATGCCCCATACTTGGTTTTTAACGCCGGTTCTGAATTTTAAGGTGCTGAACGGAATCTTAATCTCGGCAAACCAGCCTTCGTCATTAACTTGAGTACGTACATCCCACACACCGTTCCAAAAGGCATTTGTACTGCCACCGTTATTGAATACTTGGTAATCTCCTCGTGCTCCGTTGGGATTCACCACAAACATAAAGCCGTTGCGTTTATCGTTGTAAGTATCAATCACAATCCTGAAGTTATCGTCTAAACCGTGTGAAAAATCCCGCTTCATTTCTTTCGCGATGATTTTGTCGGGATTTGAGTCATAACACCAAACGCCAATGTATATGTTGGTTTCATCATACAATACAGCCACCTCGGTGCGCTCAGTAACAGGCTTTCCAAAATTGAGTTCGCGCTGGGTAAAGTTGTTTATTTTTTGTGCATTTTGCCACGACTCCTCGTCCAAAACGCCGTCAAACCTAATGGGGAACTCCACGGGAAGTGCCGTTAAGTTGTTGGGCATACTTACCTGTGCGGTCAAGGTATTCATGCCCGCGGCCAAGAAAAACACAAAAAGTAAGGAGAATTTGTTTATCAAACCCGATTGATTTAGGGCGCACAAAAGTAAATTTCAGTTTGAGTCTTGAGCTGTTTTCTTTTGACTTTTTACGTAATCGATTATAGCTTCCTTAATGAGCTTTTGTTGATCTAAAGGGCGTAAGTGCGGTAACTTGCTTTTTTGTTTAAAATGAGGCCAACCCTCCGGATCCAATCCTTCAAACTCATAATAACCATAGGGCTCTAAAAGGGTACAAACCGCAATATGCATAACATCAGTTTTTTCATCTTTAGTGAGTTGTACGTTTCCTTGCCCCAACTCTTGAATACCAATTAAAAACAAAATACCGTCAATATCTAAATCGTTGCCAAAACGTTCTTCAAAAAAAAGAACGGCTTCTTTCCAGGCGGCTTTATATTCTTTTATGTTCATGGAAATTAATTCACAATGGTGAGTGCACAAAGTTAAAGCGAATAGTAAAGGTTTTGTTTGAAAAGTCGGTACTTTTGACTTTTCGGCAGCTTTATGAATTACATAGATATTATTGTGGGCGTGATCCTGTTGTTTTTAGGAGTAAGGGGATTTGCTAAAGGTTTAATTGTTGAACTGGCTTCCATTGCGGCTTTATTTTTAGGGGTATGGATGGCGGTTAAGTTTAGCTTTACGGTTGAGGGCTATTTGGCAAGTCAAACTGAAATTGATCCCGATTACCTGCCCGCTGCGGCTTTTGCACTTGTATTTATCGGCGTAGTTATAGGTGTACACTTTTTAGCTCGCATAGTACAACGTATTTTAAAACTAGCGGCTTTGGGTTTTGTGAATCGTGTTGCAGGGGCTGTTTTCGGAGTTCTGAAAGGTGCCGTAATACTCAGTTTTATCTTTGTTTTTATCAATTCATTCGGCGGGGGAAAGTTTCATTTAATATCTCCGGAGTTGCGAAATAACTCGCTTACTTACCCGTACTTATCTAAATTGGGGCCTTCCGTAATGCCTTTTATTACCAATTCTGAGTGGTATCAGGAGTTGGACTTAATGAAAGATGAAATCGACTTACCTACCAAACATGAGGAGGAAATAAAGCCGGCGTAGTTTAATGGTTTTTTTGGTCAGAACCTGAAAACCCTCCGCAGAAGAACGGCGGACCTGTTCTGACTAATACAGTGAAACAGATGATGAATTGCCGGGAATGCACTAAATTTGAAGCTTGTCAAAACATGCAACTAATAAGGTTATGGAAAAAAGAAAATTATTGATTGTAAGTACTTCACGAGTTCATGGAAGCGCTTATCTGGAATATATAAAAGAGGAGGTGAAGCGCCATTTTGAGGGGTGTAAAAAGTTGTTGTTTATACCTTTTGCCCGCCCGGGCGGCTTAACGCATACCGATTATACTCGAAAAGTGCGCAATGTATTTGAACCCTTAGGAATTGAGGTGCGCGGAGCTCACCGGTTTAAAAGTGCTGATGAGGCCTGCGTTTGGGCTGATGGTATTTTCACAGGCGGCGGGAATACGTTTGTTTTACTCAATGAGCTCTACCACCGCGGTTATTTAGATGCGGTAAGGAGAGCCGTAAAAAGCGGAAAACCTTATATGGGGTCCAGTGCGGGATCTAATATTGCGGGAATGTCTGTTTCCACTACGAATGATATGCCCATTGTGTATCCGCCTTCATTTCAAGCGTTGCAACTGGTTCCTTTTAATATCAATCCCCATTATTTGGATTCTGACCCGGACAGCTCACATATGGGGGAAACTCGTGAACAGCGCATTAATGAATTTCATTTTTTCAACTCACAACCGGTTGTGGGCCTGCGTGAGGGCACAGCCTTACGGGTGGATGGTAAAAAAATATCTGTTTATGGGGTATTAAATGTACGGCTGTTTGAAAAGGGGAAGCCGGCACGAGAGCTCAAACCCGATGCGGATTTGAGTTTTTTATTGGAAGGCGAAAAAGCAGAGTAATTCCTTAAAACGGATTCATCATGAATGGATGTCACATGTTACTCGAAAACTCGTAAAAGAAATCACTTTAACTTTTAATCGAACTATGAAAACCTTACCTGAAGAAAAGTACAAGAAGGAATATTCTGAAGAGAGTTTTTTATCCAAATTGGCTCAAAATTTTAAAACGGTAGGCCGCAAAGTAATACTTCCGGCTTTGGAATTGTATATTACGTTGAGGGGTGACCGAATAAAAGGCTCTCAAAAGGTTTTGATAGTGGCCGCTTTAGGATATTTTGTTACACCCTTTGATGCCCTCCCTGATATTACGCCCTTTATCGGTTACTCTGATGATTTAGCCGTTTTGATGGCCACAACTTACCGCATTTTTAAGAATATGCCGGAAGAAAAGCGAAGTAAAATTCGAGATATGGCTATGAATAGAACACGCAAGATGTTTGGTCAAGGTTGATGAGGTGAAAAAACGCAAGTTTAGTTCAGTTGTTTTGGTGGCACTGCAGTTTACGGGTTTAGGCTTGTTGGCAGTAACGGGAAGCGTATTTGCAAATCACCTTGTAATTCAGGCATTTCAAATTGCATTTGTTGGAGTTGCATTTTGGGGCATTTGGGAAATGAGAAAATCGCGTTTAAATGTTTTTCCCGATGTAAAAAAAGGAGCGCGGCTTGTCACTTCAGGGCCTTATCATTGGATTAGACATCCCATGTATGCATCTATTGCCGGGGTAACACTGCTTTCGCTCTTTGATAATTTTTCAGTTACCAAACTAGTCATTACAGCTTTATTGTGGATTGTACTCATTGTGAAAACCCGATTTGAGGAAAAACTTTTAATTGAATATTTCCCCGGTTACAAAGCACATCAAAGAAATACGGGCTATTGGTTTCCCGGTGTTTGAAGTTTTTGCTGTGTAGGGTTTATGGCTGCTTGTAATTCAGCTTTGTTTTCTAAAACTTCAAGCGTTTTTAAAATAACATTATCTTTTTCATTCCACACCGGGTAAAAACCTTCACTGTTCCAAACGTTTCTAGCAATGTAAGCTTTGAGCCTGAGCGCTATTTTACTTTGCGTACGTTCGAAACCTTTTTCGTTGTATTCCACACCTTGCTCCTCAGCATATTTAATAAAATCAGACAGTTCTTCTGTAATTTCAAATTTATCTTTGAATGATTCCGGATTGAATTTACCGGTTAAATGGTCCCGATGTTTGTCGGCGTAATCAAAAGCCCATTGATACAGAATGCCGCCGTAAATTAATCGATTCAAGTAGTTTGAAGATTGAGTAGTGTCTAAAGGTACAAATACATCGGGAAAAATACCGCCCCCGCCGTAAACGGTTCTGCCGCCCGGTGTTGAGTATTTGAGTGAATCCGGAAAATTAGTACTGTCGGGGTGCAACATTTCATCATTTTTGAAACGCTCCATGATTTCTTGGTGGTATTTTTCGGTACCTTCTCGGTAAGGTCGTTGAATGGAACGACCTGTGGGAGTGTAATACCGCGCAACCGTTAAGCGCGTTGCAGAGCCGTCGGGCCACATGGTTTGTTCTTGCACCAATCCCTTACCAAAGGTACGGGTGCCAAT
>CAJXMT010000207.1 GCA_913056155.1 uncultured Cryomorphaceae bacterium
CTTACTACACGATTGAGCTTAAAGGGAGTTTTCCCGATGATGTTGCCAAAAATTTTGAGAATTGGATGTTTGGTTGCGATATTTGTCAAGAGGTATGCCCCTGGAATCGCTTGTCTAAACCACATAACGTATTAGATTTTGAACCTAAGCCGGGTATTTTAGAAATGAATCGCAAGGAGTGGTTGGATATTACCGAGGATGTGTTTGAAGAGGTTTTTAGGGGAACTCCCGTGAAAAGAACCGGGTTTGAGGGGTTGAAAAGGAATTTAGCTCATTTATCAGGTTTGGGAAAAGCATAATCATATTGTGATGTATAACGTAATTGCTTTCAATATTTAAAAGTAACTCGCCGGTAAAAATCACGTTTAGTTCAAGGTTATGAGTAAGAATGGAATTATTTTGCAGAATGAAAGTTCTAAAAACTGAGATCATGAGGGTTTTCATTTTATCGTTGATTTTGTTTTTTAGTTTCTCTGCTTTGCGCAGTCAAGTCAAGTATGATACAGCTTATTTGAATTCGGGTTATTTACATATCGATCATGAAGATATTCCACTGGCTCTGTTTACTGAGAGTTCGCGATTTGACACTGTGGATAGGGTATTTCACGCTTCTCCCGGCGAAACCCTGCATTTAACGCTATATAACTTATTGGATTTTGATGTGGAAGTAGGTTGCGACCTGATTACGGAAACGGTGATTGTTCCCGCCGGAGGAAACAGAACTCTTACAATTACAACACAAGATCCAGGTGGTTATGGAGTTTATGCACAAAATGATGAGCTTAAATATTACGGTTTGTCAACGGTTTTAAGGGTGGCAAAGGAAAATCAACACAATTATGTATGGAATTTAAGAGCTTTTGACAAAGAAGCCAATCGCCGAATAAGCGAAGGAAATACTCCCGATTTTGATGCTTTTACGCCCTTAATATTTACTTTGAACACGGAGGCTTTTCATGTGAATCAAATGAATATGCGCGGTATGGTGAACGGCAATGTAAATGATAGCATTTATATAACTTTTGCGGGCTCTAACATCATGCATCACGCACCTCATTTTCACGGTTATCATGTTGAAATAATTCATTCGAATATGGAAAACCACATGATAGGGTGGAGTAAGGATTCCTTTCCGCTCAAACGCGATGAAATTATCACAGTACTTTTAGTTCCTCATCAGCCCGGTACATTTCCCGTTCACGATCACAATTTAATCAGCAGTACCACTAACGGTAATTACCCCGGTGGAATAATGGGAATGCTTCATATAATGCCTTAGTTCAATGAGATTGATAGTCATTTTAATTCTTGCGGCGTTTTGGTCAGAACCGATATTAGCTCAGCGAGTTGAATACACGCTGAATATGCGTATGGACGGACGGCATGAATTGTTCACAGGCGATTCAACCCATATCTGGGGTTTTATTGAAATCGGAGGATTTGGCTCTGAGGAAAAGCTTTTGCTACCGTCACCTACCTTAACAGCTACGGTTGGCGACTCTGTAATTGTGAAGGTTGTAAACGTATCTGATGAAGGACATACCATTCACTGGCACGGCTTAGACGTTGATCAAGAAAATGACGGGGTGCCGCATACCTCTGATTTTGTGTTAACGGGTGATACATTTACTTACAGATTTAAAGCAACACACGCCGGGAATTTCATTTACCATTGTCATGTAACCACTACGCTCCATCTGATGATGGGTATGTACGGCAGCTTTATTGTTTATAGTAATCAGCCTGATGAAATCTATCCGGGGGGTCCTCGATTTGACAGGCAATACGATTTTTTGGGTTCAGAATTAGATAAGGCTTTAAATGATGATTTTATGACGGGCGGAATGCCTTACTCTGATGAGAAAAGACATTTTTTGCTGAATGGTTTACAAAAACAGCAGCTTTACGAAGCAAGTAAAAACCGTATTGAATTGCACAAAGGCGAGCGTGTGCTGCTGCGCTTGATCAATATAGGATTTGATGTAAACGATTATCATTTTCCCGAAGCGGTTCAAGCAATTGTTTACACGAGCGACGGCCGCCCGTTGCCTGAGCCTTTTGAAACTGTAAACTTACAGCTTTATCCCGGAGAACGGTATAGCGTAATTATAGAAACCGATGAGGATGATTTTAAAGGAAATATTGTTGTAAATTATTTGAAAATGTACAGGCTGCAATATGCTGAAACAAATCATATCGGTATCAACAATGATGTATATCCTGTTTACATCGGTGAACAAGCTGATTCTCGAAATACAGGATTACACATCTTTCCCAACCCGGCAATTAATCGTATAACCGTTCAGGGTTTATCTCAAGATGTTCGATCTGTTCAAGTTTTTGACACGAAAGGGGCACAATACCTTTTGCCGATTAATAAAGCGGGAGAGGTGGATGTTTCGAGATTAAAATCGGGATTTTATCTCATGCGCGCAAGCGGAAGTAGTAGTTTAAGCGGCAAATTCATCAAGCGATAGCAGGTGTTTGATGAATGTGATTAAAAACTTTTTTGCCGGTCTGAAGTTTGGTAAAAGTGATTTCTCCCCAGTATATGGTAACCCAGTGAAAACTGTAAGGTTTGGTTGTAAGAGCCGCCGAAAAAGCCCACGTAACCCGTAACCCATTGAGGTGTATTGGCAATGGGATATACAGAGTGATTGTAACGCACATTGAGATATAGGCGCTCAGAGGCTTGAAAGTTTAAACCGATATTCAGGGAAAAATCTAAATCTCGCATTTCGATGAGACGCGATATATTCTCATCTCGAATGGGACCGAATTCATCCTCTTGACGGTGTGCAAAAAGGTAGCCTATTGAAAGTCCTGCTTCCCAGTGAAATTGACTGAGTTCAAAAGTTGCCATAAGAGGTATTTCAACGTATTGCAGGTCTATTTTGTATTGATCAAACTTTCCGTTTTCGGGATCGGGCGGGTCAAAACTTCCTTTTCTAACATATTGAATTTCCATGAGTCCGCCCCAGCGTTCATTGAATTGCCGTGAGACAAAAACACCGCCCACTAATCCCGCTTTTCGAAAACCGGCAAAGCCGTCACCTGAAATTTGCGTGCCCGCCACACCCAATTTCATACCGGCGTTGAAGGTGTTTTGTTGGGCGCTTAAAGCTGAGCAAAAGCCGAAAAAAAGAACCGATAGCACGGAGATAAAAAGTGGTTTCATTCAAATAATTGCAATTTGTCAGAAAAAACGACTTCACCGCTTTCAGCATTTGTGAAGTAGAGGACAACACTTAACTTCTCATCATTCCACTCCTCTGAAATGGTGAAGCGCAGCTCATCTTGATCGGGGTTTTGAATTTCAAATATGTCGCCTTGTGAAGGTGCTGAAAAAAGTAGCCGGCCTGTTTCTAAATTGGGAAAGCCTGCGCGTACCACGTCTTTAAATTCGTAATCGGGGATAATGCGTTTTGGGCCGTACTCAGCAGTACTTGCTCGGGAGTCAATTTGTGGCCCGATAATGCCGTCTTCTAAAATGTAAGCGTGCATAGTGATATCGGCAGTGGAAGAACTCAAACATTCAACCTCGGGTAAAACGCGTAACGTGCGCGATTCACTGTTGTAAATGACGCTCCAACTTACATCAAACCTTGCTTTTATGTAATCGGCATCATTCAACATTTGATTGGCTGTATTATCCCAATTTTGATCTCCTATGCGGGCTGTTCCGCTGTTTTCATAATCTGTTCGGTTAATCATTCCCATGGGAAACGATGCAATTTGGTAACGAACGCGTAAATTTTCTCCCGTTTCGGTTTCCAAATCGAGTGGAAAGTCATTGTCGGGTTTGGAAAAAGCACCCGAGTTGTGAAGTGCCACAAAAACAATTTTATCCCCATATTGATTCATTAAGTCTTTACCTACATCTGTAGCGCGCGGGCAATTATTACATTTCATGCCGGTAAAGTCCTCCAACATAATTCGCCGCGTGAGTTCTCGTGAGTCATCACTGTTAAAAGTGTCATTAAAAGTGGCGGTTAAGGAGTCTTCATCAATGGTTACCTCTTCATCTATATGGGCGTAAGGATCCTCAACTTTATCACATTGTGTGAAAAAAAACAGGGTGGTGATGAGGGTGAAAATGAGCAGGGTCAAAATATTTTTCATAGTCGTAGATTTTAACTCTTCCTTTTAACGCGAAAGGAATTATCGGGTTACAAAATTTTTAAAACGAGGTGGTTACCGATAAACTCACACCATTTGAGGCGGGAACAACACGACACACACCACCCACGCAAAATATTCCT
>CAJXMT010000208.1 GCA_913056155.1 uncultured Cryomorphaceae bacterium
CGGTGTGTTTAGTGTGCATGGCAATTGCAATTTTGTGAAGGGTGATCCCTATATAATTCGACAAGGTGCTGTTCATCCCCCGTAAACTCGTAAACGGCCGTTAATATACCGTTTTCCGTTTCATGTTCAACGAGGTAAACCTTTGGCGTTTCGCGCGGACTGCTTTTTTCGAAATTGACCCTTCCTTCAAGGGTAAGTTGCTCATAATCTAAGGATGTGACATCCAAACACCCCAGCAAACAATCAAAATTCGGGGGAAGCACTGTATTCGAGTCAATTCTTATTTCTTCAAGTATGCGCTCATTGGGCATCCACTTTAAATACTCATCGGTATTTCGGTTGCGCAATACCAGTGCCCAAGTCACAATGAGTCCCAAACCAACGCCAAACATAAAAACTCTAATTCTTCTCCACATTATAATGCCGACATTAAAAGGTCTAAATCTTTGTAAGGAATATTGTAAGATTCACCCAAAAACTCATTGGTAAGGGTACCGTTAAAAATATAAACGCCTTTGCGCAAACCGCGGTGTTTTTTCAATAAATTTTCAACGCCTGCTTCACGTCCTGCGTTTACCAAAACGGGAGCAAAAATATTACTCAGTGCATAGCTGGCCGTGCGTGAAACTCTTGAGGCAATATTGGGAACACAATAATGTATAATACCGTGTTTTTTGAAAGTGGGAAAATCGTGATTGGTGACTTCACTGGTTTCAAAAACGCCGCCTTGGTCAATACTCACATCCACTATGATAGAACCTTCTTTCATTTCCCGTACCATATTTTCCTGCACTACGCAAGGCGTTCGACCGTGCGGCGCCTTAATGGCACCAATGGCAACATCAGCTGTTTTTAAAGCATTTAATAACACTTTGGGTTGAATAGTTGAGGTAAATAACCGAGAACCCAAACTGTTTTGTAAACGCCGCAGGCGGTAGGTACTGTTATCAAAAACCTTAACCAGTGAGCCCAAACCCAACGCCGCTCGCGTAGCGTACTCACCCACACTTCCCGCGCCGATAATCACCACCTCTGAAGGTTTTACGCCGGTAATGCCGCCCAGCATCGTTCCCACACCTTGGTTGTAATTACTCAAATATTCTGAGGCGATTAAAATAGAAGTATTGCCCGCTATTTCACCCATTGCGTTTACCACCGGTAAATTCCCGTCTTCATCCATCACATAATCCCAAGCAATAGCAGTGATGCGTTTATCCATTAACTTCCTCAAAAAATGCTCGGGCTGTATGGATAATTGAAGCGCTGATATGAGAATTTGCTTGCGTTGCATCATGTCAATTTCCTCGGCAGAGGGCGGTTCTACCTTCAGCAAAATTTCACATTGATAAACCTCGCGCGTATTTTCAATTATTTCGGCGCCTGCCTCACTGTATTGCCTGTCGCTAAAATTGGCATCCATGCCCGCGCCGGTTTCTACTTTCACTTTATGGCCGTTATTGGTTAGCAAAGCCACGGCCTCAGGAGCCAGTGCCACGCGTTTTTCTTGAAACGATGTTTCGCGCGGAATACCTATCGCCAGCTGATTATCGCGATTTATTACCGCCTCAAGCTGCTCTTTAGGCTGCCTGGCGGCTTCTTGTGACAGGTTTTTTACAGGGTCTGTTGTACTCATTCGTATTGTATTTCGTAATGACGGCAATCGCTATCTTCATCCGGTGAAATCTTAACTTTCACCGTGTCTTCAGGCAGTAAAGATTCAATTTTCTCGGGCCACTCAATTAAGCACAATCCCGTACCGTAAAAATATTCATCATAGCCTATATCATAGGCTTCCTCTTCATCTTCAATTCTGTAAAAGTCAAAATGGTGAATTTCCCGCTCATTCGTGCAGTATGTATTCACCAAAGCAAAGGTAGGACTATTTACTTCATTTTTATCAATACCCAATAAAGCGCAAAGCGTTTTAATCAGCGTTGTTTTTCCCGCGCCCAAATCGCCGTAAAATGCCCATATTCTGCGGTTTTCAACATGGGGGATCACATTTTGTTTAAGCCAAGTTGAAAGCTCTTTTTCAGTAACTTTACGGTGTATATTGTTATGGTCAGAACCTACCTTCATTTGCAAAATTCCTTTTTTTCACGGTGAACAAATTTAGTACTTAAATGCAAAGCAAAGCGTATTTACCGGAGTTAAGATTGCGAAGGGCTGAAAAGCCCTTACACGTTGTTTTCACCAATCGTCGGCATCGGTTTTTCCCAACACGCTAAAAAACATTAAAAGTTATCGCGGGATTCTGTTTGTCTCACAGTTTATTTCTACTTTAGAGCCTTCAAAAAAACAGGAATTTCTGAGTGTATAGTCAGAACCGATATTTCCTCTGTTTGCAGATGAATTTGGGGGTTCTGACCAAAAATGAAAAATGAAAAAACAAACAATTACAATATGAAAGTAAAAAGTTATGCCCTGGGAAAATGGGTTGAAGGCGAAGGTGAAGGTAAAACACTTTACAATGCTATAACCGGCGATGAGTTGGGTACAGTATCTTCAAAAGGATTGAATTTTGGAGAAATGTTGCAGTACGGCAGAGATCGCGGTCATGCATTGCGCAAAATGACATTTCACGAACGCGGCATGATGCTGAAAAAGTTGGCCATGCACTTGATGAGTAAAAAGAATGAGTTTTACAAAATAAGTTGGGCTACGGGCGCCACTAAACCCGACTCATGGGTTGATATTGAGGGTGGTTTTGGTAATTTGTTTTCTTATGCGAGTTTGAGAAAGCAATTTCCCGCACAATCGTATTGCACAGACGGGGAAATGCACAACCTATCGCAATCCGGCCAATTTATCGGCCACCATATTAATGTGCCTAAAGAGGGCGTGGCCGTGCATATTAACGCCTTTACCTTTCCGGTTTGGGGCATGTTGGAAAAGTGTGCGGTAAACTGGTTTGCCGGTGTTCCCGCTATTGTGAAGCCCGCCGCGCTTACTTCTTATTTGACAGAGGCTGTTGTGAAAGAAATTATTGCATCGGGAATTTTGCCCGAGGGCGCCCTGCAACTTGTTTCGGGCAGTGCGCGCGGTATATTGGATCACGCTGACTCTCAAGATGTGGTGACTTTTACGGGATCGGCAACCACAGGACGCATGTTAAAGTCCAATAAAAACATTATTGAAAGGGCTGTACCTTTTAATATGGAGGCCGATTCGCTCAATGCATCAGTATTGGGATTGGATGCTGCGCCGGGAACTCCGGAGTTTGACATTTTTGTAAAAGAGGTGCGCCGCGAGATCACCACCAAAGCGGGTCAAAAATGTACGGCTATTCGCCGCATTATGGTACCTGAAAATTACGTGGAAGATGTGCAAAATGCACTGAGTGCTCAACTGCAAAAAACAGTTATTGGCGATCCCAATGTTGAGGGGGTAAGAATGGGCGCTTTGGCAGGGCCTGAGCAGCGAGAGGAGGTACGCGGAAAAATTACCGAATTACTCAAAGAGCAGGAGCTGGTGTACGGTGACATGAACAGCGCTGAACTTTCAGGCGCCGATTACGAGAAAGGATCTTTTTTATCTCCCATGTTGATGTTGAACGATAATCCGTTTACCAAAATCAGTTGTCACGAAGTTGAGGCTTTTGGGCCGGCAGCTACTATTTTACCGTACAAAAATTTGGATGAAGCGATTGAGTTGACCAAAATGGGGAAAGGCTCTTTGGTGACTTCTTTGGTTACGGCCGATGACCACACGGCACGTGATTTTACTGTGGGTACAGCTGCTTACAACGGCCGCATTATGATTTTAAATCGCGATTGTGCCAAGGAAAGTACGGGCCACGGCTCACCGCTGCCTTTGTTGGTTCACGGCGGTCCGGGCAGAGCCGGCGGCGGCGAGGAAATGGGCGGTAAGCGCGGAGTTTTTCACTACATGCAACGCACGGCGGTCCAAGGTTCACCCACCACGTTGACCGAGGTAACGGGTCAATATCAAAAAGGCGGTAAGTTTAAAGATCCGGGCAAACACGTGTTCCAAAAGTATTTTGAAGATTTAGAGGTTGGTGAAACGGTAGTTACGGCCAAACATACCGTTACAGAAACCGATATCACCAATTTTGCCAACGTGAGCGGCGATAATTTTTACGCGCACATGGACGCTACTTCGCTCGAGGGCACCATCTTCGAAGGCCGAGTGGCGCACGGATATTTCATATTGAGCAAAGCAGCAGGATTGTTCGTCGAGTCCAAAAAAGGTCCGGTATTGTTGAACTACGGTATCGAT
>CAJXMT010000209.1 GCA_913056155.1 uncultured Cryomorphaceae bacterium
CTGATGCGGTTTTGTTGTGCGGCCGGCATTTCGGCGAAGGTGAGCTTATAGCCGGCCGGCCTAAAAACCGGGTCGTAACCAAAGCCGTCTTCCCCGTGCATTTCACGCGTAATTTCGCCCTCGCATTTACCGTGAAAAAACTGATGCTCGCCGTTTGAGCCAACAAGAGCCACTGTTGTGACAAATCGCGCCCGTCGATTTTCAGTCCCTTTCAGCTCTTTCAGGAGTTTGTTGATGTTGTCTTGAGGTGTGCAATTCTCGCCGGCATAGCGCGCGCTGAAAACACCGGGTTTGCCGTTGAGCGCCTCCACTTCCAATCCCGAATCATCGGCAAAAACAGGCGTTTGTGTGCGCTCGAAAATAAATTGCGCTTTTTGAAGTGCATTTTCTTCAAAAGTATCGTGATCCTCAGGTATTTCAGTTTGAATGCCGGCCTCTGCCAACGATAAAATCTCAAATGCGGAGCCTAATAGTGCTCTCATTTCTTTCAGCTTTCCCGCATTGTTGGTGGCAAAAATCAACCTTTTCATAACTGCTTCGCCGATTTATAAAATTTCTCGATTATCTCCACCACTTTTAAGCCGTCCGGGCCTCCCGTCATAATATCAGCCTTGTGGTTGAGTGTTTGAATAACGTTGTCAATCACCTTATCGTGATTACTCATTGAACCCTGGTAAAAGCCGTAATCGTTGGCTTTTGCCGATTGAGGCAAATGCTTCAAGTCAAAGCCTTTTGTTTCTTGGTAGTCAATGGTGTTGAGGTATTTGCCTCCAATTTTAATGGTGGCCTTTTCGGCAAAAACCGTAATGGAGCCCTCCATGTTTTTGTTGTATGCGCAAGTAGTGAAATTTAAACTGCCCAACGCACCGTTTTGCAGTTCAAAGTTGAAAGTACCCGTATCTTCAAACTCAATTAAATCGCCGTGACCTTTGTTGGCTATACGGCCGCAAACTTCATCCACATCGCCGAAGAAGTAATACAAGATGTCTATAAAATGGCTGAACTGTGTAAACAATACACCGCCGTCTAAATTTCCTGTTCCCTTCCAAGGTGAGGAAGCGTAATAATCGGCGTTTCGATTCCAGTAGCAATTGATGTTTACCGAGTAAATTTTCCCGGGCTTACCGGCGTCAATAAGCTCTTTGAGGGCTGCAACAGGCGGATTGTATCGGTTTTGTTTGACAATAAAAAGTTGCCGGTTGTATTGCTCGGCAACTTCAATCATTTTTTGCGCATCGGCCGTGTTGGTAGCCATAGGTTTTTCAACCAAAACATCTTTTCCCGCTTGTAAACAGGCAATGGCAATCTCGGCATGCGTGCCGTTGGGTGTACAAATGCAAACAATTTGTGCCGCAGATTGCAAAAAAGCCTCAAACGATTCAAAGTGCTGCGTTTTATAAGTTTGGCCAAAGGTTTTTGCTTTCGACGTATCGGTATCGTAAACAGCAACAGCATCGCCGTGAGGGTGATTGATAATGTGCTCGATATGCCGGTTGGCAATATAGCCGCAGCCTGCTATGCCAAATTGTATGATGTTGCTCATTACTTGTTTTTGAGGCTTTTTAAATGGCGACTTTCGTAAATGCGCTCGATTATTTCCACCACTTTAAGGCCTTCCAAAGCATTGGCCGTAATGGTGTCTTTACCTTTTAGCGTGTTTACCACATTTTCAATTACAAAATGGTGATTGGCCGCGGAGCCTTTGAACGGCCCGTAATCATTGGGCGGGTTTGTAGCTTCAAGCACGGGTTTCTCATAATTCTCAACATGGCAATATTCAATTTCATTCATGTACTGCCCGCCAATTTTGATACTGCCTTTAGAGCCCACAACCGTAATGGAGCTTTCCATGTTTTTATCCCAAACCGCAGTGGAAAAATTGATGCATCCCAAGCCGCCGTTTACAAATTCAAAATTGACCAAGCCCGAGTCTTCAAAATCGGTACTTTGGTTGTGCGTAAAATCGGCAAATGAAGATTTGATGGCTCTTACATCCCCAAAAACCCAATACATGATATCGATAAAGTGACTAAACTGCGTGAAAAGCGTACCGCCGTCTTGCGTTAAATCGCCTTTCCAATTACTCGGGGCGTAATAGCGTTCATCCCGATTCCAGTAACAGTTTATTTGCACCATGTGAATGTCACCCAATTTGTTTTGTGAAACCATTTCTTTCAGCCATTTGGAGGGCGGGCTGTAGCGGTTTTGCTTGACCACAAAAACCTGTTTGGAAACTTGAAGCGCCTTAAAAATCACCTCCTCGCATTTGGCTTTGCTCAAGCCCATGGGCTTTTCAATCACCACGTGCGTACCCAAATCCAAGCATTTTGAGGCATAATCTGAGTGCGTACCGTTGGGCGTACAAATGTTCACCACATCGGGCCGGGTTTCTTCAATCAGTTGGTGTAAATCCGTGAAAAAAGGAATGTTTTTCGGGCATAACTCGTGATGCGGAGCATCGGCGTTTACGTCCATAGTACCCACTAATTCAGCTTCATTATACTCATTTATGATGGTGGCATGTCGTCTCCCTATGTGGCCTAAGCCGATTACGGCAAATTTTATTTTTTCCATGAAAAAGGACTTGAATTTAGCCTGCAAAAGTAAGCATACTTTATTTGTGGTTTTTGGTCAGAACCGGACCCGGGTTAAAGCCGAGTTATAACGCTGTAAATCGATCAATCTTTCGGGGTGAAATACTCACTTGAAGTAAGAATTGATTCGGGTTTTGTGAACTTTTATTTTGGCAGAAGAGGCATAGTCGGTTCTGACCAAGATGAGAAATTCCTATTTTCATTAAGTTTGGCCGGAGGAGCGCCGGCTGTATTTGATGTGTACTCTTCTGTATTTTACGGTTAACTTTGCACTCCTATTTCAATTCAAATGAGTGACGCGATAAAACACGAGTGCGGTATAGCATTTTTACGGTTATTAAAACCCTTGAGCTACTATCAAGCCAAGTACGGTACACCTTTTTACGGTATTCACAAGTTGCATTTACTTATGGAAAAGCAACACAATCGCGGTCAAGACGGCGTGGGTGTGGCCAACATTAAATTGGATGTGCCGCCGGGAAAAAGGTATATATCGCGCTACCGCTCTGTAAGCAACAAGCCTATACAAGATACTTTTGATTATATCAATAAGCGTTTTAAGAATTTGGAGGAGAGAGATCCCGCCAAGCTGGAAGATGTGGATTGGTTAAAGGAAAATGAGGCTTTTATGGGGGAGTTGTTTTTGGGACACCTCCGCTACGGTACTTACGGTAAAAATAGTGAGGAGGCCTGCCATCCGTTTTTGCGCCAAAACAATTGGAAAACCCGCAATTTGGTGGTGGCCGGTAATTTTAACCTCACCAATGTAGATGAGCTTTTTGAGTTTATGATTTCCATTGGGCAACACCCCAAAGAAAAAGCCGATACGGTAACGGTGATGGAAAAAATAGGCCATTTTTTGGACGTTGAAAATCAAGATTTATACGATAAATACAGGAGTTTGGGTTATTCACGAGTGGAGATTTCGACTTTGATTGCGAAAAATATCAGTCCCGCTCGTATATTAAAAAATGCCTCTGAAGATTGGGACGGCGGCTATGTGATGTCAGGGCTTTTTGGTCACGGTGACGCATTTGTATTGCGCGATCCCAATGGAATCAGACCGGCCTACTATTACCACGATGATGAAATTGCGGTGGTGGCCAGTGAGCGTCCCGCCATACAAACGGCGTTTGATTTGGCGGTTGATGAGGTGCACGAATTGGAGCCGGGTAAAGCTTTTATTGTAAAAGCAGACGGACAAATATCTCGTGAGGAGATTTTGCCGCCCAAAGAAAAGTTATCGTGCTCTTTTGAGCGCATTTACTTTAGCCGAGGAAGCGATCAAGATATTTACAATGAGCGCCTTAAGTTGGGTAGGGAGGTGGCTCCCAAGGTTTTTGAATCACTGGGTAACGATTTGGAAAATACGGTTTTCAGTTTTATTCCCAATACGGCTGAACTCTCGTTTTACGGTTTGATGAAAGCGGCTCACGAGTTGATGAATCGGGATAAAATCAGGTTGTTGAAAGAGATGGGACCCGAAGCACCGCAGGAAAAAATTGAGGAGGTTTTAAATCGCAATCCGCGCTCGGAAAAAATTGCCGTGAAAGATGCCAAAATGCGCACTTTTATTACACAGGATGACGCACGAGACGATTTGGTGGCGCATGTTTATGATGTGAC
>CAJXMT010000210.1 GCA_913056155.1 uncultured Cryomorphaceae bacterium
CGGCAAGTCATTAAGGACGGCTCTGAATATTACGGCCCTTACGCTTCCATTAAAATGATGCGCACTATATTAGGTTTGGTGCACAACATGTACAAAACGCGAACTTGCAGCTTAAACCTCACCCAAAAAAATATAGCTGCGGGCAAATTCCGCATCTGCTTGGAGTATCACATGGGCAACTGCAAAGCCCCTTGCGAAGCCAAACAAAGCGAGGAAGATTACAACCAAAACATCAACGCCATACGCGATATTATCAAGGGCAATATTTCCGCTTTAATCAGAACCCTGAAAGAGCAAATGCAAAAAGAAGCTGAAAATCTCGAGTTTGAAGCAGCAGCAGAAACCAAATCGCGCATAGACAACTTGGAAAAATATAAATCCAAGTCCACTGTGGTAAATCCCAACATTCACAATGTAGATGTTTTTTCTGTGATTGACGATGATAAATCCGTGTTTATCAATTTTATGAAGGTGAACAACGGCTCTATTATTCAGAGCCACACCACCGAAGTAAAACGCGGTTTGGATGAAAGTCCGGGAGATATTTTGGCTCTGACCATTGTGAACATCAGAAATGAATTTAACAGTACCTCACGCGAGTTATTTGTTTCAGAGCCGGTGAATATCGAAATCCCCGACATTTCTATACATCAACCGCAACGAGGCGACAAAAAAAAGCTGGTAGATTTGTCACTCAAAAATGCGCGATTTTTCATGAAAGATCGTCATAAGCAGATTGAACGTACCGATCCCGAACGACACGTAAACCGCCTCATGGATCAAATGCAATCGGATTTACGCCTCACGGAGCAACCCCGCCATATTGAGTGTTTTGACAACTCCAACTTTCAAGGTACTTTTCCCGTATCGGCATGTGTGGTTTTTAAAAACGGCAAACCCGCCAAAAAAGAGTATAGAAAATACAATATCAAAACCGTTGAAGGGCCCAATGATTTTGCCTCGATGGAGGAGGTGGTTTACAGGCGTTACAAAAAGTTACTCGATGAAGGCGAATCGCTGCCTCAGCTTATCGTAATAGACGGCGGAAAAGGGCAATTGAGCTCTTCGGTTGCCGCACTCAAAAAGCTGGGGATTTACAACAAATTGGCGATAATTGGCATTGCAAAACGCCTGGAAGAAATCTTTTTCCAGGGAGACAACATGCCTATTTTTTTGGATAAAAGATCTGAAACATTAAAGGTTATCCAAAACCTGCGTAATGAAGCACACCGCTTCAGCATCACGTTTCACCGCCAAAAACGAAGCAAAGCCGCAGTGAGCAATGAATTGGAAAAAATTGAGGGAGTAGGTCCCAAAACGGCAACCGCATTACTGCGCAAATTCGGATCGGTAAAGCGCGTTAAAGCCGCTGAATTTGAGCAGCTTCAAGAAATAGTAGGAACTGCGAAGGCTCAGGTTCTGAAAAAATATATTGATGAAAATAAGCAAGGGTAATCACCAATTAAAATAAACCTTCCTAAATTACTCCCAAAGACGAATCTCTCTATACTGATGCACTAATGCCATGTTTTAGGAAAAAAGTTTGATGCCGGCTACAGCACCAAACTTTTCCAATGTTTACTTACTCCCCAAACAACTCTTCCAAACTGAGCTCTTTTACCGGGCCGTATTTCTTGAGCGCTTCAAGGTTGATTTTTTCGCGATCGCCCATAACCATGAGTCTAAAATTACGCCCTTTGATATACTCCTCCTGAAAATCGAGTACATCTTGCAAACTCGCGGTTTGTGCGTATTCGTAAATAGGCTTTCTCATATCTTGATCGTATCCCATTCTGCGGGCACTTTCATAATTAAACAACAACGAGGTTTTGGTGATGCGCTGACTTTCAATTTTGGAGAGCAACGACTCTCTCGAGTTTTCAAAAGCATTTTCTGAAACAGGCGGCTCGTGAATAATAGCCGTCATGGCCGGCAGGGCATCGGGCAGTTTATCGGATTGAGTACCTATAAATGCGTTAAAAGTAAACGGATCATCGGGTTTGTAAGGATATGAAAAACGCGCGTAAGCCGAGTATGCCAAAGCTTTACCCTCACGCAACTCCTGAAATACAATGGAGCCCATATTCCCGCTGAAATACGAGTTGTACAATCGTATAACGGGCAGCAGCTCTTGATTAAACTCCTCATTGATGTTCACCATTCTCAAATCGGTTTGTACCATGTCATAATGCGTCCAATACACTTCATTCTCCTCATTTTGCCAATAGGGATACTCTTTGTTTTTCAACAGTGGCTTTGGCTCATCGGCAATGTAGTGTTTTTGTTCCAATAAGCTTTTGATTTCCTCTTTTGTCATTTTCCCGTAATACATCACGCGGTGCTCGTAATTTAACAGGTCTTTGATTTTATCGGTAAGCTCAACGGCGGTAATTTTTTCCAACTGCTCTTTCTTGAGTTTGTTGGTCTCGGGCGACTCCGGACCGTATTTGCCGTAAGTGCCCAACCCGGCATAGCCTATCCAAAACTTACTCTTTTTATTGTTTTCCCGCTCCTTTAAAATATCCTTTACCACCTCCTTGAGTTTTGCGTCATCAGGTTTTGCGTTAAAAACCAAATGCTCAAATAAGTCGAGGGCATGCGGTAAATTTTTCTCCAAACCGCTGATTCCGATATAAACCGTTTCATCTCCGCTGTAAACAAAAGAGTTGCAACCCAGCTTGTACATTTCGAATTTCAACTCCTCGGCCGTAAGGCTGTCGGTTCCCAAATACTCCAAAAGGTTTACGGCAATGCCCAGCTTTTCATCGGCCAAAGTACCCATATCCAATTTGTAATACAGCGAGAACAATTCATTTTCTTTGTTGGGCGTGTAAATCATGGGGATTTTACCGCCTATATCCGCTTTTTCAATGTCTTTTTCATAATCGATAAAAACCGGCTCAATGCGCGGTGGTTTTTTACTTTTCAACTTGGCGTAAAAAGCAGAGTTGGTATCTCGATTGATTTCAATTTCTGTTATTTGCGGTTTTTCAACTTGTTGTACCGTAGTATCTTCACCGGTGCGTTTGTAAACTACCGCGTAGTGATTCAAGTGCTCATTGGCAAAGTTAACAATATCTTGTTTGGTGATGGCGCGCAATGAATCGATTCGCGTAACGACATCAATCCAGTCACCGCCGTCTCTAAACAGCGATACATAAGCCGATGCCCGCGCATAGTTGCTTTGCAGTCGCCGTATTTCAGAGACTTCAAAATCGGTAATAATGGCCTCTAACATTTCCTCGTCAAAAGCACCCTGTTTTATACTGTCAATTTGAGCCAGCAACAAATCCTTCACCTCCTCGGGTGTTTGCCCTTCACGCGCATAGCCGTAAAACATCATGTTTGACGCGTGTTTTTGATTACGTACATAACTGCCCGCCCGCAGTACCTTTTGGTTCTGAATAAGATTTAAGTCAATTAAACCCACCTCATTGTTGTACATCACCATATCCAACATGGTAGCGATTTTTTTGCTTTTATCATCGCGCGGAAGCACAAAGGCCATGTACATAAACTCCTCATCGGGCCCTTGAACCTCGGCTGTTTGAGTTTCACTGAGCGGTTGAATCTCGGCAAATTCGGGATGCTCCGTTTCACGGCTTTCCCAATCGCCGAAATACTCGTCAATAAGTTGAATGGTTTCATCAAAATCCAAATCGCCGCTCATACTCACAGCCGCATTTCCCGGCACATAATAGTTGTCAAAATACTCCCTTATGGCGGTAATTGAGGGGTTTTTCAAATGATCAATCGTTCCCAAAACACTTTGTTGACCGTAAGGGTGACCGGGATAAATAAGCTCGTAAAGTTTTTCAAAAACCTTGCGGTAATCGTTGTCCAAGGACATATTTTTTTCTTCGTAAACAGTTTCCAACTCAGTGTGAAAAAGGCGGGGCACAAACTCCCTGAAACGGTATTGTTCAATATTGAGCCAGCGCTCCAACTCATTTGCCGGAATGGTATTGATATAAACCGTTTGGTCATCACTTGTATAAGCGTTGGTTCCCGAGCCGCCAATCATCGAGATGAGTTTATCATACTCGTTGGGCACGGCAAATTTTGATGCCAATTGCGAAACACTGTCAATTTTGGCGTAATGAGCTTTGCGCAAATCCTCATCGGTAATGGTGCGGTACTCCTCAAACAGGCGCTCAATTTCATCTAAAAGCGGTTTTTCACTTTCATAATCGATAGTGCCGAAAGAAGAAGTCCCTTTA
>CAJXMT010000211.1 GCA_913056155.1 uncultured Cryomorphaceae bacterium
TTGGTACAGGTTTGTGGTAAAAACGTACGGGGAACGTATGGATGAAATGTTGGAAACGATTGACAACATTGCATTCAGGCGCATGGATGAGCGTTTGCTCGATTACTTGCAGCGCACTGCGGAGGCCTTGGGTACTGACAAGATTAAGGGAACACATCAAGAAATCGCGTATGAGTTAAATACTTCACGTGAAGTGGTTTCCCGCTTACTTAAACAGATGGAAAAGAAGGGAATGGTGAAACTGTCTCGTAATCAAATTGAATTAATCGCGCACTGATCCGGATCATTTGAAACACTCCTGAATTCATGTTTAACGATTTTAGTGCGGATTATCTTTTTATTGTTTTTTTAATTGCGGTGGGCATTTCACTGTTTTATCACCTTTTTTTCTTTGTGCGTTTTCTGTTTTACCAATCTAAGCTCTCTAACGAAAAGTGTGATTCGGTTTCTGTGATTATTGCAGCGCGCAATGAGGAAGAAAATTTGCGCGAAAATCTCCCGCTGATTTTCAACCAAAAAGGTGTAGATTTTGAAATTGTTGTGGTGAATGACAGGTCTGAAGATTTTACGTCTGAAGTGTTGAGGCAATTCGCTGCTCAAAACATGAAAGTTGTTACGGTGAAGCCGGATACGAGAAATACGGGGCGTGGTAAAAAACTGGCGCTGACATTGGGTATTAAGGCAGCCGAGCATGAACATCTAGTGTTTATAGATGCCGATTGTAAACCGGGATCTGACAAATGGTTACTTTATATGGCGCAAGCTTTAATGCGTAAGCCAATTGCTCTGGGAATTTCCCCTTTTGTTGATGAATCGGGCTTTTGGAAGAAGTTTTTTGCCTTGGATGCGCTTATGATTGCTGTGCAATATGTATCTTTTGCACTAGCCGGAAAACCCTACATGGGGGTAGGGAGGAACATGGGCTACCGAAAACAACTGTTTTTTGATACAGGCGGATTCAAAAGCCACGTTTATTTGGAATCGGGTGATGATGACTTATTTATTAATGAGGTGGCCAACCGAAAAAACGTGGAAATTGTACTACACACTGATGCTATTACTTTTTCTAAAAGTAAAGACACGTTAAAAAAATGGATAAATCAAAAACTCAGGCACATTTCTACGTCGCACAAATACAAGCATTTAGATAAAATATTACTTGTTTCCCTGCCTTTTAGTCAATATATAGTGTTTGGACTATTTATTGTACTTTTGTCACTGAAAACAAATACGGGAATAACCGCTGTTGTCTTTCTTCTTTGGTTTTTCACACAACAAATAGTGATTTACCTATGTTTAAAAAGGACAAAGGCAATAAAAAACAAGGCGTGGAGTTTAGCTTACGTTATTGCACAACCTTTTGTTTATGCGCTCGTCTTGTTTATAAAAGAAAAAAGGAGATTTGAATTATGGAAACAAATGTAACACACTTGAACGAAAAAGGCAGAGCTGACTGGGCATTGATTTTGAAGGCCAAAAAGGGTGACCAAGATGCGTATGCTGAACTTATGTCGAGATATGAGCACTACATATTTTTGGAAACCTTCTCACGTGTCAAAAACGAGGAAGTAGCTCGCGACTTAGCAATAGAAGCGTTGACTAAGGCTTTTATGCAACTACATACTTACGAACCCAAATTCGCATTCAGCACTTGGTTGAAAAGAGTCACCGTTAATCACACCATTGACTACTTGCGTAAAAAGCAGTTGCGTACCACTTCAATTGATGAAGTGATTAAGGGGGAAGACGGTGACATGCACATTCAGATTGAGGCTGAATCCACCCTTACACCGGCGGAAGAAATGGAGCGCAAAGAGCGCCACGCACTTGTGAGAGATGCAGTTACTAAACTGAAAGATGCCTACCGCAGTTTAATTGAGTTGCGCTATTTCAGTGAACTGACTTACGAAGAAATTGCACAGCATTTGGAAATTCCTTTAGGTACCGTGAAAGCCAGGTTGCACCGTGCCAAAAGCATGTTGAACCAATTAATGGTTACTTCACGCCACACTATATGATTCTCTTGCACGCGTTATGATTAACTTTGTGCCGTGAAAATAGAATTAATAGAAAAGTACTTTGTGCTTAACGATAAGAAGCGACTTCGATTTATAGAATTGGAGTCGCTTTATTTGTATTGGAATGAGCGTATTAACGTGATCTCTCGCAAAGATACCGACCAACTATACGAACGTCATGTTTTGCACTCTTTGGGAATTGCCAAAGTAGCTCAATTTGCAGCGGGTTCAACTGTTTTAGACATTGGAACCGGCGGTGGTTTTCCGGGAATTCCACTGGCTGTTTTATTCCCCGACACCGAGTTTGTACTTACTGACAGTATCGGCAAAAAAATAAAGGTAGTTCAATCTATTGCTGATGACTTGGATCTGAAAAACGTGAGAGCTGAACACATTCGTTCAGAACAGGTAAATGAGGGTTTTGATTTTGCTGTAAGTCGTGCCGTTACAGATTTGAGAAAACAGTGGACCTGGATCAGAACCAAAATCAGGAAGAAAGGGAAAAGCTCCATTCCCAACGGTTTTTTAGGTCTCAAAGGAGGAGATCTCGCTGAGGAGATTAAGAACAGTGGATTGAAAGTGAAACCCCACGCACTATCTGAATATTATGAAGAGGAATTTTTTGATACTAAGGCAGTAATTCACGTACCCCGAAAGTTTAATTAACTACATCAAGATGAATTTATCAAAAATCCTCATGCGTTTCGTGAAAATGTCGGGTTTATACATCGTTTCAGTTTGTATATGGTTTACAGGATGTATAATAATGGAGAGAACACAGCCCGTTCCGCACGAGGCGATATCGGAATACTACGGTGAAAGACTATCGGGTGAAGTTATGGCACGGGCAGAGTGGTTGACCGGCAATCGGGTAGAATTGTTGTTGTTTGATTTGCGGGGCGATACCGCCCTTTTTCACGACACTTTGCCTGCTGAGTATGACACTTTTTGTTTTCATTACGCCGAGAGTAAAAACTGTTTTATTAAGAACCCCTCGGGTTTGACTGCGCAAAATGTTGATCATAATTCCGCCATGTTTGATACGCTGAAAAAACTTAACCATTCCATTTTATATTTACCGCTCGAATTTCAAGACACGGTAATTGCCGAAAGACAAAAATATTTTGCAGAAAAAATGCCTACGCTTTTTTTGGCTGAAGACGGATCTTTTAACGGGTACACCGGTTGCAACAGCATGTTTGGCGAATATGAAATTTACGAGGATTCCATCCGGTTCGACAAAATAGCCTCTACCAGGCGTTATTGCGGTGAAAGAAATATTGAAAAATTATTTACCAAGTCGTTGCGAAACACGGTGCGCTTTACGCACAATAAAGGTAAAGTGCATTTTTATAACACCGGAGAGTCACTCCTTTTGGAGTTGAGACCTTACAGATGAAAAATGAAGACTGAACGCATATCGGTTCTGACCAAAAAATAAAAACAAACTAGTATATTGGAAATAAGTAAATTAAAAAAAGGGAAAACGTTTACCTTTCAAATAGAAGATATGGCCTTCGGGGGCAAAGGAATTGCGCGTATTGTAACAGAAAGCGGTAAATACCCCATTTTTATTCCCAATACCATTCCCGGACAAACCGTAACGGCCAAAATCATTAAACGGAAAAAGAATTTTAGCGAAGCCAAACTGAAACGTGTGGTGGAAAAAGCACCTGACGAAATAAGCAGTGAATACCAAACCATACCGGGTGCACCTTATGCCGCTTGGCCCATTGAGAAACAAAGGGAGCACAAATTGGACTCGGCCCGTGAGATTTTGCGACGAATAGGCAAGTTGGAAGACCCCGAGAATAGTTTTGATACCTTTATAACCTCTCCTCGTGATTTTCACTACCGCAATAAAATGGAATATTCGTTTTCTGCCGTAACCGCTCATCCCGAAACCGGCGATTATATTGACGGGTTTGGCTTGGGCTTCAAGCACCGCGGGCAGTGGTTGGCTGTAGAAAACCTCAATGGAGACTCGGGGTTATTTGATGCGCAAATTGAAAATGCATTTCCAAGGCTGCGATCATTTTTTGAAAATACGGGTTTACCGCCTTGGCATCCATCAAGGCATGAAGGCTTTTACAGGCTCCTGAATTTCAGGAAGAGTTTTTTTGAAGATA
>CAJXMT010000212.1 GCA_913056155.1 uncultured Cryomorphaceae bacterium
ACCGAATTGAAAAGAACCGGGCAAATCATAATTGCGGGTTACATTGGCCGTGCCTATCGTATCTTGTAAGTCTGTAGAGGCATTTCGCGTATCTCTACCCGTCAGGGTAAAAGCCAGTCCGGCGCCTAAATAAGGATCGAGGCGTTTTGTACCTTCGAAGTGATACTCAACAGAAGGTGCAATATAAAAGCGGGTTTGACTGAAAGTAGAATCATAAGTACGCCTAAAGTTATCTACGCTGTCAACCAAAGTGCGACTGTAGTTTTGTGCACTCACGCCCAACTCTAAACGCACCGCCCATCTGTCATCAACAAATTTGCGAATTTGCAGCGCGGGCTGCGCATCGGAATTTACCGGACTCAAACTAATATTTTGTATCAATCCGGTTATATTAAATCCCACACCCCAATCTCCGTGATCAAACTTTACATTTTCATCTTGATTGGGGTTCTGACCAAAAGCATAAAGTCCTGTTAAAATGAGTACCAATAATAGTGCTGCCAGTTTTTTATTCATTTGTGCGGATATCTTGTTAATTTAAAATTATGAATTGAGTTCATAACGCCGGTTGAGCCGATTTATTTTGCGCGATCTTTCAACATGGGTACAAAACTAAAATCTCCGTATTCCTGTTTGTGCAATTCTCCGTTTTCTTTTTTCAACAACCGATGCATAACCTGCGTGGCTCCTTCGCCTACCGGTATCACGGCGATGCCTCCGGGCTTGAGTTGCTCAATAAGCGCCTCGGGAATAAAAGGAGCGCCGCAAGTTACTATCACCTTGTCAAAGGGCGCAAAAGACGGCAACCCTTTAAAACCGTCGCCGTAGAACAATCGCGGCCGATAACCTAAATCCGGTAAGTTTTTTTGGGCCCTGTCGTACAGTAATTTTTGACGCTCAATACTGTAAACCTTAGCACCCATTTCCATGAGCACCGCCGCTTGATAGCCCGAGCCGGTTCCAATTTCCAATACTTTATCGCGCTTTTTAATTTGCAACAAGGCGGTTTGAACCGCTACGGTTGTGGGCTGGGAAATAGTTTGACCGGCACCTATTTTAAAGGCCGTATCATTATAAGCAAACTTAAAATCAAAGGTACTGTCAAAAAAAACGTGCCTCGGGATTTTCATCATAGCTTCAAGTACGCCTTCATCTGTAATTCCCAATTCATCGAGGTTTTTCCTTACTGTTTCCAACAACTTTTTCCGCGCTCCGCGGTATTTTAATGAGTCTCCTCTCAACGCCATAAACTTGCTTGATTACACTATTAACAATTCATTTTTGATTAAAACCATACAACCTGATTTTACCGCTGCAAAGGTCACGTTATTTTTGTGAAGTATGAAAAAAATATTGACCGTTGGTATTGCAGGTGCCGGGCACCTGGGAAAAATTCACCTCAAATGCTTGAAAGAACTCAACGCGTATTACCAAGTAAAGGGAGTGTTTGACATTGACAGCGAAACCGCAAAAAAGGTAGCTGAAGCTCACAACATCAAAAGTTATTCATCCCTTGAAGAGATGCTTGACGATGTAGATGTTTTGGACATTGTAACGCCCACACTTTCTCATTTTGAATGTGCTACCGCTGCCATGAGGCGATACAAGCATATTTTTATCGAAAAGCCGGTAACGCAAACCGTCAAAGAGGCACGCAAGCTTTTGACTCTTCAAGAAGAAGCGGGTGTTCAAGTACAAGTGGGACATGTAGAGCGTTTTAACCCGGCCTTTACATCGGTAAAAGATAAAATTGAAATGCCCGGTTTTATTGAGAGTCACAGATTAGCCGAGTTTAATCCACGTGGAACCGACGTTTCTGTCGTACTCGACCTGATGATTCATGATATTGATATCATATTGAGTTCCGTTAAATCTGAAGTGAAAAAAATCAATGCCAGCGGAGTGGCTGTCATCAGTGATACTCCCGATATTTGCAACGCGCGTATTGAGTTCACCAACGGCTGTACGGCAAATCTCACCGCCAGTAGGATTTCACTGAAAAACATGCGTAAAACCCGAATTTTTCAACGCGACGCTTACATTGCCGTTGACTTTTTAGAGCGAAAAGCTGAGGTTGTTACCATGAGCACTCCAAAAGGCGAACCCGATCCGCTGGCCATCGTCATAAAACCCGGGAACGGAAAAAAATCCAAAACCATTCACTTTGATCAACCCGAAATCAAACCCGTAAACGCCATTAAAGAGGAATTAAAAACCTTTGCCGAGGCTATAAATCAAGGTACCGATCCCGTTGTAACTTTGGAAGACGGCATGAAGGCGCTGGAAGTTGCACATCAAATCCTCAATAAACTGGAAGTTTCTCCCCACTTTCTAAACAATTAAATTTTTGGTCAGAACCCGATAGAAAAGTCGAGTCGAATCCACTCCCGAAAACACGGGTAGAAGTTGTATTTTTGCAGCAATAAAAACGCAGGAAAAGCGTTAGTTCTCACAACAGATTTAAATGGGCAAAAAATCCTTTATTTATGCACTTGTCACAATGACTTTGCACACCGCTTTTACCGGCTGCCATATTATCGGTGAGCCCGAAGATTTACCGGCTTACATTCATGTGGAGGACGTTGATGTTTATTACACGCGCCCGGCTGAAACGGGAGTTTCTACACCCAACACACCCGATGTTTGGATATCAATTAATGATGACCCGTTAAGCGTTTATCACATGCCGCGCACTTTTCCTTTTTTACCGCGGGATCGCGACCGCGTGAAAATATCGGCTCGTGCGGGAATTCGAGTAAACGGTATTTCGGCAACCCGTTCAGATTACACCTTCTACACCACTTGGGATACGCTTGTTCCCATAGAATACTTTGATACCATTACCATCAGCCCCCGCGTTACCTATCAAAACACGGTTGATATTTCCTGGAATGCCGATTTTGAAACAGCTTCCAATGCTGCATACTTTATTCCCGCTCCCGGCAGTAACATCGAATTAGAACGTACAGAATGGTCCGATGCGGACAGGTCTCAAAGACAGTTCAACGGCTTGTATTACGGCCGGGGACACGGCGAGCCCGGGGAATTAATGTATTTGTTGTTGGGCTCCAATAATTTCAGGCAAAACACCTTTGTGGGTACAGCGGTTTTTTTAGAAATGGAGTACGACGCCACTCAAGAATTTCAAGTGAACATCAGATATACAGACCCCGAGGGCGTCTTCAATGAAACGCCTGTTATGGTTCTCAACCCCACAAGAGGTTACAACGAAAAAGCACGATGGAATAAAATTTACATTGAATTCACGGAAAAACTCATGGACCCCGTGTTAAACATCGATAGATATGGAATCAGTGTGCGGGCTGTTGCCCCGGAAGACAGTCCGGCAGAATTCAATTTTGACAACGTGAAAATTGTGACGCGCTGATGCTGAACCGAAAAAAAGAACGTTTCAAATATTTAACCGGTGATTTTGTATCGGCTCTGATTACGTGGATTCTCTTTTTTATATTTAGAAAGCGCGTGCTGGAACCGCAAAAGTTTGAAACTGAAGTTGAGCTGGTTTTTGACGAAAAATTTTACATCGCACTGGTATTAATCCCATTCTTTTGGATTACGCTTTACTACCTCTTGGGTTATTACAAAGACCCTTACCGCAAGTCGAGGCTGAGCGAATTGGGTAAAACATTGTACCACACGCTGATAGGCGTAACGCTTTTGTTTTTTGCCGTTATATTAGATGATGAAATTGCGGAATATAAAAGTTATTACATCTCTTATTCCACACTATTCGGTATTCACTTCACCTTAACTGCGATACCGCGTTTGATTTTATCCACATTGCTGGCCATTAAAATTCACAATAAAATAATAGGCTTTAACACCCTTATTGTGGGCAGTAACCAAAAAGCCAAAGATATTTACGACCGGTTAGTAAGCAATCCATTCTCGGGCGGCTACCTGCCGGTTGGCTTTGTTCATGTTAACGGTAATATATTACCCGAACTCAAAAAAGAGCTTCCTCACCTCGGCTCTGCCAAAAATTTGAGTAACATTATAGATGAAAAAGCCATTGAGGAAGTCGTGATTGCGATAGAATCGGGCGAACACGAAAAAATTGAACAAA
>CAJXMT010000213.1 GCA_913056155.1 uncultured Cryomorphaceae bacterium
GTCTATATCATTTTGGGAGAGCTCAATTTGAGCTGCTGTAAGGTTAGACTCGATATTTTTTGGCGTTACTGATTTTGGAATTACGGCTCTGTCAAAACTCAAGGACCATGCTAAAAGTACAAGTGGAGCAGAGGTATTGTGCTTTTTTGCAATTTCTAATATCGTGCTGTCCTGCATGAGGAGCGGCTCGTTTTCTTTTTTGATTTTTGAGGATCGATCGGGAGAGCCCAAAGGAGAGTAAGCTGTCATGTGAATATCGTGTTTGCGGCAATAGTTGACCAATTCGGATTGGGTTAAGTAGGGGTGAAGTTCAACTTGATTCATTTCTACAGGCATTTCGGCATTGGCGAGCTGTTCCAATCGGTTCTGACCAAAATTACAAACACCAATGTGCTTGGTGAAACCGGCCTTCAAAGCTTCTTGCATACCCTCCCAAGTTTCTTGCAAAGGTACTTCGTCAAGGGAGAGAAAATCGCTTGGTTTATCCGGAAAAACCGTTCCCGGTTTTAGCGCTACCGGCCAATGTATGAGGAATAAATCCAGCTCATTAAGTTGTAAATCTTGAAGTGTTTGTTTAATGGCCGGAATCACTCTTTCGCCTTGATGTTCGGTATTCCAAAGTTTACTGGTCACCCACATTTCATCGCGTTGAATGCCGGCTTTTTGAATGCCGCTTTTAAGTCCCTTTCCCACTTCTTTTTCATTTTGATAAACGGGGGCACAGTCAATGTGTCTGTAACCGTTTTTAACAGCGTGTTCCACAGCATTTGATACTTCGCCGGGGCCGGATTTCCAGGTTCCCAGTCCTATTTTCGGCATTTTGTCGTTGTTCTCGAAAGAAAGTGTATTCATATCATTTGTTTTGTGTTTAAACTGCAAGCCCGTTAAATTGTTTCGCTATTGTTTTTAAGTTTTGAAGATCAACAATAATTCAATCGAAACTTCGTAATATTGCTCAACGAATCGGCTATGAGGAGAGTTTGGATATGTCTTTTTATTTTTTTCGGTATTTTTTCGGTCAGAACCGGAAACGCTCAGTCGGGCGGCAACGGTACGTACAAATTTTTAGACTTGCCGGCTTCAGCTCGCAGTGCGGCACTTGGCGGTAAAATGATTTCAGTACGAGATGGTGATTTATCGCTTGTAGCCGACAATCCCGCATTACTTGACAGTACCATGGATAATACGGCTTCATTGACGTACAGCAGTTATGTGGCCGATATTAATTTTGGCTACGGCACCTATGCTAAACACTTTACGGGAACGGGAACATTCAGCGCGGGTATGCAATACATCAATTACGGTACGTTTGAGCGTGCAGATGAATACGGTATTCGAAACGGCGAATTCAGTGCCGGAGAGTACGCCTTGGACTTTTCTTACTCCACGCCGTTGAGCAGGCATTTTACGGGTGGAATATCCGCCAAAATGATTTATTCTGCTTTTGACAGCTACAACAGTTTTGGGGCGGCTTTTGATGCCGGTGTACACTATCAAAGTGAAAAAGACTTGTTTACAGCGGGTATGGTGCTCAATAACATCGGATATCAAATTACGCCTTACGTTCCCGATAATCGAGAATCATTGCCGTTTGAGGTGAGTATGGCTGCAAGTTATAAGTTAGATAAAGCTCCTTTGCGGTTTACTTTTCACGCCGGCAACTTACAGCGGCCGAATTTAATTTACGATCAACCGGCAGAGGGTAGTCCGTTTTTATTACCAAACGGCAATATAGCAGTTGAGCCGGATGAACGAAGCGGATTTTCATTGGAAAACATCATGCGTCATACTACCTTGTCGGCAGAGATTTTACCTTCAGATCACTTCCACATCAGGTTCGGATTTAATTATTTACGTCGTGCCGAGCTTTCTGCAACTGAGACTTCGGGCGGATTGGCGGGTTTTTCTTTGGGAACGGGATTTCGAATTTCCAAGTTTATGTTTAATTATTCCTTAGCTTCTTATCATTTGGCGGGTACTACGCACTTCCTCACTTTTGCGGCTAATTTTAATGAGTTCAAGCGAAAAGGATAAAAGCATTTATATTTCTTGCGAGAACATTCGTATTCGCCGCGTTGCCGGTTTGTGTTCAATTATCAGAGCATTTCGGGCTATGAAATTACAGCTATATTTTCACCGGTGAGTTGAGCTCAGGCTCGCCAACACGTTTACTTAACAGTTGATTGTAAGTTGGGGGACGGTAAAAATTCAGCAGGTTTTCGCTAATTTCCGATTCCGGAGGAGTCGAATACAGAACCATTCAAGAATTGCAGCATGAGTTGGGAGATTGGCGCACAGCTCCTAACGCACAATGGGCAAACCTTTCAAAATGCTGTTCAAGCTGCCTTTCGGCGTTGCATACTCGGGTTGAAGAATTAGAGTGCTTGAATTGAGCATATTGTGCCAATGAAATCGGGTTCTGACCAAAATAATAATTTCCATATGCATTCGTCTAAATTTCATAAGCGCTCGTCGAAAAGATTTTCACCGCAATTTACTACACAGTTCATTTGCATCAAATTTTAAAACACAAAGATGATGTACCGAATATTTACCATTGCTCTCATTATAGTTTGTTCAGCTTCCCGGGTAACCGCTCAGGACTACACGGGAACCATACGCGGAAAAGTTGTTGACGCCGATTCGCGCCAACCGCTGCCCGGCGTAAATGTAGCCGTTAAAAACGGAGAAACATTCAAAGGCGCATCTACGGATTTAGAAGGAAACTATCGCGTTGAAAATGTACCTATTGGCCGTGTAAATATGCAAGTTTCCTTTATGGGGTACAAGCAGCGCACATTTTCGAATCTTGAACTTACAGCGGGAAAGGAATTAATTGTTCATGTAGAACTTATAGAAAGTGTTACCGAGTTAAAAACCGTTGAAATTACTTCAAGCGATGTGGGCGAACTCAATAATGAAGCTGCTGTAATCAGCGCACGATCATTCTCTGTAGAAGAAAGCATGCGTTTTGCGGGAGCGCGAAATGACGTGGCGCGAATGGCCGGTAACTTTGCCGGTGTAAACACCTCAAATGACGCCGTAAATGACATCGTAGTGCGCGGCAATTCTCCCAACGGCATTTTATGGCGACTTGAAGACGTGGATATTTTTAACCCCAACCACTTTGGCGGTGCGGGAGCCACCGGCGGACCCGTAAGTATGCTGAACAACAACCTGCTCAGGAACTCTGATTTTTTTACCGGCGCATTCCCGGCCATGTACGGAAATGCAAACGCCTGTGTATTTGACTTAAAAATGAGGAGCGGCAATAATGAAAATCACGAATTTTTGGGACAAATAGGCTTTAACGGATTTGAGTTGGGCGCTGAAGGGCCCATCAATCGCGAAAAGGGCAGCTCTTATTTGATGAATTACCGGTACTCGGCATTGGGGTTAATGGATAACATCGGGTTAGAGGTAGGTACCGGAACCGGCGTGCCATATTATCAAGATTTATCATTTAAATTCAACTTTCCGCAATCGAAACTCGGTCATGTAACAGTTTTCGGTTTGGCCGGACAAAACAGCATTGAGTTTATCAATTCCAATATAGAGCAAGATGAAATAGGAGATGATTTTTATACAGACGGCGACGTAGATCTCATGAACTCAAACCGGATGGCCGTGTTGGGCGTTTCGCAAACGGCCTTTTGGAATTCCAAAACGTATTCCAAATTAGTATTGAGCGCACAAACCTCCAACACCGTTGTCAACAGGGATAGTTTAACCGGTGAAGCACGCCGCCCCGTTCCCAATTACGGTGCCGATAATGATTTGCACAAAACCAATGCCCATTTTTACATCAACCACAAGCACAACGCACAAAACAAATGGAGGGTAGGAGTCATGGCCGATGTGTTTTATGCCGGGTACAGTGATTCCGTATTTCGGTCAGAACCCCAACCCTTTCAAACCCTTTCCGATTTTAACGGTGAAACATCACTGATGCGGGCGTATGCCAACTACCGCTATTTACCCACCGATGAATTGACGTTTAACATGGGCGTTTACAGTCAGTTTTTTAC
>CAJXMT010000214.1 GCA_913056155.1 uncultured Cryomorphaceae bacterium
GTTTCACCTTCACCACGGGTGCAACAACCCAAGAAATTGAACTGTGGTTTTATGTGCAAAGCCCCATTGTGAACTCCTCTCACAACGGCAGTCACACGGTGTTGGATATTGAACCTTTTGAGGTGAAAGTAAACAGTATTTCCATAGCACAAATCACCGATTACCAAGGCTTCACCGCAGATGTGCAAACCGCTCAAATGTATTACCCTTTTGGTATGACAATGCCGGGGAGGATTTATAATAGTGATGATTATGAGTTTGGGTTCAACGGAATGCCTAAAGATGATGAAATTGCAGGCTCCGGGAACCACTCCTCTTTTGCTGGTTATGGTTATGATACACGATTATGCAGAAGATGGAGCGTTGATCCTGCTTTTAGAGATTTACCGGGCTTGACTCCATATTCATTTTCATTGAACTCACCATTAGTTTTTAACGACCAGAACGGTAAAAAGGCTAAGGTAACTGTTCAGCGAGATGAAAATGGGGGTGGCACTATAACTGTCTCAACGATTATCTATGTTGCGGGATTACCAGAAAATAATCAAGATGTATTTGTTTCAACGATGAATCAAGAGACTAAAGCATTACTGCAAAATGGAACTTATGTAGATAATGAAGGTCATACTTGGCAAATAGTGTATGATGTGAATTTCAGGGCTGGTGAAATTGGTGATTCAGCGGAAGATCAGTATTTTAATAACCAATTGACAGTAAATGCTGAAGAAAATAAGGCAAACCCTTATTCAGGTGAAGGGTTTATCACTAAAAGTGTATTGAAGGGGGTAATTAAAGGTGATCGTGATAAAATAGGTACTGCATTAGAAGAGTCTATTCATTTTTTAGGCCTTGGTGATCAGTATGATAGAGTGCTACAAGGTTTGCAGTTAGAAGAAGTAGGCTTTATTCCAAAAGAAGGATATGAATATGATGTTTTAACAGGGCCAGTTCGCGTTAAAGATTTTGAGTTTTCAAAAAACCACAATCAGACAATAGGATCTTTTTTAGAAGGAAAAGGTCTGTTGTTAAATACTGCGGGTGTGCAAACAACCATTTTAAACACGAGAATAAGTGGAGGAATTGAAAATGTACAAAAAGAAAAACTTAGTCCTGAACGGCAAAAAGAGGTTATTGATAAACTTTAGTTTTTTGCTTATATTATCTGTAATCCTGATAATTAGTTGTCAAATTCAGAACCTTCCTTTTAATAAAAATGCAAAGGTTAAAGGTTATATAATCAATACAACTCAGGAATTATTACATAAAGGAACAATTGTTGGTCAATCACCACCAATTGAATATTATTTTGTTCCTCAAAAATATGTATCTCATAGTGATAGGATCTTTAAATTAAATTCTACACCTCGTATTTATGAGTTAAATATATGTGAGAGAGAAGTAAAAAAAATATTGCGACAAGAGGCAGACACTATTCTCTATGATGTCTCAAGTAAAGGAATTGTGAATTACAGTTATATTACGAAAGGTGTCTTTTTAATTAAGAAATCAATCGATATAAAAAACGAAAAAAAGCATTATAAATTAAAGGGTTATCAAATAAGTATAAATAATAAAGATACTATAAGTGTTTTGATGAACCATCATTTCAAATATGTTGGTCTTTTGAGAATTGACTGATATGTGATACCGAGCTGCTACTTCCACAAAGAATCCAAATAAACCCGGTGCTATTTCCACGACAACTCCGAAAAAAGCTCGGCTACTTCCACAACCTGTCCCGAGCCTTCGCGGAAGAATCCGAATAAACCCGTCCGATACATCGGACACACAGGCGCAGCGGGAATTTGGCGTGCCGGGCAACCGGTTATTGATTTAGGAAGTGTAGTTTTGTGAAGATACTCGGTAAAATTCCTGTGAGGATACTTTCAATCTTCACGAACACACCGTACAATTCACTTTTTGGTTTTCATTGATGCGAATTCCCTTAGCTTGTAACAGTTGAGTAGTGAAATTGAGTTTTTTCTCGGGGTTTGTATAAGCTTCAAGCGGAGTAAGTCCGTTTAAACTCCCGTGGGGCCTCACTTCGGTATAATCTTTTAGTCCGAACCTTCAAAGAATCGCAATTTATATATATTTGCATAAAACACGTGAAGCATGAATACATTGGAAATAAAGCAGGAACTGAAACGTCTGATTGAAAGCGAGAGTAATCCGGACATACTTTCTTCTTTATATGAAATTTTAAATAAGAGTGCCGGACAAGCTGAGGTTTTAAGAGAAAAATTAATTTCACGTGCAAGACAAGCGAATGAAGATATTGCCAATAACCGGATAATGAATAGAGAGGGTATTGAGAGGAGAACCGATGATTTATTATGAGTATTAAACGGGAACTGTTTTTTACTAACCGGGCATTGAAAAGTTTGAGAGAGTGTTTGGTATTTTTAAAAGAAGACTTGGAAGCACCCCCTTCCGCTATTAAACATACGAGAAAGCGAATCCTCAATAAGGCAGAGAAACTCAAAACAAACCCGTTCATAGGTCAAAAAGAAGATTTTTTAAATCATCTCAATCAAGGACACCGCAGGGTCATTATAGGTCAGTACAAGATCATTTATTTACTGAATTCAAAAGAGGTGATTATTACAGATATTTTTGACTGTAGGCAGGATCCTTTAAAAATGAAGGGATAATAAGTTTATCTACACCACTTTCACACCAAACCCCAAATGCCTCAACAAATAGAAACCCCGCCCACGAACAACAAAAAATCAATGCCTTAAAATCGATTGACGTTTTGAAATATAATGTGCCGATGTTACACCCAATTTAACGGGATAAGTAACTATTGGGATCGATCATACCACCACTTAAACGGCATTAATGACCAAGGCTATGTGCCAAGAAAGTAACTTCCATCAACCGGCTTAAGCTATGTGCTTTCGGCTTTTGGTCAGCAAAAAGTGTTTCGCAGGGCGGAGTTGCGTTCGAGGATACGAAGAACAAGCACGCAGCCCGGAGAACACACGGTACCGATTAGAAAACAAGAAATCTTTGATTTCGTAGCTTTTCTATCGGTATTTGCCTCCAAAAGCCTTGATTTTTTTCGTCTCTTTTTGCATCAAGGCAAAAAGCAGACAAAAGAATAAAAGCTCCCATAGAATGGTAGCACAAAACGCGCGTAACTCGAGGTCAATACCGACAAAAGACTATTTCTGACATATGGAAACCCGGAGGCCTGAATGACCACAGCTATGTGCCAAGCAAGTAACTTCCTTAAACCGGCTTGCGCTATATGCTTTCGGCTTTTTGCCGGCAAAAAGTGTTTCGCAGGGCGGAGTTGCGCTCGAGGATACGAAGAACAAGCACGCAGCCCGGAGAACACACGGTACCGATTAGAAAACAAGAAATCTCTGATTTCGTGGTTTTTCTATCGGTATTTGCCTCCGGAAGCCTTGATCTTTTTGTACTATTTTTTATCAAGAAAAAATAGTTTTCGATTTTACTCTGCGGTTTAATACCACGCTTAAAAAGCCGGTAATAGCCCGAACGGCATTTTCTGTATTACCGTGTTTGTAAGTAATCTATTAAACACTACAGACTTGTTCACCAAACACAGATTCCCACAACCCAAAATACACCATTCATTTAAACCGCCAATTATTCAAGACTCCGGAGGAGTTGAATACAATACCAATAATCCTGCTTCAATTTTATAAAATCCATATATCACAAATATCAACACTTCTAAAACAAAAATCGAAATCCATACAAAGATGCCGCACCTAACGGCGCTCATATCATTTTGGAAAACCACCTTGTTGGTTGTGAATTGGGAATAAAACAGATTGAGCCTTCATCCAACAAGATGAGAGCGTAAACATCTCTTCACAGATACAGCCTCGAAATCGAAATTTGGAGGGCGCGAAAGAGTGTAATGACCGCAGTTATCGGCACAATTTACAAAACCGATGTGCCTAAAAGTGAATTACTTTTACCGGCTACAGCTATGTGCGGTCGGCTTTCGGTCAGCAAAAGGTGTTTCGAAGGGCGG
>CAJXMT010000215.1 GCA_913056155.1 uncultured Cryomorphaceae bacterium
GCGTACAATAATTTTCCAAATATCAAATTCAGCCATTCTTTATTATACACCTTTCCTTGTTCCTCAAGTAATCCTTTTTCATTGTATCGCTTCAATTGTTCAAAGTCTTTTCGTAAAAACCAGTTTAATGTAAGTAAAGCATATAAAAGTGGTGCATATAAATATTGATATTTGTGATACTTCTTTTGCGGCTGATTGGGATGAAGCCGAATTAAACCTCCGGCGTCTAAATCTTCATCTTTACCTACAATGTTGGTAAAACTATGGTGTAAAACATTATGTTGAATCGTCCAGTTCAATTTATTACCGCACAACAGCACAATTGATTTACCAAAAAAGTTGTTGACTTTCTTGTTTTTCGAAAAGCTGCCATGATTAGCATCGTGCATCACTCCCATACCGATTCCGGCCATTCCGACTCCGGCTGTAATCCAAAAAGCAAAATATATCCATACGGGAAAACTAAAAAACATCAGCACAAGGGGTGCCACATAAATAAATGACAATAAAATAGTTTTAAAAACAATACTTTTGCCACCCGTTTTTCCGCCGGGCATATCTTTGAAACTGTTATTAATTTTAGACCTTAATGTTCTATAAAACCCTTTTGGTATTGGGCGTTTAAAGGTTATATTTTGCATCATAAAAATTTTGCCAAAATTACGTCACAAAACCTCTTGAATGAGAATATGACTCATAATAAAGCGAAAGATAATATTCACACGGACTTGTTTAAAATTAAAACGGGCGTTTATTGTATTATTGCACTATGTTTTTGAAAACACTCATAAACCGAAATTTACACAACACTTGCGGTTGGGCACTCCTGATTGACCCGGATAAAGCCACACCTGAACATATTGATAAACTACTCATTAATTGCGCTCATCACAAACCCGACTATGTTTTTGCAGGTGGTAGCTTACTTACTACTGATACCTTTTCAGAGACCATCAAAGACATCAAAAAGAAAACAAATTTCCCATTAGTCATTTTCCCGGGAAGCTTAAACCAAATAGATCGCAATGCCGATGCTTTTCTATTGATTTCCCTCGTTTCAGGTCGTAATCCCGAGTTGTTGATTGGTGATCATGTGAAAGCAGCTCCCTCACTTAAGAACAGTGGTTTAGAGATTTGGCCTACCGCTTATATTATTATTGATGGCGGCAAACCCACAACGGCATCCTATATGAGCAACACACCGCCCATCCCCGACGATAAACCTGAAATTACCGTTTCCACTGCCGTTGCCGCGGAAATGCTCGGTTTCAAAGTTATTTATTTAGATGCGGGCAGTGGGGCAGTCCGCCCTGTATCTTCCAAAACCATTCAAGCCGTTAAAAAGAACGTGAATTTACCATTAATTGTAGGTGGTGGAATCAACACTCCCGAAAAAGTAAAAGCCGCCTCTGATGCCGGTGCCAATTTGATTGTATTGGGTAATGCGGTAGAACAAAATCCTGAGATTTTAGCCGAGCTTGTCACCCAAAGTACTTTTTAAAGGTGTTCTCTTTTTGGTCAGAACCTGATTCCAATACCCCTTTTTCCACTCAACTACTTTTCTCACCGCAGAGACGGAGTGAACGCAGAGGCCTTTCTTTGCACACTTTGCGACTTTGCGGTTATAATTATTCACAATCCATTTACCACACAACTACTTTTCCTCACCGCAGAGATGCAATAAACGCAGAGGGTTTACTTTAAATAATTCGCGATTTCCTCGCCGGTATCTGACAAAATTTAAAAAAACCTTAGCGTCGGACTTTAAAAAGTAGGTGAGACTATGAGTAAAAAACATGCAAATAAAAAAAGGGCTTCAAACGAAAACGCCTGAACCCCTTGATGCCATTGGTCGGGGTGACTGGACTTGAACCAGCGACCACACGTCCCCCAGACGTGTACTCTACCAACTGAGCTACACCCCGTGATGTATTGAAAAGTGCTTCAAAAAGGTTTTTCTTTTAAAGCGCTGCAAAAGTAGTACACTTCGCAAAACTCACAACCTGAAATACAAAAAATCAAGAGAAAATTTATGCCGGCCGGCTATTTCCGCTTTTCACATACTCATTGCCCGCACCTCCAAAAAATCAATCACAAGGCAAGCATCAGCTGCACCTCTTTTCATACTTTTGAACCTAGTAAAAAACACTTTCATATGAGTGACTTTAAAAGTATAAACCCCTTTACCAATCAAACTATTGCAGAGTACCCTACCCTCAACAGCGCACAATTGAAAGCTGCTTTAGATCAAAATCAATCGGCGTATAACGATTATACCCAACGATCGTTGGGCGAAAAAAACGCAGCACTGCATCGACTCGCTGCGATCATGAAAGATGAAAAAACGCAGGCAGCTAAATTACTGGCCGTTGAAATGGGCAAACCCATTCAACAAGGTATCGCCGAAATTGAAAAGTGTGCTTGGGTATGTCACTATTACGCCGAAAAAGCCGAAGAACTCCTCACTCCAAAAGCCACCAAAACCGATGCGAAAAGTTCCTACGTGCGATACGCCCCGCAAGGCGCTGTGCTGATGATCATGCCATGGAATTTTCCGTTTTGGCAGGTTTTTCGAGTAGCCGCACCTGCGGCCGCTTTGGGCAACAGCCTGCTTTTGAAACACGCACCCAACGTTCAGGGCTGTGCAGAGCTCATTGAGGAATGGTTTCAAAAAGCCGACTTTCCCGCTCACTATCTCAAAAACCTACCCATCCCCACCGGTTTGGTGGAAGAGTGCATCGCTCATGAACACGTTTGCGGCGTAAGTGTTACGGGCAGCACACGTGCCGGAAGCGCCGTAGCATCAACAGCCGGGAAGCACCTCAAAAAAACCGTATTGGAACTCGGGGGCAGCAATCCGTTAATCGTATTCCAAAATGCCGATTTAGATTATGCGGTGAAAAAAGCCGTACAAGGCCGTTTTCAAAATACCGGGCAAAGCTGCATAGCCGCCAAAAGACTTATTATTCACGAAAACATTGCAGAGGAGTTTACCCAAAAATTGAAAGCTGAAATTGAACAACTCAAAATCGAAAACCCGCTCAATCCCGATGCTTATTTAGGGCCCATGGCACGAGTTGATTTAGCCGAGGAACTCGAAAAACAGTATGACAAAAGTATTGAAGCCGGCGCTATTGCAGAGGTTCCCGCCCGGCGCGATGCCGCACACTTCACTCCTGCACTTCTCTCCGGTGTTCAACCGGGGATGCCGGCTTTTGACGAGGAAACTTTTGGCCCGCTGGCTTGCATCACTTCCTTTTCTTCCACCCGGCAGGCTTTAGAACTCGCTCAACATACACCTTACGGCTTGGGAGCGAGTATTTTTTGTCAAAATCCCACAGACTTTGAATCGCTGATTGAACAACTACCCGACGGTGCTGTATTTTTCAACGATTTTGTAAAATCTGATCCGCGTTTGCCGTTTGGCGGCACTAAAAACTCGGGATACGGTCACGAGCTGGCGCATGAGGGTATTTACGAATTTGCTAATATTCAAACCGTTTACGTGGCTTAAAACGGTATCATCATTGATTCAGGCAAGGTATGAAAACAACATTTTCTTTATTCATTCTACTTCTATTTTTTTGGTCAGAACCCAAAGCCCAGGAACTGCGAGACAGTTCAGGCAAACTCATAGGCCGGTTTTCCGGTTCTGATTACAGGGACGCGAGTGGTAAATTGCTTTACCGAATAAGCGACGTCGGCACGGTTCGCGATGCTTCGGGTAAATTAATGCTTCGCATTTCAGGACATGATTTTCGCAACAACTCCGGTCGATTAATCGGTCGCATGAAAAAAAATGATGTGCGCGACGCAAGCGGTGTACTGCTGGGACGTGTAAAAGATAACGGCGATGTGCGCGATGCATCGGGCAAGTTATTAGGAAGATCGCGAGGAAACAGCAAAACACAAACTGCCGTTTTGTTCTTTTTTATGCCTGAAATCAAAAATTACACCAGGTAAATTATGGAGTTTTTAACCCTCAACA
>CAJXMT010000216.1 GCA_913056155.1 uncultured Cryomorphaceae bacterium
GTGCCCCATGCCCCATGCCCCATGCCCCATGCTCCATGCAACGCGCGCAGCGTGTTCCAAACGCCGCTCCCGCCGCTAACGCACAATCGACCTTCACCTTTGACCTTTCACCGCTCTAACCACAAACCATGCGTTGAGCACCGGCTACACGCCTTACTCTTTACCCCTTACTCTTTACCCCTTACCCTTTACCCTTTACGAAAATCGCCCGGCAACCACCACTCGTCCATGATCGTGCCCCATGCTCCATGCAACGCGCGCAGCGTTTTCCAAACGCCGCTCCCGCCGCTAACGCACAATCGACCTTCACCTTTGACCTTTCACCGCTTCAAACACAAACCACGCGTTGAGCATGGCCTCATCGGTTCTGACCAAAATGAATACATAATTCCACCCGCGCAGGCTCATTGCAAATTGCTACTTTTGCGCCACATTTTTCGAGCATGAAATACGCCCTTTTACTTCATTACAACGGTGGAAATTACCACGGCTGGCAGGTGCAAAAAGCCGCCGTTAGTGTGCAGGGCACTTTGGAAGATCGGTTGAGTCAATTACATGGGAACCGTCCTGTTCGGGTTCACGGTTGCGGCCGTACAGATACGGGTGTGCATGCCAAGTATTTTGTGGCTCATGTTGAAGTCGAAAACCAAATGGATTGCAGTTTGCTGCGCTTTAAACTCAATAATATGCTGCCCGCTGATGTTGCCGTTTATAAAGTGGTGCCGGTTTACGGCGATTTTCACGCTCGTTTTTCAGCCCTCAGCCGCAGCTACACGTATTATATATCTCGAGAAAAAAACGCCTATTTAGCACCGTTCACGGCTTATTATAAAGATGATTTTCATGTTGACCAAATGAATGCTGCGTGTCGGGTTTTGTTGCAGCACAAAGACTTTGCATCTTTTTGTAAAGCCGGGGCTCAAAACAAAACAACGCTTTGTTCGGTTGAACATGCACATTGGCGAACTTGTGATAACTTGTTGGTTTTTGAAATCACCGCAGATCGATTTTTGCGTAACATGGTGCGTGCCGTCGTAGGCACCATGTTAGAGGTGGGAACAGGCAGGCTTTCCATCACCGAGTTTAATAATGTCATTTTAGCGAAAGACAGGCGCAAAGCCGGCTACTCAGTTCCGGGGAGGGGATTACATCTTTCACATGTTGAGTATCCCGCCGCTTATTTGCCGGCTTTTAAACCTATTCCAAATACAGTTCCTCATGCCTGAAAATGAAATAACGGGTAAAGCGTTTGATTTTAAATTGCTCAAGCGGGTTTTGAGATACGTAAAACCCTACAGGGGATTGTTTGCGGCTACAGGACTGCTTACCATAGTGTTGGCCGTTTTGGGCCCTTTGCGCCCGTGGTTGATTCAATATACGGTTGATCATGCCATTATAACACCCAGGCCGAGTCTTTTACTCAACCTCACTTTGTTGCTCATTGGACTGTTATTGTTGGAGGGAGCCTTGCAGTTTGTGGAAACCTACTCAGCCAATAAAGTGGGGCAATTGGTTATACGGGATTTGCGCAATGAAGTCTTTCAAAAAATAACAGGATTTAAACTCAAGTATTTTGATCGTACCCCCATAGGCAGGTTAGTCACTCGTGCCGTTAGCGATATTGAAACCATCAGCGAAATTTTTTCTCAAGGTATTTTGGTGATTATCGGTGATGTGTTGAAACTCATTGTGGTTGTGGGCTTTATGTTTTACACGAGTTGGCAGCTCACCCTGTTCAGTTTAATTCCCATCCCCATTCTCATTGTGGCAACCATTGTATTTAAAAATTACATAAAGCGTGCATTTCGCGAAGTGCGCAACGCGGTTTCTGCGTTAAACTCCTTTGTGCAGGAACACATTACAGGAATGAATGTGGTTCAAATTTTTAATCGCGAGCAACGGGAGTACAAACGCTTTAAGACTATTAATGAAGAGCATAAAAAAGCCCACATCAAAACAGTTTGGGCCAATGCCGTGTTTTTTCCCATTGTTGAAATATTGAGTGCGGCCTCCATAGCTCTTTTAGTTTGGTGGGGCGCAAAATCAGTAATTTCGGGAGATACTACACCCGGCGGTTTGGTGGCCTTTATTCTTTATATCTATATGTTGTTCAGGCCCATCAGGCAGCTTGCCGATAAATTCAATGTGTTGCAAATGGGCATGGTAAGCGGTGAACGTGTGTTCAAAGTGCTGGATACAGATGCTAAAATAGAAAATGAAGGCACAATATCTCGATCAGAACCGATGAAAGGGCACGTGAAATTCAGCAACGTTTACTTGGCCTACATGGATGAGGATTATATACTCAAGGACTTATCCTTTGAAATTCAAGCCGGTGAAACGGGAGCTTTTGTGGGAGCAACAGGTGCCGGCAAAACATCGGTAATCAATTTGATTGCGCGCAGTTATGAGTTTCAAAAAGGGAGTATTGAAATTGATAACCATTCCATCAGGGACTACACCCTAACATACTTGCGCAAAAACGTAGGCATCGTATTGCAAGATGTGTTTTTATTCAGCGGGTCGGTTTTGGATAATATTACATTGCGCAACAATAGTATTCCCAAAGAAAAAGTAATTGAAGCCGCAAAACTAGTGGGAGCTCACGAATTTATTATGCGACTTCCCGGTGATTACGATTTTAACGTGAGGGAACGCGGAGCTATGCTCTCTGTGGGGCAGCGGCAACTTTTGGCTTTTATTCGCGCCTACGTGTACAATCCGAGTATTTTGATATTGGACGAGGCCACTTCAAGTGTGGATACCGAATCGGAGACCCTTATTCAACAAGCCATTGATGTGATTACCAAGGGCAGAACAAGTATTATTATAGCACACAGACTGGCCACCATTCAAAATGCCGACAAAATTTTTGTATTGGATAGAGGAAAGTTGATTGAATCAGGCAATCACCGTGAACTCATGAACCGCGGTGGGGAGTACAAGAAACTTGTCGATTTGCAGTTTAGTGAGGTTGAGTAATATACAATTGAACACGCTTTAAAGATAAGTTGAATTGAATGCTGTTCGAACATTTTATTAAATGCGGGAATGGCATTATTTGATTATGGAAACTATTCCAACCTTAATGCTTTTTTAAACCTCTCATTTTTTTCGTTTATTTGCAAAGAAACCCGATAATGAGTTTTTGATAAAGACTTTAAAATCGCCACAAACCACCGTTTAATATGGAACAATATACTTTCACCGGAAATGCTGAACTGCTTTTAGAGTACGTCAACAGTACCAACAAAAACATCTTTTTAACCGGTAAAGCCGGAACGGGAAAAACCACTTTACTGCGGCATTTGGAACAAAACACGCATAAAAATACCGCCATTGCCGCGCCAACCGGTATTGCGGCCATAAACGCAGGTGGAGTCACTTTGCACTCATTATTGCAATTGCCCTTCGGTATTTTTGTACCCGATGAAGCTGAGGCGCAAAACCTCATGAGTCAATCTGATCGAGTTAACGGTCCGCGCAATGTGCGCAGCAACATGAAAATGGGAGCGCCCAAACGGACCCTATTGCGCGAACTGGAATTATTGGTTATTGATGAGGTGAGTATGTTGCGCGCCGATTTAACCGATTGTATCGATACGGTTTTGCGCTCGGTGAGACGCAACCGCAATGTACCTTTCGGCGGGTTGCAAATTTTGTTTATCGGTGATTTAAATCAACTGCCGCCTGTGATTACGCGCAACGAAAAAGATATTTACGAGCGTTTTTACGACAGCTCTTTCTTTTTTGCCTCTCGGGTTTTAAAAGAACATCCGCCTGTTTATGTGGAACTGGAGAAAATTTACCGTCAAAAAGACGAGAAATTCCTCAACCTGCTTAATAAACTGCGCAATAACCAACTCACCGGTGATGATATTGAAGTGCTTAATCAAAATTACAAACCCGGCTTTGACCTCAGTAAAAACAAAGATTATATTTATGTTACCACACACAATTATAAAGCCGACAGAA
>CAJXMT010000217.1 GCA_913056155.1 uncultured Cryomorphaceae bacterium
CATACGTATTGACTACCTCAAACGGTTGAATGAACGCTATGAGTCTTTTATAAACTCATACGAAGGTAAAGCACTTATTATCGATGTGGATGACAACAATTTTAAGGAGGATAAAAGCGATTTGGGACTAATCATCCATAAAATTGATACTGAACTTCACGGGCTTTTTGGAGTTGATGATTCTAAATAGTTTTTTTGGCAGTAGTAATTGACCTTACCTAATAGGCGAGGTGCAAAATATCGCAGGTGCCTCAATTCAATATAGCTTTGCCGTAAAAAGAAGTTCAAACTTTTCTAAACAGACAAACTATCTAATGTAGTTTCGATAAAATAGAAGCTTGATTCGTTTTTTCTTGAAGCAAGTCAGTAAGGTTTTGAGCAGAAACGCGATCCTGATTCATGCTATCGCGCTCACGAATGGTGACCGTACCATTTTCAAGGGTTTCATGATCCACAGTTATGCAATACGGCGTCCCAACTGCATCTTGCCTGCGGTACCTCTTACCTATCGAGTCTTTTTCATCGTATTTACAAATCATATTCGGCTGTAACGCACTCAATATTTCTCTTGCCTTTTCAGGCAATCCGTCTTTCTTGGTAAGCGGCATAACAACGGCTTTTACGGGAGCTAAAAAAGTGGGAATGTTCAAAACCGTTCTTTGTGTTCCATCTTCAAGAGTTTCCTCGTTAAAGGCGGCACTAATTACAGCTAAAAATAATCGATCCAGACCAATTGAGGTTTCTACAACGTAGGGTGTGTAACTCTCGTTTTCCTCGGGGTCAAAATACTGAAGCTTTTTACCCGACTCCTTTTCGTGGCCTTTTAAGTCAAAATCAGTGCGGGAGTGAACACCCTCCAATTCTTTAAAGCCCATTGGGAAATCATATTCAATGTCGCAAGCGGCATTAGCATAATGCGCAAGTTTAATGTGGTCGTGAATACGGTATTTTTCAGAACCTAAACCTAATGATTCGTGCCACCTCATGCGCTTCTTTTTCCAGTTTTCATAATGAGTAATTTCAGTACCCGGCTTTACAAAAAACTGCATTTCCATTTGCTCAAACTCACGCATTCTAAAAATAAATTGGCGTGCAATAATTTCGTTTCGAAAAGCTTTTCCCGTTTGTGCAATACCAAATGGGATTTTCATTCTGCCGGTTTTTTGAACGTTGGCAAAATTCACAAAAATGCCCTGTGCGGTTTCAGGTCGCAAATACACTTTGTTGGCGCCCGATGCCACCGAACCCAGTTCAGTGGAAAACATTAAGTTAAATTGCCTTACGTCTGTCCAGTTTTTGGAGCCCGAAACCGGATCCGCAATACCCAACTCTTCAATGAGTTGTTTTAAGCCCTTTAAGTCTTCATCATCCAGTAAATGTTTCATTTTAGACTCAATGGATGCTATTTGATTTTGGTATTTTTGAACGCGTGGATTTGTTTCCAAGAACATGGCCTCTTCAAAGCTCCCTCCAAATTTTTTAGCAGCCTTTTTTACCTCTTTTTGGATTTTGGCTCTTATTTTCTCAATGTGTTCTTCGATTAACACATCGGCGCGGTATCTTTTTTTTGAATCTTTATTGTCAATAAGCGGGTCGTTAAAAGCCTCAAGATGTCCGCTGGCCTTCCAAGTAGAAGAGTGCATAAAAATGGAAGCGTCTAAACCTACAATATTCTCGTGCATTTGCACCATGGCCTTCCACCAGTACTCTTTTAAGTTGTTTTTGAGCTCTACTCCGTTGGGCCCGTAGTCGTAGGTTGCGCTCAACCCGTCGTAAATTTCACTTGAAGGAAATACAAAGCCGTATTCTTTACAGTGGGAAATAACTTTTTTCAAAAGATCGTCACCTGTACTCATATTTTATATTTTAAGCCGCAAAGATAGCCATCAGTAATTGAAGCGGGGATTTGCCCGCGCGAATCTTTTCCCGCTTTGTTTACAGATGAACAACATAGTGTAAAGGGGTGCATTTGTCGGGTTCTGACCAAAATAATGATACGGCTAAAAACAAAGTGGGATGAGTTGCGTTTTGCAAGCCGGAGAAATGTTTCATTGTAACGGCGAAGTAAAGATTTGAGTTACCTTTGCCGCCCCCATTAAATTTGAAAAATATGAGCTTATTCGGATTTGAACGCCGCCATATCGGTCCTCGAAAAAAAATTCAAGAGGACATGTTGAGAACTACGGGCTTTAATACTGTTGAGGATTTAATTCACAACACGATTCCCGACTCCATCAGGCTGAAAAAACAGTTGAATATTTCAAAGGCAATGACTGAGCCCGAGTTTTTGAAGCACATTACGGCATTGGGTAAAAAGAATAAGGTTTGTAAAAACTATATAGGTATGGGGTACTATGGTACTCATACACCCTCACCCATTCAGCGCAATGTTTTGGAAAACCCGGGTTGGTACACGGCATATACGCCTTATCAAGCAGAAATTGCCCAGGGAAGGTTAGAAGCACTTCTCAATTTCCAAACGATGATTGCGGATTTGACCAATATGGAGTTGGCCAATGCATCTCTTTTAGATGAGTCAACGGCTGCTGCTGAAGCTATGTTGATGTTTTACGCCGCGCGTTCACGCAAAGCCAAAAAAGCCGGAGTTGTCAAGTTTTTCGCCGGTGATAATGTTTTTCCGCAAACTTTAGATGTTTTGCGTACTAGAGCTGTACCGCTGGGGATTGAAATTGTAACCGGAGCTCCTGAAGATTTTGTGGCTGATAGCACGTACTTTGGCGCGATGCTTCAATATCCCGATGTGAACGGAGAGGTGCATCAATACGAATCTTTTATTGAAAAAGCACATGAGTATGACATAATGGTGTGCATGGCTGCAGATGTTTTGAGTTTGGCGTTGCTTAAGTCACCGGGCTCTATGGGTGCTGATTGTGCTGTGGGGTCAACCCAACGCTTTGGTATTCCTATGGGTAACGGCGGCCCTCATGCTGCGTATTTTGCAACTTTTGAAAAGTTTAAAAGACAAATTCCCGGCAGAATCATTGGCGTAAGTAAAGATGTGGACGGGAAACCCGCTTACCGCATGGCATTACAAACGCGGGAACAACATATTAAGCGTGATAAAGCCACCTCCAATATTTGTACTGCTCAAGCTCTTTTGGCTGTTATGGCCGGCTTCTACGCTGTTTATCACGGCTCTGAAGGGCTCATTGCCATAGCGCGCGATGTATATGATAAAACGGGAAACCTTAAATTATCCCTCGAAAAAGCAGGGTTAAAGGTGATGAACAACCGCCACTTTGATACCCTGACAATAGCTTGTGATCACTCTGATATTCAAAAGCTCAAATCAGATGCTGAAGCGAAGGGGGTCAATTTGCGTTATAACGACAATTCATTTTCGATAAGCTTAGATGAAACAACTACTTTAGATGATGTAGAGGAGTTAGCCGGTTTAATTACGTATTCGCTCACCTCCAATCAGGCTGTTTTTGGTCAGAACCCAATTCCACTGCCCGAAGAACCTTATAAAAGATCCACTTCATTTTTAGAGCACGAAATATTTAATTTGTATCACTCGGAAACGGAGTTGATGCGATACATAAAGCGGCTTGAAAACAGGGATTTGTCACTTACACACTCCATGATATCATTGGGGTCTTGCACCATGAAATTGAATGCGGCCTCGGAGTTGATGCCGATTTCAAACCCCGATTTTGCCAACATTCACCCATTTGCTCCGGCCAATCAAAGAGCAGGCTACACTGAAATGATTGAGGAGTTGGGAAAGGACCTGGCAGAAATCACCGGGTTTCACAGCATCTCTTTTCAGCCAAATTCAGGAGCTCAAGGGGAATATGCCGGATTGATGGTGATAAGAGCCTTTCACGAATCCAATAATGAGTCGCACCGTAATATTTGCTTGATTCCTTCATCTGCTCACGGCACGAACCCGGCTAGCGCTGTTATGGCGGGCATGAAGGTGGAGGTTGTAAAAT
>CAJXMT010000218.1 GCA_913056155.1 uncultured Cryomorphaceae bacterium
AACAACTAAAATCGACATGTGCTTGGTTTAGGGTTTCGAAAGTAAAATTAATTTTTGAAATACGAGGAATCCAAATTCAAAAAAAACTGTTCTGTAAAAAAATCATATTTTATGAAAGCACATGAAGAGATATATTGTGGGAATAATATTTTGTGCGCCCCTTCAAAACAATGTATTTATTCTCAAGCGGATACTCAGCGACGCGAGACTCTCAATTTGATCACACCTGCGGAAAAAGGTGCAATGTCATAAGGATTGTATACAAACATAACACCGTCCTCTACCGGAAAAAAGTTTTGGGTGGGTGGAACGATCCCTTCTAAAAGTAAACTTTTTCCTTCGTCAAACTGAGCGATAAAAGCCCGCATCAACTCTTTTTCCAATTCACCTTTAGTCATTTCACCAGTGAAAGTCGAGTAATCAATTTGCTCTCCCTTCAAATTGTAATTGCGGTAATATTCCCCAAAATTTGCGTGAGCGCCGCCCGTGTATTCGTTAATATTCATGTGAACTTGTACCACACTGTCATAAAGCAATTGTACGTCTGTTTGAGAAAAATAGTACCAAGGCAACCTTTCATCGGGAGCATCGCGATAGGTTTTTTCATATAATTCAATAAATTCATCGGCGTTGTAACGAATTTCTTCTTTTGTTTTCACCTCTAAAAACCCCGTCATGATTGCATGATTGATGGAGTCTGCACCGTCAAAACCTTTCAGCACCGGAAAATCTACCGTATAATAGGTACACCCGTCTTCACCGGCTGTACAACCTTTATACACCGATGTAATTTTTACATTTTCGTATCCAAAACCCATATCGCCGGCATCATTGTTTTGGTCAGAACCGCAACCCGTATGCAAAATAAACGCGGCAGCTAAAAAAATGCCGGCTCGGAGTAATCGACTCACCGTTTTCATATCGTATTTCATATTCCGGATATTGGGTTCTGAATAATTTATTGGGTTTTAAACATTGTAATATCAGCGCAAACGATCTACAGATTTGACCAGGTCATCATCTTTTTTAATACGCTTAAGCGCCATAAAATTAAATAGAAAAGCTGCAAACGGCATGATTAAATGACCGCCATAGGAAACAACCGCGTCACTCGCCAAACCCGAGCGCCAGACATAAATAAGCGACAGCTCAGTGATCACCACTAAAAACAACATAAAAAACGAATACCGTACCAACCTCATTTGCCCTTTGCGGTTTTTAAATTTCAACAGTGCACTTGCTGTTAACAATACAAAGCCTCCCCATAAAACCAAAAGCGGCCAACCGCCAAAACCGGCGCCCTGCGCATCGAATAATAGAGGTGTAATCTCAATAGTTCCCGCTGCATGTTCCACCGTAATCACCGATGTAAAAAGACCCGCAAAGGCCAATATAATGCCGATTGCCAAATAGAGTGTTTGTATTCTTTGCCACATATCTTTTCTTTGGGCGCAAAAGTAAAGAAAATCAAAACCGATTTATTGCCGTATCAAGAGAAAGTTGTAACATTGCATCATCAAATAAAGATTGCAGGCTCTTCCGAGTCTCCTTCATTGATTCAAAAACAAATTCCTATTCAAAAAGTTGAACGAGAACGGAGCAGTTGAATAACTGCAAAATGTTCAAAATCATAACACAATCGATTTATTCTAATTTACATAGTACATGTACGACATCATTGAACTTAACAACAAAAAAGTTGAAGAGCTTAAAGAGATAGCTAAACAACTTGAAGTTAAAGGGTTTAACAAACTCAAAAAGCAAGACTTGGTTTACCAAATTCTCGATCACCAAGCTGTTAAACCACTGTCTCCCATCAAAACAGAATCTAAAGCGCCCGAAAAAGAACCGGCTAAGCCGCGCAAAGCAAAAGAACCCGCAAAACGCCCCGAGCGTGCGGAACGTACTGAGCGCCGCAAACCCGCTCAAAAAAAACCCGACAATTCAGCCCCGGATACAAAAAAAGATTCGCGACCCAAAAGTGATGATAGAGCAGATAACAAGTCAAATTCTCAAGATAATCGCCGTTCCAACGATCAAGATGATTCCAAAAAACGCGTAAATCCACCCCGTGACCGCGGAGATCAAAAAAACCCGAGAAAAGAAAGAGACAACACTCCAAAAGATCAACAAAATCAACCTCGGGATGATAAACGCAACCGAGACGATCAACACAAGGGTAAAAATTCCCGTCACGAGAACTCCAATCGGCCCGGTCACGACAAGCCACGCAAAAAGCGAAGAGATGACGGCTTAGATTATGATTTTGAAGGCATTGTTTCCAACGAAGGTGTTTTGGAAATTATGAATGACGGTTACGGCTTCTTGCGTTCCTCAGATTATAACTACCTGCCTTCGCCCGATGACATTTACGTAAGCCAATCGCAAATCAAATTGTTCGGCCTTAAAACAGGTGATAATGTGGAGGGCACTGTGCGCCCGCCACGTGAAGGTGAAAAATACTTCCCGCTTTTAAAGGTGAATAAAATAAACGGCCGAACACCGGCTGAGGTAAGAGACCGCGAGCCTTTTAATTACCTGACACCGCTGTTTCCTCAAGAAAAGTTCCAATTAACGGGACATCCTCAATCGGGAATTTCAACCCGCATTATCGATTTATTTACGCCCATCGGGAAAGGCCAGCGAGGCTTAATCGTTGCACAACCTAAAACGGGAAAAACTCAACTTTTAAAAGAAGTGGCAAATGCCATTGCGCACAACCATCCCGAATCATACCTCATCATTCTACTTATTGATGAACGCCCCGAGGAGGTTACCGATATGGCACGCAACGTAGATGCCGAAGTTATTGCCTCCACATTTGATGAACCTGCAGACCGCCACGTAAAAATTGCCGGTATTGTATTGGAAAAAGCTAAACGCATGGTAGAATCGGGTCACGATGTAGTTATATTACTCGACTCCATCACCCGCTTGGCCAGGGCCTACAATACCGTATCACCCGCCTCGGGTAAAGTATTATCGGGCGGTGTTGATGCCAACGCACTTCACAAGCCCAAAGGGTTTTTCGGCGCGGCGCGGAATATCGAAAACGGCGGCTCACTTACCATCTTGGCTACAGCACTTATCGATACAGGCTCAAAAATGGATGAAGTTATTTTTGAAGAGTTTAAAGGTACGGGTAACATGGAGTTGCAATTGGATCGCAAAATTGCCAACCGACGCATATTCCCCGCAATTGACCTCACGTCCTCTTCAACACGTCGCGACGACTTGTTGCTGGATAAAGACGTATTGCAACGCATGTGGATTTTGCGCAAACTGCTCGATTCAATGGAAGACCTCCAAGCCATCGAATTCTTAGTGGATCGGATGAAGACCACCACCACAAACGAAGAATTCTTCCAGTCGATGAAGAAGCGTTAAGACACTGCGGGAATGTACTGAGCGCGCATATGCTCCAGTGCATCCGACGTGCCAGCTGCCTGTTCAATCTCCAGTAATAAAACCAACGGATGTTCGGGGTCCAGCGCCTTGGCTTGCGCGATGTGATGGCTCGCCTCGGCCTCGAGTGACGCGCGTAACGCCAAGCGTGCCTGTACGATCTCCAAGGACACCGAAGTCTGGATGTGCTGGTTCAACGATGTGAGCTGCGATAACCGCGTCAACGCATCTTCTGAACCCACGGACTCCAGCAATAAGGCCCAATCCTCACGCCAGTGCTTTTTGAGTGACTTGAGTAGCGCTTTAAACTCAGTCGGTGGACGCTCGACTTGTACCGGTTTCGGCACATGCGATATCAACTGTTCAGCTTTGGCCAAATAGTCCTCAGACACTGCAAATTCTTCCGTACGGCGCGCCGCCTCTGAGGCGAGTAACCAATGCAGTGCCGGTAACGACTCAGTCTGCGCATCCTTTTTCAGGACAGCCAACGCGCGCTCCGGTGCATCTCGC
>CAJXMT010000219.1 GCA_913056155.1 uncultured Cryomorphaceae bacterium
TACTCACCGGGGTATTGGTCACCGTTTCGCAAACGCTTCTTTTTCAAAACAAACTGGATCAACTCAGCACACAGGAGCAAGTTCAAAAACCCGAGCAATTGAAACAGGCTGAAAAGCTCGCACCTGACACCGTGAATTTTAGTGACATTATTCATCCCGATCACTTCATCAACCGTATCAACTGGCCTTTAATGTTGGGTCTATTCTTGTTTTACTTCATGGGCGGCTACCTGCTTTACAGTGCCTTATTTGCAGCAATCGGGGCAGCTATAGACAATGAAACCGACTCGCAACAATTCATGATTCCCGTCACCATTCCACTCATGGCGGCTTATTTCATCGCCATCACACTTATGGAGAACCCCGACAGTAAAGCCGGTTTTTGGGCGTCACTTATTCCGTTAACCTCGCCCATTATCATGATTGAGCGCGTAGCCATCGGATTGGACAGCTCCCAATATTGGGAACTTATTTTATCCATGGTACTCTTGGTCTTGGGCTTTTTACTCACCTTGTGGATTGCTGCTAAAATATACCGCACGGGCATACTCATGTACGGTAAAAAAGTCAATTATAAAGAACTTTGGAAATGGGTAAGATACCATGATTAAACTCACCGGCATTATAGATATCGGCACCAACACCGTGAAACTGTTGGTTATTCGAAACACCGAGGACGACACACCGCTTTTCGTACACAAGCGTATATTTCCCACCAAAACGGGCCAAGGCAGTTTTGGTCAGAACCGAATCACCGACGCAGCTGCCGAAAGAACGCTCGAAGCTTTAAAAAAAGCCGTAACCCTGGCAAAAGGATACGAATGTACAACCTTGAAAGCCTTTGCCACTGCCGCACTTCGAAATGCTGATAACAGTACCGAACTCACAAACCGGGTACGCGAAGAATTGGGATTAGACATTGAAATTATTTCCGGTAACCGTGAGGCCGAGTTGATCTACTACGGCGTTAAAAACGCGGTCAAGCTCGGTGCGCAACCTGTTTTGATTATGGACATCGGAGGCGGAAGTACCGAATACATCATCGCTGATGAAAACCAAATACTTTACAAACACAGTTACAACCACGGCGTAGGTACCCTTCTTGAAAAATTTGAAATTCCGGGTAAAATAAGACCCATAGATAGGGAAAATATCAAGTTTTACATTTACGAAACTACGCGTAACCTGCAAGAAGCACTTGCTCGCTTCCCCTGCCAACATATCATCGGATGCAGCGGATCCTTCAAAACTTTTTACCAAATCATTAAATCCGGTGAGCATTTAGAAGATGAGCCCGAAGTGAAAAAAGAACCGGTAGCTTACCCGTTTGACGAACGTTTTCCCGAAACACTTAAAAAACTCATTGCATCTGATGAATCGGAGCGATTGCTTACGCCGGGTATTCCCGAGATGCGCGTAGATACTATTCATATCGCCGCCCTGCTCACCAAAACCACTATCGAAAATCTCAACCTCAAATCATACAGCTACTCATCATATTCCATGGTTGAGGGTGTTTGGTTTGAAGAGACCTTGAACAGTGAGCAATAACCCGGTGATTTTCTTTTTAGTTTGAGGGTTGAACAAAAGACGCGGCCGGAACACTCCGACCGAAAGAGAGGTTTTTACCCCTTTTCCCTGCAGAATCGGAACTAACTTGAATTGACCAACATCACAACTCTTCACACACCTCACACACCTTCTCAATATCGGCATCAGTGAGGTTAAGGTGGGTGACGAAACGAACGGTTCCCGTCCCCATCGGACCGGATTGAATACCGGCTTGAGCAAGTTTTTTCAGTGTTTGCGGGACATCTTCAACCTCAAAAAGCACGATGTTGGTTTCCGGTGTTTTTACGGTTTTGATCTCGGGGTTTTTTCGCAAAGCCTCTGCAATTTGTAAAGCGCGTTCGCGGTCGGTAGTGAGTCGAGAAACATGATGATCTAACGCATAAATCGCGGCTTGAGCCAAAAACCCGGCTTGTCTCATTCCGCCGCCCAAGCGCTTGCGCACTCGATGAGCTTGAGCGATAAAAGCTGCATCTCCCAGCAGCAAAGAGCCAACTGGAGCGCCCAGGCCCTTTGACAAACAGATAGATATGGAATTGAAAATTTTACCGTATTCCTTAGGGTCATCGCCGCTTGCTTCTAATGCGTTAAACAGCCGAGCACCATCGAGGTGCAACTTGAGATTTTTTTCTCTACAGAGTTTGGCGATATTTTTTATTTCGGTCAGATCCCAAACCGTTCCGCCGGCTTTGTTGCAGGTGTTTTCAATATTCACCAGTGCGGTGTGCGCTGCGTGGGCATCGGCAAGCGGCATGATGCAGGCTTCCACATCTTTTGCGGTAAATACGCCGCGCGGGGTGTGAATCAACCTTACTTGACAGCCTGAATTGGCTGCAACGCCGCCACCTTCATAGTTATATATGTGAGAGTAGGCGTGGCAAATCACCTCATCACCCGGGCTGGTGTGCACGTTAACGGCTATTTGGTTGGTCATTGTGCCGGATGGACAAAACAGCGCGGCCTCGCAGCCAAACATTTGAGCTGCTTTTTGTTGCAGTTTGTTAATGGTTTCGTCTTCGCCGTAAACATCGTCACCCACCTTGGCGCGCATCATAGCCTCTTTCATTTCAGGCGTGGGCAAAGTGACGGTATCGCTCCTTAAGTCTATCATGGTTTAGAAAAATATTCTCGCGAAAGTAAGCGTTTCATCGCAAAAAAAGAAGGCGGGTGCCTTCAATACGGGAACATATTTGCCGGCCTACAGCGCAGCGCCTTTAGGAAATCCAATCGGCCAATAACTCAAAGTTGGACTCATCGGCGGGGTAGCATCCGTCATTCAAAAACCTAAACATCTCCTGCTCGCGGTTATTATCAAAATCTTTTTCAGCCTTAAACACTTCCAGGTTATCGTTCAATAACGTTTTTCCCAATACTTCATTGAGATTGTTTTTATCAAAAGAGTGCGGGGAATCGGCTTTGATTTTAGCACAAATGGCAATGACTTTACTTTCTAAAAATCGGTAACTTTTAAATTCCTTGGGATTTATGCGCTCTAAACACGGGCTTTTTGAGAGTATGGAATAAAATACCATATCACTAAAAATATCAATTAAGGTTTTGGCCTTAGAAGGTTCACGACGCTGCATCATATTCCAATCTTCTTGATTGAGATTGTGCTTTCTCAAAAACTCAATAAACTGTTTTTGAAATGATTTAAGCTCGTTTTGTGTTAATCTTCTAAATTTAAGCATACCTTATTGCGCGGTAAAGGTATTGATTTTTACGCAAATTCCACCGCTTTATGAATTGGCGTTTCGGTTTTGACCAAGAGTATTATACTAACGACAACACCGGCCTACTGTTTTATTTTAAGATGCTAAAAAACGAATATTGCACTTAATTATTTCAACGGGAACCGTCAATCATCCTCGGCCTTGCGCACCTTTACCTGCAATGAATCGGAGTGAACCACTAAAACTTCAGTACCTGCGGGGATGAATCCCTCGAGTGAGGCAGCATCATAATATTCATTTTCAATTTTCACTTTGCCGCCCGGGCGCAAATCTGTTGTAGCAATACCTGTTTTTTTGTGCAGTGATTTACTTATAGACGGATTACTCACAAAGCCCATTTCTTTTTGCTGCACTGAGTTGAGTACAATTTTTTTTAAGGCTCCGCTATTCAAGAGCTTGGCACCCACTACCAAGGCCAAAACCATAGACCCTAAAAGTGCAATAAGTACGGTAAGTAGTGATTGCGTAAAGTTCCCCGTATCCACACCCGAAAAATCCAATCCCACATTTTCAACCATGGCTAAAACGAGTCCGGTAGTAAGTAACAGGGCACCTGCAATGCCGGCCTCGCCAAAGCCGGGTAAGGC
>CAJXMT010000220.1 GCA_913056155.1 uncultured Cryomorphaceae bacterium
TTATGTTTTTCCAACCATTTTTGATAATCTGCTCCTACTGCCGGATGTATAATACCGTTGAGTTGGTGCAATAAATTTTTATCGTTAAATACTTGGTCTGCTATGAATGCGCGGTTGAGTTGATTATTTTGGTAAGCCTCTGCGCCCAGTAAATCAACAACTTTTTTTTTCACATTCGGGTTTTCTACGTAAAGTGATTTGGCACGAACATCGGCATAGTAAACAGGTACGCGTTTTGCTTCGAATAATTGGCAACAAGTTGTTTTTCCGCTTCCTATTCCTCCTGTAATACCCGCTTTAATCATCTTTTTCGCACTAAAAATTCCACTTGCTCAGGTGTGTGGGTAACAATTTTGATGTTTTTGGAAGTCTCAGGATGTACCATCAGTTTGTTTCTGTTATTATCTGTAATAGCGCTACAATCTACATAAGCCTTAAAATCTTCAGAATTTACATTGTCAAAATAGGACAGGCCGGCGGCAAAGCGGATGTTTACAGTTGAAGGGTAGAGGGAAACTTCAAGTGAATCGGGTACAAATTGCGGCTCAATGGTAATAAGGAATTCACCCTCAGTAAGCGGCTCAACTTCAAAACTGAGGTGTACTTTTTCAGGTTCAACTTTTACTTGGTGATGCGGGATGTTCAGCGAAATATCAAAGGCTTGAGATTGATCGGCATTTTTTATTTCGGGAACTTCGGCTTTGATGCTGCGGATGGTGTCTAAAACAGATTTAGGACCGGAAATCAACACGGAATCCGGACTGAGAACGGGTTCTGACCGAAATGCATATTGTGAGGCCGGGACAATGCCAAAAGGTTTTTCAACAGCAATTGATCGGGTGACTTTTCGTTCCAAAGTAACGTGAATAGAATCCAAATCAACATCTTCAAAACTGAGTCTGTTGCCCGCAGCTGATGTGATGTTTTGTTTGAGTTGTTTAACGGAGAATGCAGCAGAATACAAGTCACCGCTTTCTACAGGTTCGTTCATAAAGCGCGTTACATCAATCACTAGGGTGTCGTAACTACCTGATTGTGTTTTTGAAAGGAGGGTGAATCCCTCTCCCCGTACGGTAAAGTGAAGTTCCTGAGGCGGTGAATTGGAAATAATGAAATCCTCGTTATAACCGTCGTACTTTACGGGTATATCCACAGTTACACTGTATTCGTGGGTAAGTGAATTGAGTAACCAAAAACCCGAGGCTATCGCGAGGCAAACTAAAAATACGTAAAAACCCCGGCGCGGACGCAGCGCTTTTAGAATGCCTGATGATATGTGAATACCGAGGATTTTCATGTATTGTAAAATCCGAGAAGCTCAAAAGAGCTTCTCGGAAGGCTGTTATTTTTTTCCGCCTTGTTGCGCCAGTGTTGATTCCCCCGTTCCTTTTGAATATTCGGGTGAAATAGCTGATCGCTCAACAGTTATGCGAAGTTTACCGTTTAAATCCAATACAACGGTGGTATCTTCAATTTCGGCTATTTTAGCGTGAATTCCGCCAATGGTTACTACGTGATCACCTTTACTCAGGCTCTCTTTAAATTTTTTGGCTTCTTTGGCCTTTTTCATTTGCGGCCTGATGATGAAAAAGTAAAAGACTGCAATGATTAAAAGCAGTGGTCCAAATTGTTGCAATAATTCGTTCATGTTATTCGTGTTCTGATTTTAAAATGTAAAAGTATTAATTTTCAATGAGTTCCGGAGCAACAACTTCACCTTTAATGGCCAATGTATTATTGGGAGGGGTGGTGTTGCCCACAATGTGTATTTTTTTGTGCTGTTTGCCGTTTTTACCTTGGCTGTCAAAGCGCACCGTAATTTCTCCCGACTCACCGGGTGAAATGGGCTTTCGCGGATAACTCGGCACCGTACAGCCGCAAGATCCTTTGGCAGAGGTGATGATTAATTCGGCATTACCGGTGTTGGTAAACGTATATTTTTTGGTCACTTTTTCACCTTGGGTAATGGTGCCAAAGTCTTTCACCAAAGAATCAAATTCCATCACGGGGCGTTTTTCTTCGCGTGCTGATTCATCTGCAGTGGCGTCATTTTTCACCATATCCGGCGTGATGGATTTAGGGGCATCATTACCGCACGATGCGGCTGCCAGTATAGCTAGGGAGTAAAATAGTGTATGTGTAAATTTCATCTTTTTGTTTGATTTTTAATTCAATAATCCACGTCCCGATTTTACAATAACGCCTTCGCTTTTGAGTGTTTGTGACATTTTATCTAATACGCCGTTCACAAACTTTGCCGATTTGGGCGTACTGTATTCGCGGGCTAAATCAATGTATTCGTTTATTGTTACTTTAAGTGGTATAGAGGGAAAGTATATCATTTCGCAAAGTGCCATTTTCATCAAAATGGTGTCCAATTTAGCGATGCGATCTAAATCCCAGTTTATGGTAAAGCGATCAATGGTTTTATCTAGTTCATCGCTGTTGATGAGTGTTTTGCGATACAAATCGGTGACAAATTTCAATTCGTCCTCTTTATTTTTGTGCAGCGGAAATAGAATTTTGTCTTCGGGTTGGGTGTTTTCTTTGAGGTTTTGAATGGTTTGAAAAACGTTGACGATCAAAAAGCCCAAGTCGTCTTGCCAGTATATGCTCACATCTTCAAGGTAGTCGTGTAAAATCTCAAACTCGGCAATGTGCTTTTTAAAAATCTTAACTGCAAAGTTTTGGTCTTCATCAAAAGTTTGAGTTGTACCCTCCATGTACGTTTTGTACATGTTGCTGTCCCGTATTTTGCGCCACAACTTTTTGATGTTTTCGCTTTCAAAACCCCAATCGATCTTGTGTTCTCTTATTTCTTTTTGAAACGGCTCGTTTTCGCGTAAAATTAAAAGAACCTTATTGTTGACAAACTTGAGGTTGGGGGAGTCGTCCTCAGCGGTTTTGATTCGCTTGTTTTTATTGAGCTCAATATTGAGCTCTGCCCTGTGATGAACTTCAACAGCCAATTGCAGCAAGTACAAGTATAAATCGTAAATGTGAGCAATACCTTTGAGCATATTGGTTCTGCCTACTCCGTAGTCGGTACTTTCAATTTGTTGTGCGTAAATAGCTTGAAAAGCTTTTACGCGCAAGTAACGCCTGTTGATGATTCCGGGAACAATTTTATTCATTTACAGTCCCAAGTTTATTCGTCCTACTTGTTCGACGCGCTCCTCGGCTATTCGATTAGCGGCTTTAAAGGTAGGTATATTTTCTTCTTTGGCAATTTTAATAATACTCGCTGTGGTGTTGAATATGTTTTCACACTGTTCCATAGCGCGCTTGCGGTTGTATCCTTCTAATTCGGAGTAACAGTTTATGAGTCCGCCGGCATTAATTACAAAATCGGGAGCGTAAATAATACCGCGAGCATTTAACGCATTACCGTGTTTTTCTTCATCTTGAAGTTGATTGTTAGCCGCACCGGCAATAATATCACATTCCAAAGTTTTCAACGTGTCGTCATTTACCGTAGCACCCAATGCACAAGGAGCATAAATATCGCACTTTTGATTGTAAACACTTTTAGGATCAAGTACTTCAACTTTTTTGTGTTTGTCGGTAACGAGTTTGACTTGGTCGTCGAAAATGTCGGCAATACTCACTTGTGCATCTTCTTTCATGAGGTGGTCAATGAGGTATCGACCCACATTGCCGGCTCCCTGTACCATTACTTTTTTTCCTTTGAGTTGGTCAGAACCATAGGCCTTTTTCGCAGCGGCTTTCATACCTAAATAAACGCCGTAAGCTGTAACGGGTGAGGGGTCTCCGCCGCCGCCCAATGATTCGGGAATTCCCACCACATGCTCTGTTTCCATACTGATGTACTCCATATCTTTGGTAGTCATGCCCACATCTTCGGCGGT
>CAJXMT010000221.1 GCA_913056155.1 uncultured Cryomorphaceae bacterium
AACGACCGCAAACTGCCCGACAAGGCCATCGACCTGATGGATGAATGCGCTTCTAAAATGCGTATTGAAATCGACAGCATGCCGGCTGAAATTGATGAAATCAATATTTTAAATGCCTCAATAAAAGCTATGCACTCAGCTGTGGACAAACTGAAAGTAAAACCGGGGCACCTTTTAATCGACGGCAACCGCTTTCATGCCATGCCCGACATACCGCACACCTGCTTTGTAAAAGGAGACAGTAAATATTTTTCTATTGCGGCTGCCTCAATCCTCGCTAAAACGCACCGAGATGCGTATATGGAAAAACAAAGTGAAAAATTTCCCGTGTACAACTGGACTCAAAATAAAGGATACCCAACGCTTAAGCATAAAGCGGCTATTGCGCAGCACGGAACTTCACCGCTCCACCGCAAATCTTTCAAAACCACATAAAACGCAAAGATTATTTCATCATAACCTCTACTTACCTTTTCAAGTTCAAGAACCTGTGTAATTTTGCCCTATTTCGAATTCTTTGCAGGAACATCATGAAAATTATAAGCATCTCAACTGTAATCATCTTTTCTTTGCTTTTTTCAGCGTGTTCATCAGAACCGAAAGGCAACGACGAACGAGTGCAAAAAGGCTCTGACCAAAAGGGAAAAAAACTGAAGGAAACAAAGGGGCGAAAGGAAATAAAACAGCAAAACAGCCCCGAACCGTTGACAACTGAAACGGCCGAAGCCTTTCTCCTCGATTATGTGGAAGGTGATTCTCGCAACACTGTGCGCATCTCCACGAAATTTGGTGATATTGATATTCTACTCTATGAACAAACGCCGGTTCACAGGGCAAATTTCCTGTACCTTACAGATCTCAATTACTTTGACGACACAGAATTTTACCGAGTGGCTCCGGGTTTTGTTTGTCAAGCCGGAAACTCAGACGATTATGATTTACAACAGCTCAGAGCCGACATTGGTAAATACACTTTAAGACCCGAGCCTAACGACAGCTTATTTAATCGCTACGGTAGTGTAGCCATGGCAAGGCAGTACAAAGGGAATCCCGAAAAGCGATCCTCCTGTTACGAGTTTTTCATTAATTTAGGTCGTCAACAATCGCCCGCAGCATTCCAACAAGTTGAAGAAGAATACGATGTATCACTTGATGCTCACCAACGCCGAGTTTATGCTACCGAAGGCGGAAATCCGCACTTAGATAATGACCACACCGTTTTTGGAAAGGTAATTGACGGCATGGAGGTGGTAGAGGAAATGAATCAAGTCGAGGTTGATAACCGTGAATGGCCAAAAGAAACGATCCCCATACAAGTTCAAGTATTAAAATAACCGCTATGCTACGTAAATTACTGCTTTATTTTTTCATTGCGGCTGCTCTTTTAGGTGGCAGTTGGTTTTTATATCATCTTAAAAATCAAGGCTCACAAACACTCAATAGTTTGCACGCCGTATCACCCCAAGCCTTGTTAATTTGGGAAAACAACAATTTTCAAAAAACCCGCAACCGCATAGCACACAACTCCGTCATTTGGGAAGAACTTAAAAACATCACAAAAATTGAGCAGCTTAACTCGGCGATGAACGAGGTAGATTCTGCGCTAAAAGCCGAGCCCGTTTTGAGCGAGCTTCTCGCCAACCACAGCGCATGCTTTGCCGTTGAACCCGTAAAAAATGAATATGCCCCTGTTTGGATTTTCAATACCGGCGAAGGTACATCTGCCGGGGATTTTATACCGGCCATAGAAAAAAGGCTGCCCGCCAAAAAAACAGAAGATGGTAATTTGGAAATTACACCCGGCCGTTTCACTATGTATCTTCATTTTAAGCACAACTTGGCAGTGGCTTCAACTGACCGAAATGCCGTAAAAGCAGCGATGGATCGAACAGCTGACGAGTCAAGTATTTTAGCAGACAGTTCATTTTTGGAACTGTACAAAACCACGGGGAAAGTAGATAACGGTCACATTTTTATAAATACTCCAAAAGTAATTTCCCTAATGGTCAGAACCGAAAAGCCCTATGCAAAAATTGCAGGCGAACTGGGAGGCTGGAGTGCATTGGATGTTTCAATAAAATCAAACGAATGGATGCTGAACGGATTTTCACAAAGCAGACCCCAAAAACCCGATTTCCTTTCTCTTTTCCATAATCAAACTGCACACAACCGCGGAATTTTGGAAATTATGCCGGAGAGCACGGCAGGCTTTGTTCATTTTGGATTTTCTAATTTTGACAAGTGGTACCAAAACTACAAAGGATACTTGGAAGCACACGAATTAAAATATAAAAGAGATTCACACTTAAACGATTTGAGTGACCGACTCAATATCAACGTGGAGAAATCAATAGCCTCTTGGATCGAAAGCGAATTTGCTGTAGGCTACAGGAACGACCCCGCATTAGTTGATGACGCCGGTTACTTTGCTATTTTCAAAACTGCAAATGAGAAAGAGGCCGGTGCGTTATTAGATCAAGTAAGTGACAATAAAGATCAAGAAATGTACGCGGGTTTTGAAATTAAAAAGCCGGCAGTTAACGGTATTTTACCAAGCGTTTTGGGTTCACTTTTTGAAAATTTTGAGGAAACCCATTACACCATCATCAACAGGTATATCCTCTTTTCCCCTTCCCGTGAGAATTTAAAGCGCTTAATTAATGATTACTTGGCCGGAAGAACAATGGAAAACGACGAGGATTATCAAAAATTTGACCGTTCCCTCTCTCGAGAATCCAATATTTTAATCTACCTGAAACCGGGATACGTCAAAAGTTCCCTCCATAATGTATTGCATAATTATACAGAGAGCTTGGTTACTCGATTTGATACAACGTTTCGCAATTTTAGCGGAATAGCCCTGCAATGGACTGTAGAGAAAGAGAGACTTTTTTATCACAGTTTGTTACTGCGCCACAATCCGGAAACAAAAAAACAATCGCACTCCTTGTGGGAACTGGCACTGGACTCCTCACTTTCAGGAAAACCCGCTGTAGTGACCAATCACAATACGGATGCGAAAGAGCTGTTTGTGCAAACTCATAAAAATACGGTTTACCTCATCAGTAATACCGGAAAAATACTTTGGTCTAAAAAATTAGAGGCGCCTATTATTAGTGATATTTACCAAATAGACCGGTACGATAACAACAAGCTGCAATTGCTTTTTAATACGCCGCTGAAATTACATTTAATCGACAGGTTGGGAAATGAAGTTTCAGGCTATCCGCTTAATTTTGATGTTCCTGCGTCCTCAGGCATCAGCGTAGTTGATTATGATCAAAATAGTGATTTGCGTATTTTTGCCGGACTGCAAACCGGAGAAATTCTCAATTTCAATAAAAAGGGAGAACAGGTAAAGGGTTGGATTTATAAGCCGAAAGAAGCCAAAGCCGTAGTTCCCATTAGTCATATAGCCGTTAAAAAGAAAGATTATTTGATAACTGTTTTGGAAGACGGGAGCGTTACAGCCTTGAATCGACGCGGTGAGGAGCGCATTGAGTTTCAACAAAAATTACCCGTTCATGACAACTCGAGCTTTTTTGTTCATGAGGGCTTCAGCAGAGAGTTGAGTCATATTGTAACAGCAGACTCCAACGGTGTTATTTACAAACTCAATTTGAATAACGAGTTAACCAAAATAGAAATGCAATCGTTTTACAAGCCGGTGACGTTTTTTGCATCTGCTTTATTCAAAGAGGATTCAGAAGCGTACTTTTTTGCCGATACAGCGGGTGTTTACGGTTACAACAGTGACAAAAATCGGTTTTTACACTTCGCGCATAAAGGCAGCGTTCCTCAAATACGGCCCGTAACTGCCGACGATTATTCGGCATTGGGCGTAGTTTACGAAAAGGAAAATGTAG
>CAJXMT010000222.1 GCA_913056155.1 uncultured Cryomorphaceae bacterium
CGGCCACAGCTTTGCAAAAGGGCTCAATATCTCTCACTTCATCGCCGGTGATTTTTTCAATTCCCTCAATTTTATTTTGAAGACCTATGTTATAAATACGTTCTAATTGAGGGATTTCATCAGGAGTGGCGGCTGCTACTAATTTTCCGCAAATGTCGTGGGGAACGTTATACTCGCGAGCAAATTTCACTAGTTCTTTTCTGCCGCGGACACAATTCTCTGCTTTTTTACTACCCGGGGTGTAATACAATCCGGAATGTATTACACCCGAGTTGTTACCCGTTTGGTGAAAAGCAGGTTCTTTTTCCTTCTCTATGAGCAAAATTCTTTTTTGCGGGTACCGCCTTTGCAGTTTAAAGGCAGTTGCGGCGCCTACAATTCCTCCTCCAATTACAGCTACGTCGTATTTTGAGTTCATGGGGTACTTTTCTATTTGCAAATGTAGTACAGCGGTGACAGGTATTTGTTTATACCGTTGTCAAATTCAAACTGCGGTAAAAAACGGGGCGGGACAATTTTTTTGAGTCACCGGCGGGCAAATCGGCGAGGTGCAGTTGTTCAATTTTGGTTCTGATTAAACGTACCACAGGAAAGCCCACCGCAGCACACATTTTGCGTACCTGCCGGTTTTTACCTTCGTGCAATGTGAGTTTTACGGCTGATGTGCCCTTACTTTTTTCAAAATCAATGCGTTGCTTGCAAGGGGGGAGCTTTTTGACGTTTGTTTTGGTTATTTTGCAGGGTAGTGTGGTGTAGGGTTTCCCCGAAATCGAAATTACCACTCCTTTTTCCAATTGCTTTAAGGCTGTTTTATCAATTTGCCCCTCCAGCTGCACGAGGTAGGAACGCTTATGTTGAAATTGCGGATTGAGCAGTTGGTGATTCACGGCTTTATCGTTGGTAAGTAACAACAGGCCTTCGCTATTTTCATCTAATCTGCCAACGGGATAAACATCCCGAGGTACGTCGATTACCCGGCTTAAATCTTTTTTGCCGTGTTCATTGGTGAACGCACAAAAAACACCGTATGGCTTGTGAAAAATATAATACTTTTTGGCTTTGCTCATTTATTCTCAAATTTGCACAATGGAATTTCCCGAAACTTCAAAATTAAAGGATTTGGCGGCCTCAAAGCGCAAAGTGTTTAAAAAAACAGCGGCCGCATTGAAGAAAAAGAAAAAAGGCCTTGTAGATCGTGCTTTTCACGATTTGCATAATGAGGCTTTTGATGAGCCTGTTTGCTTGTCTTGCGCAAATTGTTGCAAAACCACAAGCCCTATTGTATTGCAAAAAGATATTGACAGAATAGCCAAACATTTAAAGCTCCCGGCGGGAGATTTTACGCAAAAATATTTGAGAATGGATGAAGACGGCGATTTTGTGTTTCAAAAAACACCTTGCCCTTTTTTGGATTCTGACCATTATTGTTCAATTTATGAAGTGCGTCCAAAGGCTTGTCGTGAATATCCGCATACAAATAGAAAAAATATGCAGGGTATTTTGAATTTAACGGTTCGAAACAGCGAGGTTTGCCCGGCCGTTTTTGCGATTCTTGATAAGTTAAGTGTTATGAAATAGCGGTAAAGCGCATTTAGGTACGCTTATTGTTTTTATTTTGTGAACGTGAAAAAAATAGTAGTAGGCTTTTTATTGGTTTTATTTGCTTGTTTGGGGTTCTCCCAAGAGGGTGAAATTACTGTGCGCGGTGTAATTGTGGACGGTGATACCATGCCTTTTTTTCAATTGAAACCTGTTGATATTTGGGAAAAACGAACGTTTAAAACCAAACGTGCCGAGCGTAAATATTCCCGTTTGAAAAAGAAGGTCATCAAGGTTTTTCCTTATGCCAAACTCGCCGGTGTTAAGCTCAATGAGTTTGCCTCTATACTGGATACGGTACAATCTAAACGGCAAAAAAAGAAGTTTTATAAACAAATTGAAGAAGAGCTGAAAACCGAATTTGGAGATGAGTTGAAAAAGCTCAGCATGTCTGAGGGGCGCATTTTAATTAAATTGATTGATAGAGAAACGGGAAATACCTCTTATGAATTGGTGAATGATTTACGCGGGAAACTTACGGCCTTCTTTTGGCAGAGTTTTGCCCGTATTTTCGGCCATAATTTAAAAGACCGTTACGACCCCGAAGGCGCCGACCGTGAGATTGAGTTTATCGTGAGGCAAATTGAGGCAGGTTTGATTTAGTGTTTTATTCAGAACCCAAAACAAATGTAACTCCTTTGGGTACAACCCCTTGCTTGCCGTAAGAACGAAAATAAACGGAGTCATTGCCCGCCTTGCGGATTTCCACTTCACTCGGGTACGCGTATTCAGCATTGGTAAAAATAAAAGCAGAGTCTGTAGTTTTTGACAAGCGCAAATAATAGGGGTTTATTCCCTTGGGGTTTGACCATTCTAAAGTGAGCCCTTGATTAGCGTAAATTTTAAAAATATCTTGTAACGCAGAATCTCCGGCTATAAATCCCGCGTAATAGCGTTTTCCTATTAGCGTATCGCCTGTTTTTTCCCAAGTTTCAATTACTTTATTTTGTTGGTAGGTGGTAACGCGCCGGCCTTCCAGAAAAGTAAATGCATCAACATTGGTGTTTTGACAGTTACTGAAAATGAATCCCCCGACAATTATAACAGTGAATTTGATAATGCTTTGCATGGATTTATAATTTTGCACAAAGAAAAATGAACGCTGCTTTAACGGCATTGTGTTTGTTTATAACAATATCAAAATTACAATTATGAAAAATACCGGCATTACTTTATTGTTGTTTTTTGCAGGCGCATTGACATTTTCTTCATGCTCGAAATGTTACGAGTGTACGCGTGAAATAGAAATTCAAAGCGGCGGACAAACCGTAGCTGTTGAGGAAGATACAGATGAATTTTGTACAGTTGATGAAAATGAAGTGGACCTACGTCGCGCAGACGGTGAAAACTGCAAACCCGTATAACAAATAAAAGCGACTCCGAAACGGGTCGCTTTTATTCTTAATCACTAACTAATCAAACTAAACGAAAACTACTTTGAAGCTGTAATATTGAATTTCACTTGAAATTCATCATAAATGGTTTTGTCACCTAAATTGTCAAAGAAAGATCCTGAGCCATAGCGAATATTCCATTTTGTGCGATCTAGTTTAAAACTCGCAAAAGCCGTAACTTCATCGTCACTCACGTTAAGTCGAGCCGGAAAACTGATCGTTTCCGTTTTTCCTTTAATGGAGAGTATTCCCGTAACCGAATGCGTGTTGCCATTCTTCAATTTTGAGTCGGCTTTTACTTTGGTGATCACAAATTTCACGGTTGGATTTTGTTCAACAGAGAAAAAATCGTCGCTTTTTAAGTGCCCCGTTAATTTCGCTTTAGAATCACCTTCTAAATCCTGTACATTGATGGTGGCCATATTTACATGAATTTCACCGCCTGTAATGGAGTTGCCGTCTAAAGTTAACATACCTTTTTGAATGTCAACTGTTCCCCAGTGTTTGCCGGTTACTTTTTCGCCTACCCATTCAAGTTTACTTTCATCGGTATTTACTTGTAAATCTTGTGCAAAACCTGCTACGCTAAATAAAACTGTTGCTGCTGCTAAAACTAATTTTTTCATTGATTTATTTTTAATGTTATTATTAGGGTGCAAATATATGTATATACATTTAATGTTGGTACATATAAAATCGTTATCTTTTGGTTAACGTCGCGTTATCTGTTTTGTTCAGGCCGGCAGTCAACTCTTTTTGGTCAGAACCAAAATGCGCTATTGGTGAAAATTACAGGCGGGGGAAATTTT
>CAJXMT010000223.1 GCA_913056155.1 uncultured Cryomorphaceae bacterium
AAAATATTCCTTGACGTTGCCTGCCTCCGCTAATAGTAATGCGAGTAGCACCTTCTATATATCCCAAACTCACATTGGGGTAATTTACGCGTTGATCGGCATCGGGGTTGCCGTAATTGTATTGATTTAAAACCGAAACAAACCAGTGCGGAGCATAGGTGTATTCCAATAAAACGGTGGCCCAGTCGCCCATGTCTTGGTCTGTGAAAAGGCCTTGCAATTCAGTGCGCAACGCGTTTTTCTTATTGAGTTTGAAGCTTGTTTCCAGTACTCCCAAATGTGCTCTTACATCTTCGGCACCGGGTTTTCCTTCAATAATATCTTGGTTGTAAAAAAGGTTTTGATACGTCAATATGGTTTTCACTCTTTTGCTCAGGCGCCGTTTGACCTCTATACTGAAGTCACCAAAAAATTGATCAACCTTACCGTTTTCCCGCCGGCGTACTGAGAACATATCTACCCTGTGTCCTTGTCTTCTTAATTCTTGTGCGGGGTCAGCCTCTGTAAGTTGAACTGTATCGGGTTGTGCGGCAAAAGAGTAGTTTACATTTACCGATGTACCGTATTTACCGCCGTACCAAGTGCCGCGCTTGAGTTTTTTGACAATATCAACTTGAAAAGCCATTTCACCTGAGGGCTGAGTTGCATAGGGATATAAAGTAGCCATTAAATTATAGGTGTGTTGCTTTGTAAGTGCGGGAATGTAGTTAATGAAAAGGTCTTGAAACTCACTGTTGTTGTTGCGGTCGGATCTGAAAAACATATTGTCCAAAGTATGCGCACTCACGTTTATGCCCAGTCCTTTTGTAGCGTAGGACGCCGATAGTGAAAGCATTTGTCCGTTTTTATATATAAAATTATTATCGGCATTGGGGTCGTTGTATTTGTAAGTGTACTCACCGCTCAAGCTCAGTTTTTTATGGCGAATCATAAATCTTCCGCCATAAGCCAACGTATTTTCCGGTAAAGTGAAGTTTACATTATTGTCTTCTTGATATTTACTCACCAAACTGCCGCCTAAAGTGATGCGAGTGGGGCCTTTAAGTAATTTAGGCAGTAACTCGTTGAGGTTGGCTTCTGCGTCCGCCGCCCTCACAATGCCGTCACCTTTTTGAAAGTACCACCTTTGTTTACCGATTAATGTTTTTAAATAAACACCGTTCAAGTTGTATTTGAGCCGCACACCATCCAGCATATTATCGATACCCAAAGCGCGCTCTTCGTAGGCTCTCATTATCTGACCATTACCAAATTGCTCGTAAAAATTCCCCACTGTTACGTCTAAATTGCCGGCTGTATAACCTGCATAACGGTATGTGAGATCGCTGCCTTCATAAAGCGGGTTAAAGCCCAGCATCGCATTTTCATAACTTTCATAGCGCAACCCCGCCCTAAAGTCACCGCGGGTATAATTCACATTCATAAACCCGTTAAAAAGGAAATCTTCCGGTACTTCCGGTGTTCCGATGACCGGATCATCTACATAGTATTGGCCCAAAGCTTCAAAGTTTCCGGTAAGGCGCCCTTGGTCAGAACCGGAACCGGACTCCTGCTGAGAGTGGGCGACAGGGGCGAAAACAAAAACCCCAAAACACAGAGAAAGAACTGCTTTTTGGAGTTGGAAATGCAGTGAGTGCTTAGAAAATGCGGAATTATTCTTCGTCAATGGATTCATCATTCGCTAACAAAGTGAGTAATCGGTAAAGTTCATCTTCATCGCCGGGTGAGTAGGCATTGTGTTGCCAAACGACATTACCTTCTTTATCGAGTAAAAAAGTGTGCGGTACGTTATTCACGTTCATGGCACGTTTAAAAACCTGGTTTTCGTCCAGTAAAACTACATAATCCCAACCTTGCCCGTAAGCGTAAGTAGGTACTTTGTTTACATTACGCGAATCATCAATAGAGACGGCCACTAATTTTACACCGGTTTCAATTTGCCACTCTGTGTACACTTCTTGAATATTACTCAATTCGCGTTTGCAGGGGCTGCACCAGGTAGCCCAAAAAGAAATAATGATAGGCCCCCCTTCTTCATTTTTGATTACATCGCGAGTCATTACATTTTCAAAGTCTAAATTTTTCACTTCAACATCAGGAATCGGATTACCTTTTACTTGGGCAAATGTGAAGGTTGAAACAAGGCTGAATACAGCAAACAAGAAAAACGGAGTACTTTTCATGATATAATAAGGTATTTCTTTATTGATAGAATATTGTTTTATAGGGAATCATTCACAAACGCACAAATGTAAAATATTAATTGTAAATGATGTTGTGCGAAAGTCAAACATTGTGCCGAATTAAAATTGTGTTTTGTGATAGATCGGGAATTATGTAATAGGAAACAGGTGAATAAAAAAAGCCGTCACGACAATTTGGACGGCTTTTGATCAAGTTTACATGCGCAAAATGGTAATTTAACGCACTGCGATTTTTTGTGTCTTTAATATGTTGCCGTTTGATGTTACGCTTACAACATAAATACCGGGAGTGAATTCGGCAGATAATTCAATTCGCTGTTGTGTATTTGCTGAAATACCTTGTGTTTTTTGAGTGACCAACTGTCCGGCAATATTATGAACAAAAACATCAATTTTTTTAGATTGCGTAGTGTTTAAGTCAATGTAAATACGATGATTGCTGAAATAAGCTGATACCCGGTCGAAATCGTTAACCTCTTCAATACCTGTGTTGTTGGGGTCATAGGCTTCAATGTCCACACATGAAGTGTCGTTAGAGGCAACATTATCTGAAGACAGGTTAGTAATTACACAAAGCCGGTAGTCTCCGGGGGTTTGAGGAACTGAAGGAATAACATCCGGGTTACTCACAGTTCGGTTCGTAGTGGCGGAGGGAGCTAAATCATTTTGTAAGGTACCCGGAATATTAAATGTCGTATTTCCTATAGCAAGGGTGTATGGAATACGGTTGCCGGCAGGAATTACAATATTGGATTCATTACTTATTGACAAGTTGACTTCAGTAATACTTGTCCCAATTTCATAACGATTATCCGCAGCCGAGGGGGCAACAATTTCAATTGATTGTGCTCCCAAATCTATATTGGTGTTGGGGTCATAATTTAAAGTAATACAGTTGGTATCATTTGACATATCTGTATCTATGTTAGTTCCGGCGGGTACGGTGTACACGCAAAAACTGTTAGCACCTGCTTGTAAAAGCGGGATTAAATCAATCGCTTGATTAAGGGTCAAATTGGATGATTCGCCCGGGTTTATGGATAAATTTGCGGGTAAACCGATGTTATTAGGGAGAGGAGAGGTACCGTTTACGGCAAAATTCAACTCAAAATCATCACCCGTGACCACTGTTGTACCATAATTATTTACCGTAAAACCGAGTGTTCGGGTTCCCATGCCGGGTAAAATATCTTCATTGTCATTAAGTGTTGCTATAGTCATAACACCAACATCGATTGAGTCCTGAGCATTTATTTGTTTTACACCGAGAAAGGCGATGGCAAATAACCATAGAGAAATGTAACTGTTTTTCATAATTCTAATTTTTTATTTTATGTATTAATAATATTGGAGCACAAATAAAAGACAAACCTTGGTTATGTGATGCCATATTGGCGTTTTTTTCGTTTAAGAAAAGCTTTACGCTGATGCATATTCTATATGGTTTAGTTGATACAGTGGTTTGTAATTCACTGTAAGTAAAATATTAACAAAAAAAGCGAGTCGATTTATCGACTCGCTTTTTTTAAAATTCAGGAGTGTTTCTCCTTATTTTTTGATCACAAGAGGTTTCACAACTCTTGAGTTG
>CAJXMT010000224.1 GCA_913056155.1 uncultured Cryomorphaceae bacterium
AAACAGATTGATATTGTAGTAGGATTCCCTGAACAGGGCCGTGCTCTCGTTTGAGGCCCAGGCCAATCATATGTGAAGTTTACACCCAAAGAGTATGACCCCAATGCTAAGCCGCCTTCGGTTAAGCTTAAGCCGGCTCCCGCAAAGCGCAAAAAAGCTATTGAAGGTATTGATGTGTTTATCGATTGGGACGAAGACAACCGCAACCCGAATACGATAGGTAAAAACTTGGAAAAATGCAATACCGATGCATTGGCTCTCAAACTTATCAGTAATCGAGGCATGAAGATTTACCCCGATGGTATGGATGAAACTTTTTCAACCGATCACTGGAGATGCAGATTCGTGAAAACCGATGATCGCGAAATTACGCATGCCCATATTACGGAGTTACTTGACTCTATTGCCAAAGGCGGTTTTGACTTTATTAAAACCGAGCACCTTTGCTCATTTGACGGTAAGCGTTCTTATTCATTAAGTCAAGGGGAGTAAAAGCCCTTTGTAAAAATAAAAAAGGCAGCGAATTCGCTGCCTTTTTTTATGCTGTTATTTTAGATTATACCGTTGCCGTCAATCGTTTTCTAAAGCTTCGACAATTTCATCTGTAAGTTCGAGGTTGTGAAACACACGATTTACATCGTCATCATCTTCAAACTTTTCAATTACGTTTAAAATTTGCTTGGCCTTTTCCACATCCGGCGTTTCCGTGTTGTTGGGGATGCGTTGCACATCTGCGGATTTCACAGTAATGTTGGAATTTTCAAGTGTGGCGTTCATGTTTCCAAAGTCGTCAAATGAAGTGTACAGCGTAATCACCTCTTCATCGGTTTTGTCCATCTCTTCAAGTCCTCCGTCAATCAGTTCCATTTCCAGCTCCTCCAAATCCAGACCGGCCAACTGTTCTTTTTCAATAACAAAAACGCCTTTTTTATCAAAAATAAATTCCAGTGAGCCGTTTGTGCCCAATGAACCGCCGTACTTATTAAAAATGGAGCGCACGTTAGAAACCGTTCGATTATTATTGTCTGTGGTAGCTTCTACAAAAGCCGCAATGCCGTGCGGTAAATACCCCTCAAAAGTTACCTCACTGTAATTATCGCCATCACTGCCTGAGGCTTTTTTTATTGCCCGCTCAATGGTATCCTTGGGCATATTTTCACCCTTGGCGTTTTGTACCGCCAATCGCAAGCGCGGGTTTGATTCCAAATCAGGACCGCCCTCTTTTACGGCAACACTTATTTCCTTGATTAAACGCGTAAAAATTTTAGCTCGCTTTTTGTCTTGCGCGCCTTTTCGGTGTTTTATGTTTGCCCATTTACTGTGCCCTGCCATAGTGTAAGTTTAATATTTTTTGGTCAGAACCCCAATTGCGGCTCTGATCAAAAATGAGTTGTATTTATTTCATTTAACTTGTAAGCAACTATTGAACGTACAAAATTAAAGAAAACGAAAATAAAAAGCCCCTTGTGAGAAGGGGCTTTTTGATTTGAGAAAAAGGGGAAATATTATTTCATCTCTTTTTTCCACTTTTCAATATTTTGCTCATTGGATTTAACGTAAGGCGCGTAATTTGCTTCCTCGGCCAGTCGTTTTGATTCTTCGGCCGTTTCAATGGCTTTTTCGTAGTTTCCGTTAGCGGCGTAGGCTTCAGAGAGTGTTTTTATATTCCAAAAGCGCTTTTCATTTTCCACCGATAGTTTGGCGTATTCCAGTGCTTTTTTAGGCTCTAGGTCATTGTCTAAGTAAAATGAAGCCGCATTGTTGTACACGCGAAAAACACTGCTCAACTTTTCAATTTCATTTTTAATATTCTCCACTGATGGCTCCATATAATCAACCTCAAGCGGTATGGAAATCCCCGTTTTGGCCCAAGCCATTTTCAACATGCCTTCTCCGCTTTTAACGGCATCAAACCAAATGAGAAAACTCTCGGTGTGAGGTACTTTTTCAATAGGTACTGTAAATTCAACTATATTTTTACTTGCATCGTAGTCGCCGGCACCCCACAATTCCGTTTCTTCATTCAACATTACTTTCCACTCTTTTTTACCGGGTACGGTAAAAACAGAATAACTGCCTGCGGCTACAACTTGACCCGCAAACTTGACAGGTGTGTTGAAGGTAATAGCAGTAGCTTTGTTGGCACCTGTGCGCCAAACCTTCCCGTAGGGTACTAATTCACCAAATATGGCTCTGTCTTTTACACCGGGTCTGTGGTAAACTACACTGATATCGGTAAGCCCTACGGTTTGGGCAACTTCAGCTTTAGGACTGGGTAAAGGCAAGTCTTGTGCGTTTAAAATAGTGCTAAACGAGGCCATTAAGCCTATGAAAATCATTTTAATTTTGTTCATATTGCAAATTAATTGAGTAATTTATGAATTGAATATTTCAATGTTCAAAGCAAAGAAATTTTTTCGTGTATTCCACTTCAAAATCGTTTTTTCTTTTTGCAAAAACGGGACGGAGGTCCGGCAGTTGCCGGCTATGTTAAATATTCATGTTGCTAAAAGGGTGTAAAAATCTGGAAACGTACTGAATAGGTGGGGATTATTATGTGCAATTACGGATACCTCGGGTGTTTGGGCCAATAAAATTGTTTAAAGAGCGGGTGATGTGTTACTTTTGCGTAGAATGCATTTCAAATACAATACAAAGTGAAAAGGAAAGTGCTAGTTGTTGAAGATGATAAGGTGAATGCTTTTATAATCAAAAAGTTAATAGCAGATAAATTTGATTTAGAAATTGCCTATACGCCCGTGGAAGCTCAAGAGGCACTAAAAAATGAAAGCGGGTATTTTGCTATTTTGATGGATATGGATTTGGGGAATGACCAAATGGACGGGGCTGAATTGTTGCAGGTAGTGCGCAAAACCTCGGGTTTTGAACAAATCCCGGTAGTAGCTACAACGGCTTATTCAATGAAAGGTGATCGAGAGCGATTTTTGGAGCAAGGTTTTGATGATTACTTGTCAAAACCGATTGATAAACACGAGTTGCTGAAATTGCTGGATACGTTGTGCAGCTAAACCTTAAAGTGAGCAGGTTTTCTTATGTAATCGTTTACTTCGTAAATAAATAGATCACAAAAAAAGCGCTTTGAAGTCAAAGCGCTTTTTTATTAGGTATGTGTTGCAGTTATCTGCGACGTTCTTTAATTCGAGCTGCTTTACCTGTACGTTCTCTAAGGTAATAGATGCGTGCTCTGCGAACCGAACCTCGCTTGAGTACGGTAACGCTTTCAATAAAAGGTGAAGATGCGGGAAATATACGCTCAACACCTACTGAACCCGACATTTTTCTAACCGTAAACGTGGTGGTGCTTCCGGAACCTTTACGCTGAATGACAACACCTCTAAAATCCTGAAGTCGCTCTTTATCGCCTTCTTTAATTTTGTAGGATACGTTTATGGTATCGCCGGCTGCGAACTCGGGAAGCTCGTTCGTGTGGCTGATTTCCTTCGTTATTTCTTTGATAATCGGGTTCATAACGTTATATCTTTAGCTGTGTATATTGTGCTTAATTCGAGCCTGCAATATTACAAAGATTTTTTCTTCTGTTTGTTACGTGCGGTATTTTTTTCTTTTATTTTTTTCTACTTCGCTGTGTAGTATCCGGACGGGATTTAGGGTTCTGACCAATAATAGGTTATGTTGTTTTTCGCGGCTTGCCCGGTATAAAGTCTTTGAGGTAAAACGGCTCGAAGTAGGCTGTGTTTTCAAATTTTTTGTTTGTAAAAGCTTCAAATGCGGGTGTTATGAGTCCGCGAGCTGTTTATCTAAT
>CAJXMT010000225.1 GCA_913056155.1 uncultured Cryomorphaceae bacterium
CAGTAATTTTTTCATGATAGATTTACGTTAATTGTTTAACATTAAAATAATTTCTGTACAAATCTAACTGTATTTTTCGAATCTGCAAATAACACGTGAATTGTTTTCTGTAAAATTGATATTCACCGAGATTTGACATTTCATGAAATCACCGGAAATAGCTACCTTCGCAAGACATGAAAAACGTTCGCACGCTTTGTACCCCGGCCGGTTTTGAAGGTGATTTTTACACCGATGACGTTCATAAAACGGCTTACGCCACAGATGCTTCTGCCTACCGTGAATTACCCGGTGCGGTAGCACGTCCCCAATCAACCGCCGACTTGCACAAACTGATTGAACTTGCCAAAGAACACCAAACGGGTTTAATTCCGCGAGCGGCCGGCACCTCACTGGCGGGACAAGTGGTAGGAAAGGGAATTTCTGTAGATGTGAGCAAATACCTCAACAACATACTTGAAATCAATCCCGAGGAAAAGTTTGTTCGCGTTCAGCCCGGCGTGGTGCGCGACGAGCTCAATCGCATTCTTCAACCGCATCAATTGTTTTTTGCTCCGGAAACCTCAACATCAAATCGTGCCACAATAGGCGGAATGGCCGGCAACAACTCCTGTGGGGTAAACTCTGTAAAATACGGCAATACACGCGACAAGCTTATTGCGGTAAAAGCGCTCTTATCTTCCGGCGAAGAAGTTACTTTTGAGTCGCTTAACTGTAAACAATTTGAAGACAAGCTCAACGGAATTACAAGTACGCCGCACGAACAACAAATCTACAACCATCTTGACGTATTGCTCTCAGATGACCGGTCCCGCAAGCTCATCGCCGAAAAGTTTCCCAAGCCTGAAGTCACCCGTCGCAATCACGGGTATGCCTTAGATGCGCTCACCGGCTTTGAACGGTTCGGGGGTTCTGACCAAAAAATAAATGTGGCTCAACTCATTGCGGGCTCTGAGGGAACACTGGCTTTCATTACAGAGCTCAAACTCGCACTTGACCCGATACCGGCGGATATTTCAGGACTGTTGTGTATTCATTTTAAAGATTTATACACGGCCTTAGACGCTGCGGTTTTGGCAATGAAATACAATCCGGATGCGGTAGAATTGATGGATCATCACATTTTAGAACGCACTAAAGACAACCGTAAGCAGCGCGAAAATCGCTTTTTTGTACAAGGTGACCCCGCTGCCGTTTTAATTGTGAAATTATCGGCCCTTACACACAAAGCTTTTACAGCTTTAACAGCGAAATTCATCTCAGAATTACAATCAAAGAATTGGGGTTACCACTACCCTGTTGTGGAAGGTGCCGATTGCGAACGCGTTTGGGAGTTGCGCAAGGCAGGACTGGGGTTACTCTCAAACAAACCGGGTGACGAAAAGCCCGCGCCGGTGATTGAAGATACCGCTGTGGCCGTTGCCGATTTACCCGCTTACATCAAAGATTTCAACCTCATTCTTGAACAACACAACTTAGAATGCGTGCATTATGCGCATGCCGGAGCCGGTGAATTGCATTTGCGGCCGGTGCTCAATTTAAAAACCGCAGCGGGGCGCATATTATTCAGAACCCTGCTTACCGAAATTGCCGAGTTGGTTAAAAAGTACCGCGGGTGTTTGAGCGGTGAACACGGTGACGGCAGACTGCGCGGCGAGTTTATTCCGTTTATGCTGGGTGAGGAAATTTACGAGCATTTTAAAAACCTCAAAAAGGTATGGGATCCGGCGGGCATTATGAACCCCGGGAAAATTGTAAACACACCGTCTATGGACAGCTCGTTGCGCTATACTGAGAATTTTCAAACCCCGAGCGTTAACACCGTATTCAATTGGAATGCGAACAAAGGGTACATACGAGCTGCCGAACAGTGTAACGGCTCCGGCGATTGTCGCAAAAGTGCTTGGGCCGGCGGCACAATGTGCCCCACCTATCATGCAACAGGCGATGAAACGCAAACCACCCGAGCTCGCGCCAACCTGCTGCGCGAGGTGTTTTCTACAAAAAGTGAAGAAGAGGCTTTTAACTCATCCGCTGTAAAAGCCGTTACCGATACTTGCATAGGATGTAAGGGGTGTAAGCGAGAATGTCCGTCAAATGTAGATTTAACCCGACTCAAAGCAGAGTTTGATTACGGCCGGGGCAAGCGCAAAGGATTTGGATTAGCCGCACACTTAACAGCCGGTTTTGATGTTACATTGGCTGCTTTTTCTGCTGCACCCCAATTATTTAAATGGTTTACCCGACCCAAAGGATTAACGGGCAAAATATTGAGCTCAGCCGGTTTTTCACTCAAACGCCATTTACCCGTACCCCAAAAAGTACCGCTTACAAAATGGTACCACCGCCACTATAAACCACCGCATAAAATACAAAAGGAAGTTTACCTTTTTGCCGATATATTTACCACTTATGCCGATACGCAAATTGGAATTAAGGCGATCAAACTACTTACCGCCCTCAATTACAAAGTGCACATTATTCCGCATGCAGATAGCGGACGCACCTACCTGTCAAAAGGATTGTTGAAACACGCCCGGCGCCGTGCAGAGAAAAATGTACGCATTTTTGCCGATTGTATAACTGCCGATACGCCTCTTATCGGTATAGAACCTTCGGCGATTTTGAGTTTTCGAGATGAATATCCTGATTTGGTAAAACCTGCATTGCGAAAAAAAGCCCGGGAGTTAAGTGAAAACACCTTTTTGATTGATGAATTTTTATCTGCCGAGTTTGATGCGGGAAAAATTTCCAAAGCTCAATTTTGGTCAGAACCGAGAGAGATTCTCGTACACGGTCACTGCCACCAAAAGGCATTATCATCGCAAGCACACACCAAAAAGATTTTGCAAATTCCCAAGCGATACAAGGCACTGCTCATTCCTTCGGGTTGCTGCGGCATGGCCGGCTCTTTTGGTTACATGAAAAAAAACTACGCGCTTTCTATGCAAATTGGCGAGTTAATCTTGTTCCCCGCTGTCCGGAAAAATCCCGAAAAAATTATCGCAGCGGGCGGACACAGTTGCAGACATCAGATTTTTGACGGTACTGAAGTAACAGCCTTTCACCCGGTGGAAATTTTGTACGATGCGCTGAGGGAGGAGTTTAAAGGTTAACGGTCAAGGTTAAAGTGAGCAAGGTTAAAGTGGAATAGTTGATAAATGAAAAGGTAGCGAGGTAGAGAAGCCGTGAAGTTGAAGGTTTGAGCAACAACGAATCAACGTTTTTACTGTACCCTTTTCAAGTTGCGTTTTTTTTCAGAGCCTGCATGTCGGTTCTGACCCAAATAAACATCTCGCTTTTCAAGCTGTTTTGAAAACATGACTAAAAAAGAAATCAAAGAAAAAATCAAAAATTTCACCGACAGAGAAATGGACAGAGTCATAGAAATGGCCTGGGAAGACCGCACACCTTTTGATGCCGTATTTGCGCAATTCGGTTTGCCTGAAAAAGGCGTTATTGAATTGATGCGGCGAAACATGAAGCCCTCATCTTTTAGGATGTGGAGAGAACGGGTTCAAGATCGAGGAACCAAGCATGATAAAATCGGTAAGGTTACGAATCGGTTTAAATCGTCGCGGCAAAGACACATCTCAGGAAATAAAATCACTTGATTCAGCGCAGGCGTTTGAGCTCAAAATCGTCAATTTCAAAAATGTAATAACCTTGATTCTCGTAGCCTGTGTAGCTGTCGATTTGTATGAAGTTAAACTTCATACTCAAGCCCTCAACTATTAAAGACTGTAATTTGTAAGGCAAATA
>CAJXMT010000226.1 GCA_913056155.1 uncultured Cryomorphaceae bacterium
AGCGGATCACTTCCGTGAGAGTATGTCGTTGCCGACCTTCAAAAAAGGCTTCATCATTGCGATGAAGCCTTTTTTTTTGCCCTTTTTTGAAGCTGTTTGTTTAATATAGCCAACTTCACCACCAACGAGTTGGGGGCAAGCGTTGAAGCGTTGAATCGAAGGCGCAGCATGAACTCTCCGGAGGGTGGAAAGGAATGGTTATTTTGAAGAAGTGGTTTAGAATAGACAATGGGATTCAGCAAAGTTTAACCGATTGTGTGCTGTATAATCCGGTGCTTTTTGTTTCAGCTCCTAATCTTGTTTCGAACTCAGCAACCGCAATTGATGTAAAGGCCGGTCAACCTTGACTTTGACCTGAGGAGGGTATAAAGGCTATAGAAAAATATCTGATGATACGTTGGGCACAGGCATCATTGCACCATACGTATTAGGCTTACTCCCAACTTACAATAATACGTGTTCCCAAATCATTGCCGGACTTCGCCCCCCATTTATTATTGGCTGTTGCATCTCAAGTCATTGGTGGAAATTGGATACTCGCGTTAGTGGGGAGTTAACGAAGCTCACATCATTGTCTCTCCAAAAAGTAAAAATTCAACAAAACAAAAATCCCCCGACCTTAATATTTGGCGAGGCCGAGGGATTTGTTGAGCCTTTGGGAGTAGGCCCGGGGAAGTGACTTGAGTTTAACGAATAATCAATTTGATGATTTTTTCGTTATTTGAAGTTCTGATTTTAATGGGGTAAATCCCGGCAGGAATTCGGTCAATATTCAAGTCGTTTTCCCCGGAAAGCAAGCGGTATTCGCGAATTCGTGTACCTGAGAGGTTGTATATTTCTGCCGCACCGGGTTGTACCGTTTTTACTATCACACGATTGGAGGCCGGATTGGGGTAGAGTTGTACTTTTTCATTAGTAGGGTTTTCAAAAACCGAAAGTGCACCCTGAACCGTAAACACGGTGTCAAACTCAAATACGCCGCAAACTTCAGACTCCAAATTCCAACTTACGGTTGTTCCACCGGCAGAATTGAATGTCACGCTGTGCGGCCCCTGTCCTGAAGCAGTTTGCGGGTTGCTCGAAGAGCCGAAATTCCAATATATCTCATCTGCATCCGTATGCATTTCGAAATTTACAATTTCTCCCGCCCTAGGTTCATGAGGTTGAATCGCAACAGTTCCCAAAGGAGTATTGACCACTTCAACTTCAAGTGTATCATAAAACGCACATCCCTTTTTACTCATTCTCAATATGTAGGTATCCTCCTCGTCAATTCGAATTTCCGGATTTGTCGATTGATCGTGCAACCACAAGTAATGGTCGCCATATTGATTTTGGGGCGTTACTAAAGTGTCGGTGCCGCTGCAAATACGAATAAATTCCGGTAATCCCACTTCCTCAGTTACTTGTGAAACAGAAACAGTGTCTGTACGGGAACAGTTGTTTTCAAAAGTCGTGAAAATGTAGATGCCCGAATCCCGAATTGTCGAAATCGCGTCCCCCGAAAACGGGGATGGGAAACGTTGAATGGAATCGAATTGCGACATATTTAATGACAGGTTCAATTTTTCATTTCCGCAAATTTGAGTATCACCGGGTACGGATAAAGGCGCTGCCTCCCTAACGGTGAGGTGAAGCGTATCTTGATCAGCACATCCGGCTAAATAAGCAGTGTACACATAACTGCCGGCACTATCCGCTGTAATTTGATTTCCCGATATTTTCGCATTTTGATTGACCTGCCAAAATACACTGTCATACAAAGTACTTTGACCTTCCAAAGTAATTGAACTCCCCGCACATATTACGGTGTCATTTCCCGCGGCGGCAGTAGGTGAAAAAGAGGTGATATTATACTGCCCCGCATCGTTTGTATTGTCCCCGTCAAAGGCCCGATATATTTCAACCTCAAAACTCGTACTTGTATTTTGAGGAAGGACAGTATCGGCAGACACTGTGAATGAGCGAGTAGTGTTGGCCGGGATACTGTCCTTATAATAGCGGTAAAACTTCGTGCCTCCTGAGAACCCGTAAATAATTTCTACACCGGGTACATCAAAATTTCCGCTATTTTCAACAGTCACTGTAATATTTATGGAATCTGATGTGTCACAATAATTTTGTCCGCTTCCGGTATTTCCTACGGCAATATCTTTAAAGCCGTCCGTTATTTTCAGATTATCAACGGCCCACCATCCGTGTTTTGCAGCAGATGTATTGATATAGGTAAATCGCAATTTAATTTGATTTTGCGTGAGGTTGAAAGGCAATTGTGCGGTTTGAGGCACCCCTTCTATTTCGTGAATATAATCTTCATGGTCAGAACCCTCAAAACCGCCGCTGTTTTCATAAACTGTATGAGTTGTTGTACCGTCAAGTACTTCAATGCGGCATGTTGAAAGTCCCGAGCTGTTTATCCTAACCAATTCGTTCCAAACTAGGGAAAGCGTGTCTAATCCACTGACATCAATCAGATCGGTTTCCAAAACTGCAGAATCAGGTTGCGTATTTCCAAAATGTTCACTGTCCACAATGGCGTAAGGCGCTTCGAGCAAGGAATCTGTAGATGTGCGATTCCCCGGATTATCAAATCGCCATTTTTGGGAGCCCGCGTTATTCCAATTGCGCAATGAGTCTATAGAGGCCGTATCGCAAAAAGTTTCTTCAAAAAGAATATCGTAAGATAAATCGGGAAAGTAGGACAATACCAAACCGGCGGATCCCGCCATGTATATTTGATTATTGACTTCAACTGCGGCTCGCAGCGCTGTTGAAAAAGATGTGTTCACGGCGCTCCAGTTTTGTCCGTCAACTGTTTGGTATATCGCGCCGCTGTTTCCCGCAGCGTAGCCGGTATTGCGATTTGTAAAATATACGGTATTGAGGTAGTCCGTTCCCGGTGTGGTTTGCGGTGTCCAAGTTATGCCGCCGTCTGTCGTTTTTGAAATGCTCCCGTTTTGTCCCGCCACATACCCCGTATCGGCAGATGTAAAGTAAATTCCGGTCCAAACGGGATTACCGGGCCCGGTGGGGTGGTTGAGCGAAAACCAATTGTCGCCGCCGTCTGTGGTTTTGTAAATGACGCCTAACACACCCGATACGTAGCCGGTATCTTGGTTGACGAAATGCATGTCAAAAGCCGCCCATGGTAAGTTGTTTTCGACAATCGTCCAAGAATTCCCGGTATCAGTTGTTTTGAGAATCAAATTCCCACCACTGCCGCCACCGGCAATAAACCCGGTAGAGTCATTGATGAATTCCATGGCCAATAAACCAATTGATGTACCCGTGTTCATGCTTTGCCAAGTGTCACCGCCGTTTAGGGTTCTGACCAAAGTACCGCTTGTACCGCAGGCAAATCCTACTTGGCTGCTGACAAAGCGCACTTTGCGCAAACCATTTCCAACGCCGGTGTTTAGGGATTCCCAAGTGCCGCACAGAGGATTGGAGCGCATTAAAAAGCCGTTGTTGCCGGCTGCGTAAAGGTTGCCGCCGGGCGCATAGTGCAAATCCCACAAGGTTTGTCCCGTACCGGTATTTTCAAATTTAAATTGAGCCGCAGCGGGTAAATGGTAAAGGAAGAGAAATAGGAGTAGCGTGTTCCGTATGTTTTTCATCGTTATACTTATTTAGATTGATTAAAAATAATGGCGCAAATGTAATTTGAGACAAGGGAATTTGTAGTACCTAAAAGTAGGTAGTTTTTGAAAATACCCACTTTTAGGTAGTGGTCAGCTTTATGTTTGGAGTTT
>CAJXMT010000227.1 GCA_913056155.1 uncultured Cryomorphaceae bacterium
GCATGGGGCACAGGATGCCGCCAACGCATGTCCTCAATTCATTGGCGGAAGTTGGGGGTTCTGGGGTTGTCGGATGATTTCGTAAAGTGTAAGAGGTAAAGCCCACCAACTTCCGTTGGGGGCAGGCGTAAAGCGTTTAGTTCGTGCTCAACGCATGGTTTGTGGTATGTTCTTGAACGTTAATGCCCACCGAATAAAGGCCAAGGCCAAGGTTGACTCGCGTGTACATCAGTGGCGTGAGAAACAGGTTTAAGGCCTTAAGCGAAAAGCATCAAACATACGGCGAGCACTAATAGCTCAACCCTTCTCAGACATAGGGGAGCCCTAAATGAGAAGCATTAAACCCTCTAAACTGTTCTCAACCGCTTTCAACCTTTCAAACGTCTAAACGCTTGCCCCCAACTTGTTGGTGGGTTTCAACGAATCAACTCGTTCACCATTCACGGCAACGCAACAGAGATCAAAAGGATTTGAACCACGCCCGTAAATCTCAACCTCTTCAATTGTTTGAGTCGCAGGATGTATTTTCGGTTCTGACCAAAAACAGGAAATATGAAATTGGAATTGCGATTAATTGATGAATACGTAACTTTTTGTAAAGGTGTAAGAAACGTGTGTTTTGTCAATTTGCATCATTATGACAACAATGCTAAAAACCGTATTTTCTCAAGGAGTTATGGCCTTTACCGGTAAGCCGGAGCTAAAAATCAGTTATTCAGACCCTCAACTTATACCGGAGTTGATTCTGAATTATGTTCCGCCCCCCGAACTTCCTCAAGTATCCCGCGGCTCATTTGTGATGATGATGCCCGAAAAAGATTTTTTAAAGTTGCGCGACTCTGCAGGTGTTCCTCAAACTATCGGAGGCAAAGGTGTGCGGTATTTTTTACCTGAAAACGCCTTGCTGAAACGCACCTTTTTAGAACAAGAAAAACATGGCTTTTACATCCCCGAGGCGGGTGCAGACAATGTGAGGCGTTTGGCATATGAAATGCAAAGCACGTTAAATGCCGGTTTGGTTCCCGTGTTTTGTTTGCCCGGTAAAACGAACTTTCCTTTAAGCAGCTCCAAACCCGAGTTTATAGCGGCTGCGGCTTTAATAAAATTGGCAGTCCTCTCTGTGGGTTGCGGTTTGAGAGTTGTACGTAATGATTTTCCGGCCGTATCCCCCAAAATGATGTGCTACAATATCGACGTGCATCATACTTCGGGCCGGGAGCCCGACAGGTTTGCTTACCTGATTTCAGGTTATTTCTCGTTGATGAAAACGCGAAAAAAACCCGGTTTTTATGACAATTGGGATGCGATTATAAAAAACCTCTTGAATGCGGAGGTTGATTGTGTACTGTATGATGACCAAAAAGATTTACCAACAGAGATTGAGAATTTACCGGCAGAGAGGACACTTTTTATACAAGGTGACTTTCGTGTTTTTATGACCACTCAAAAACACACTCCTGGGGTTTTGGGCGAAATTGGGCGATTGCGCGAAATCTCTTTTCGCGAGGTTGGTGAAGGTACGGGAAAGGAAACAGACCCGGATGACTTTGACTCCTATTACGAGCACTTGGTGTTGTGGGACTATAGTGAAAAGAAAATTGCCGGCTCCTACCGCTTGGGTTTTGGCGATGAAATTTTGAAGAATCGCGGAATAAAAGGGTTTTATACACGTGAGTTGTTTTATTATGAACCCGGTTTTGAAAAGGTGCTTGCACAAGCTATTGAATTGGGTCGCTCATTTATTGTAAAAGATTACCGCGGAAAAAGGCTCCCCTTGTTTTTACTGTGGAAAGGTATTTACAAGGTTTTGGCGCAAAAACCGGAGATGCGGTATTTGTTGGGTGCAGCAAGCATCAGTAGTTCATACAGCTCATGTTCACGTAAAATCATGGTGGATTACTTGCGGGAGAATTTTGAAGATCAATATTTGGCGTCATTTGTTTCACCCGCACTGCCGTGTCGATTAAAATTGAATAAAAAACAACAATTAGCTGCTGACTTTCACCGTGATTACGTTGATGAAAATCCCGAGGAGTTGGTAAAAAGTATGAATCCGGATATTGGCGGGTTTCCCGTTTTAATCAAGCGCTACTTACAGCAAAATGCTCGGGTTTTGGGAGTAAATGTTGATGTGAATTTTTCAAATTCTATTGATGTTTTGATGCTGTTGGATAAGGAAAGTATTCCCGGACAAACCTGCGAAAATTTCAAATAATGCAAAAAGTAATTCGAGGGTTTAGGGGCGGTTACAGGTTGGTTAAGTTTTTACAACACACCCGTCGTGAAGTAAATAAAATCAAGCGCTACCAAAATACCAAAAGGCATGATGAAAAAGCCTCAACATGCTTGAAGAGGTGGGGCCGGCAAACATTGAGTACGTTAAATGTTGAGGTGCATGCCGATTTTGACTTGCCGGGGCGCCCCGCCATTTACGTATGCAATCACAAATCATATTTGGATGGAGCGGTATTGGCCGCTTACACCGGGAGTTTTTTTGTCATTAAGTCTGAAGCACTAAAATGGCCGATTTTGGGCAAGTATATTCAACTCACTCGTAATATTGCCGTTGACAGGATCTCAGCGAGGAGCAGATTGCAATCGGGGTTGCAAATTAAGCAGCGCATCATGAACGGCGGCTCGGTAGTGGTTTTTGCCGAGGGTACTACTTACAAAGAAGCCGGGTGTCGCGAGCCTGAAAACGGTGTTTTTAAATTGAGCGCCCAAACCGGTATTCCCATTGTACCCGTAGTCCTGGAATATCAAAATCCGGATGCGGCTTGGGTGGGAGATGAATCTTTTTTACCTCATTTTATTCGTACGCACGGTCAACAACAAGTTGTAGTAGGCCTGAAATCCGGCCCTTTGTTAGCTTCAACGGAGAGCGACTACCTCAAGAGTGAAACCCGTCGTTGGATTGAGTTGAACTCCCGTCAAATCAGAGCTCAGTTTGATTTTATGCCGAGTGTGAGAATGCAAATGGGTGGTTTGGTATCACCCGTTTAGCACATGCCGGCGGGAGGGCTTTTTATTTTAAAAAGTGCCTCTATCTTTGAGCCGTGATTTCTAAAAAACGGTTATACATATATTTGCAATTGGGCGGTTGGTTTACCTACGTGGGTATAGCGGCTTTTTTGCATTATATTGGAGGCAAATCCTTTGGTCCGGCGGTGTTTATTCACCTGCTTACCGCTTTTTTATTGGGGCTGGGGTTGAGTCATATTTACAGGTTGGCGGCCGTAAAGTTAGGCTGGACAGCATTTAAGTTAACGGCATTAATTCCGCGCATATTTTTTTCGGGACTGTTTTTCGGCTTGTTGTTTCAGCTGCTTTACGTCACGTTAACAGCATATCTGTTTCAAACCGATTCATTAAACGCAGCCGATTTTTTGGTCAGAACCTTCAACTGGACGGTGCTTTTTTTACTGTGGAGCGTTATTTATTTTGGGTTTAACTTTTTCAGTCGTTACCGGCAAGCTGAAATTCAAAACCTGCAATGGCAGGCAGCTAAAAACGAAATTGAGCTCAATAAGCTCAAATCGCAACTCAATCCTCATTTTTTGTTCAACTCGCTCAATACCATTCGTGCGCTCATAGATGAGAGTCCGCCCAAAGCCAAAAAATCCGTTACCGGCTTGGCTGAAATACTGCGCAAAACATTATACATGGGCGAGCAAAAAACCGTTTCGTTTAGTGACGAGTTGCAACTGGTGAAAACATACCTGGATTTGGAAAA
>CAJXMT010000228.1 GCA_913056155.1 uncultured Cryomorphaceae bacterium
GAGATTCCAAAGGGAAAGCGGTAAGAATGGTGGGGTCTATACAAGACGTAACGCGACAAAAAAAGTACGAAGAATCTCTCAAAAAACTCAATGTAGATTTGGAGCAAAAGTCAAACGATCTGCAAACCTCGCAAAAGCGATACAGTGATTTATTTCACCTGAGCCCTCAACCTCTCTTGGTATTTGATATAAAAACGCTCAAATTTTTAGATGTAAATGCCGCGGCCATGAACTTCTACGGATACACTCAAGGTGAATTCCTGAAATTGAAGGTGAGTGATATAAAGCCCGCAGAGCCTATGCATGAACTTGAGGCAGCCATGAAACTCAACGTGAAAGACAACCCGGGGCAATCTGTAGGTATTACAGCCCACAAGAAGAAAAACGGTGAGGTTGTACGTGTGGATATAAGAGTGAGTGAGTTAGATTATAAAGGAACACGTGCTCGGCTGGCTTTGGTTATTGATGTAACGGAGCGTTTGAATTACATTGATACCATTGAAGAAAAAAACAAGCGATTAATGGAAATTGCTTGGACGCAGAGCCACGTAGTACGCGCCCCCTTGGCTCGAATGCTCGGGCTTATTGACATGCTTGATGATATTAAACACGCCGGCATGTCGCGCGATGAAATTCTCAAACATATCAGCAACTCGGGAAGAGAGCTGGATGAGGTAATTCGGGATATCACGAAAAAAGCAGAAAACTTAGTGGGTTCCGAAAACGGTAGAGCTGATAAACGAAAAAAATAATAAACAAAAAAGCCGTCGGCTTTATCGGCAGACGGCTTTACGGTTCTGAATAAAAAGTTACACTTTGCGCGGCTGACTCCGCTTTTTAAAATACGCTTTTACTTTTGCCACTACTTGATTATCAGTCATTTTTTCACCCGTTTCTATACTGATATGTTTAAAACGTTTTGGTGACTCATCAATGGTTTTTTGTAATTCGTGTTTGGCTTGAGCCGGTCCAAAAATCAATACATCGCTTTCATGATCAAGTGAATTAACCACATTGTTGTAGTAGTCGCGCAAAATTTTATCGCGCTTGGCTTGTAATTTTTTCTCGGGGTTTCGGTGTGTTTCCCGGTAAGGTTTGGCCGGTTCAAACCCGTTTAACTCGCTGTGCAACTCCACATAAGGAGCGTGCTCATTCTCAGGATCAACAATCATGGCTTTATGCCGGTCAATCCAAATTCCTCTTTTCTTTTCCATAGAGTGAAATTAAAGGTTAACAATAAATTAAAGAACAAGGGGTTGCGTATTTTATGCAAACCCGATACAATGCCGCACCGGTCAATCAGTGCATAATTGTAAATTTGCGTCGAAATTTAAATAAAAAAATGCACATAGCCGGTATTAAAATGGCACAAGTTGCTGTTTTCACTTTATGCTTTCTGTTTTTTGGTCAGAACCTAACCGCCGGTAGAATTGAAAAAGCCTTTGAGGACTTAGAGGTATATAATCTTTACGACGCTGAAAAACGGTTTCGAAAATCGATGAAAAGACATGGTGCGGCAGCATCTTACGGCTTAGCATTGATGTATCAAAATACGCAATTACCGGTTTTTCAAAAAGATTCAGCCTACCAATATATATTACGTGCAGATTCACTTTTACCGCTAACGAAAGAGCGTCGCCAAAAAAGATATGCCCGGTTGGGCGTTACCTCAAGTTCCATTGACTCTTTAAAACAAGAAATCTCAACTCTTTTTTATCGGGAGCTGGAAAATGCCGAGGAACCTGAGGACTTCAGGCAATTTATTGATCAGCATCCATGGGCCAAGCAAGTAGAGGCAGCTAAACAAAAGCAAAACGCCTTGGCGTTTCAACAAGCCCTCATTCGCGATACGTACCAAGCCTATGCGCAATTTATCAAAAAATATCCCGATGCAGAGGAAATTGATATGGCACGCGCAAAATACGAGGAGCGCTTTTTTGAAGAACAAACCGGCACGGGTACCATAGAGTCCTATGAAAAATACATACGTGAAAATCCGCAAAGTAAGTACGTGGCGCAAGCTCAAAAGCAACTTTACAAACTGGCGACCTCTGCGGGTACCGTAAATGCTTACATTAACTTTTTACTTGATTATGAAAGCAGCCCGTATTGTGATGAAGCTTGGAATCGGTTATTCTTGCTTCGCGTAACCGAATACAAACACGAGGAGCTGGTCGCCTTTCAAAAAGATTTTCCCACTTATCCTTTTCAGGAAGAACTGAATGATTTTATAGCGCTTTCAAAGGAAATATTTATCCCCGCTCGCAAAAACGAAAAATACGGATTCATAAATTGTCGAGGTATTTGGAAAGTTGAACCCGTTTTCGATTGGGTGGAACCGTTTCAAGAAGGAAAAGCAGCGGCGGGAATAAAAGGCAAGGCCGGTTTTATTAATTTCAAGGGTGAAACTTTGGTTGATTTTAAGTACGATGACGTATTCAACTTTCAAAACCACCTTGCGGTGGTAGAACAAGCGGGTTTGTTGGGGCTCATCAATCACACTGGAGAAGTGGTTCTTCCCGCAATTTATAAGGAAATTGGAATGTGCCGCGACAATCGCGTACCGGTCTTACTCGATTCAATGTACAGCTATATCAATAAAAAAGGCCAAGAGGTCATTGAACCGCGCTTTGAAACAGCTTATGACTTTGAAAACGGCAGGGCGAAAGTGAGATTTAACAACGGTTATTCGCTCATTGATACCTCGGGAAACTTGATTCTGAATGATACTTTTGAGGCCGTTTTTGATGTAAGTCACGGGCTGCTTAGATGCGTTAAAAATAACAAGTACGGCTTGCTTACTTTATCGGGTGACACAGTAATGCCTTTTGAATATGATAAAATTGGCGCATTTTCCAATGATTTGGCATTTGCGGCAAAAGGTGATAAATATTTTTACGTAGATACCGCCGGTATTCCTCAGTTTGATGAAGAATTTGATTACGAACCTTTCATTTTTAATTTCGCCGATTTTAAAAAGGGAACGGTAAAATATTACCGAAAGGGTAAATTTGGTGTTTTAGACACAGCAGGCAACAGGCTGTTTCCGGCTATTTTTGAAGATGTGGGCACTTTTGGTAAGGAGTTGACCCCGGTAAAAAAAGGCGAATTATGGGGGTATGCCAATGAAAATGTAAAGTTAGTTATACCGTACAAATTTGGTCGGGCTCAACTATTTGCAGATTCAACAGCATGGGTGCGCAAAGATGGAAAGTGGGGATTAATTAATCGCGAAGGTCGGTTTGTGCTCGCTCCTCAATTTGATAACCGGGATAAACTCGGAAGTTTTTACGTGCTTGAAAAAGAGAGCCGAAAAGGGCTTTTCACCACCGGTGGAAATGTCATTTTAGAGTGTGTATATGACGATATTGAAATTTTCAATAGAGACTACATAATCCTTAAAATCGAGAATTCAACAGCTGTTTTTGACACAAAATCAGGTGAGTTTTTATATTCAGAACCACCGGTTCAATCCTTACGTGCTCAACGATTAAAACAACTGCAGGATGACAAAAACTGATGTGTTTTCCTTCCTGTATAAAAAGAGGTGGCCGCTGATCGGGACGCTGGCATTTCACTTGATTTTGCTGTCAATCTTGAGCATATTTACAGTTAAACAAAGCGCATTAGAACGCCCGGCTCCTCTTATTTCCATTGAATTTGAAGATACTGAGCAGACCCCCGAACAAGTTCAGGAGGAAACCCCGCTTGAACAACAATCGAG
>CAJXMT010000229.1 GCA_913056155.1 uncultured Cryomorphaceae bacterium
ACGCGATTGTTAACAAAAAACAGCTGGCCACCACGTCCTAACTCATACCGTAAAGCATCTCTAATAATTTCCTCGTTAAAGGGGAATAACTCGGTTTGTACGGGTTGCCTGTTGGGGGGCGGTGTGTTAATCACCGATAAATCGCGCGCTGCCATAAGGGAAAATTGCAGTGTTCGCGGAATGGGAGTTGCCGTGAGTGTTAAGGTATCTACATTGGCTTTTATAGTTTTAAGCTTATCTTTTACCGACACGCCGAATTTTTGCTCCTCATCAATAATCATGAGCCCCAAATCCTTAAATTTCACATCCTTCCCCACCAACCTGTGGGTTCCGATTATAATATCTACCTGCCCCTCTTTGAGTTTACGAAGTGTTTCTTTCACTTTGGACGATGATTTAAACCTATTCACAAAATCAACCGTAACCGGAAATTCTTCAAGCCTGGATTTAAAAGATTTATAATGCTGCAATGCCAAAATAGTAGTGGGTACTAAAACGGCAGTTTGCTTACCGTCAATAGCAGCTTTAAAAGCTGCCCGTATGGCAATCTCTGTTTTTCCAAATCCCACATCACCGCATATAAGGCGATCCATAGGCGCTTCAGCCTCCATATCTTCTTTTACGGCAGCAGTAGCTTTCTCCTGATCGGGGGTATCTTCATATATGAAGGAAGCCTCCAGCTCTTTTTGCATATAATTGTCGGGAGAAAAAGCAAAACCTTGAGCAGCTCTGCGCTTTGCATAAAGTTTGATTAAGTCAAAGGCAACCTCTTTAATTTTCTTTTTGGTTTTGCTCTTCAGCTTTTTCCACGCATTGGTTCCCAGCTTATTTACCTTGGGTTCGTAACCTTCCTTTCCCGTGAATTTGGAAATACGGTGTAACGAGTGAATACTCACATATACAATGTCCCGGTCTTTATAGGTCAATTTAATGGCCTCCTGCATTTTGCCGTTATTCTCAACACGTACGAGACCTTCAAAACGGCCTACTCCGTGATCTATATGCACCACAAAGTCACCCCGTTCCATTTTAGTGAGCTCTTTGAGCGATATTTTTTGTTTGGCTTCCTTAAAACCTTCTTTTAATCGGAACCGGTGAAATCGCTCAAAAATTTGATGATCGGTATAGCAACCCAACTTTAAATCTTCATCTACAAATCCTTCGTGTAAGGTAATGAGTAAAGAGGTAAACGAGGGTTCTTCTTGTATATCCTCAAAAATATTCTCGAGTCTTGTTTTTTGTTTTTCAGAACCAAACAGTACAACCGACTGAAAACCTGCGTCTTTTTGTTTGTGCAGGTGGTTGCTCAACATTTCAAAATTCTTGTTGAAATGGGGATGGGGCTTTTGATTGAACTGAACTTGAACCGTATTCATCAAATAATGCTGCAACCCATATTCGATAGTGTTACGCTGTACAAAAAGCTCTTTAATGCCGGCACTTCCCGTATAGAGGTTTTCGGGGGCAATCTTATCTATAGGCGTTTTCTCCAGCTCGTTGTACATCTTTTGAGCTCGGGTAAACTCTTTCTCAATTAAGTCCTCTGTCACAGAGAGGTCTTGAATCCATACACAAGTAGATTTGGGCAAAAACTCTAAAAAGTTTTGACGCACACGCATCAAATCCTTGCTCAACATATTGGGCACAACCCGAATCACTTTATGTTTTTCCAATGACAACTGACTGGCCGCATCAAAACTCCTTATAGACTCCACTTCGTCACCAAAAAACTCGATACGATAAGGGTGCTCGTGTGAAAATGAAAAAACATCAACGATACCGCCTCTTATGGAAAACTGACCGGGTTCCGTAACAAAGTCTACCGGTTGGAATTTATACTCGTGAAGTAATTCATTCACAAATTCAAGTGAAATTTGCTCACCGGCTTTTATTTGGAGTGTATTTTCTTGCAACTGTTTTTTGGTGCTCACCTTTTCGGCAAGAGCTTCGGGGTAAGTAACGATGAGTACCGGTCTGCTCCTTTTTGCTAAGGCATCCATAACCTCAGCTCGGTGCAACACATTGGCATTATCAGTTTGCTCTTCTCGATAGGGTAATCTCGATGATCCCGGAAAATAGAATACTTTTTCAGAACCGAATAAATTCTGCAAATCATTTGTGAAGTACGCGGCCGCCTCCTTATCGTTGAGGATAAACAATTGCGGTTTTCCCGTTTCTTTCAGAACTTTTCCTCCTGCCACTGCTGAGCCGGATCCTGCCAACCCTTTGACGGCAATATTGGAAACATCGGAGTGCTTCAAAACCTCACAGAGCTCGTGAAGTGGTTTGCTTTGCTCAAACAGTGATATAAAATCTGAGTTTGTCATAAATAAAAAGCGCTTTTCTCATTTGCAGAGAAAAGCGCCGAAACATCAATAATGTTTTATCAATTTATTTTATTAAGGCGTAACAAGAGGTAACTTGCCGGCTCCCATTACTTTATTATCCTTTACAATATGATAAATGTAAATACCGCGGCTCGCATTCGGAAGTTGAAGCGTGCTTTCTTCAGCTCCGCCCGCAATTCTTTGCACATCAATAATACGACCCGATAAATCTACCAGTCGAAATTCAGCGCCATTTAAATTCATATCAGATTGTACCTTGAGATTTGCTCCTGCTTGATATACTTTTACATGTTGCTCTAGCCCCAAATGTTCCAGATCCTCTACAGATAAGAAGAAGATGGTAGAATCTACACATGAAGGGTCTAACTGCAACAGTACCGAATCCTCATTGTAACAACCCCGATCACCCGTGACACGAATTATGGCCTGCTCTGTTCGGTTTACAGAGACAGGATGTTCTGTTGCATTCGTAAACTTCACAAAGCGCGGAGTGGAAAATCTAAAATCATCGTGATCGCTCACAAAGTTGAGCGTATCAAAACCGTGCAAACAAACGGGAGACCCGCCTGAGGATTGAGTGACCGACAAAGAAGGCCGGGGAAGTCCCTGTACCTCAAAATGCTGAACCCTGCCCGTACAACGCGCTCTGATTGGATTCACACTAAATACCTGAACGCGAGTCGTGTCATTTGGAGAAGGTCTAACATTCTCTCCTGTAGTTACGTCCAAAACACCATCGGGATCATTCCACACAAATATAACGTTGGGATCTCCTCCTGATGAAACTTCAGTTAACCCTTTTTGACCAAAGCAAATTTCAGAGACATGGCCTTGTATTGTAACTTGAGGATCAAAAGTAAGAACGCGCAGGTTAATTTCGTAATCAAATGTGCATGAACCAATAGCTCCTCTCACCGTGTAGCGATTGTTACCTCCCGTAATCAAGCTATCGGCATTAAAAGTTCGAACTGAATCTGTCACCGTACCGCCTAAAAAGTTTTCGTTGCCGGATATCCACTCGTAAGATTGAGCACCGGTTACTGTTATTTGTGTTGTTTCACCATAACACAATGAGTCCATAAAGGAGGCCGACATATTGATAGGCCCGGGCAGCGTGTAAATTACAATACTGTTTGTATCAAACACACCGTTTGTGTCTAAGGTGTATAAAAAATATGTGGCTGTATCCAAGGGAGCTGCATTAATAGACATACCCGAGTCACTACCTGAAATAATATTAGACGGGCCCCAGGTAACCGTTTCAAAAGCACCTGTATCGGCGGTTAATGTTACCGAATTGCCTTGGCACACGACTGTATCTGAAGCCGTAATTTGTGCA
>CAJXMT010000230.1 GCA_913056155.1 uncultured Cryomorphaceae bacterium
GAGTGCCTTTATTTCCATTATGCGCGGTTGTGACAATATGTGCTCTTTTTGTGTAGTGCCTTTTACTCGAGGTCGAGAGCGAAGTCGTGACCCCGAGTCCATTGTGCGTGAAGCAGAGGAGCTTTATGAAAACGGTTATCGCGAAATCACTCTGCTCGGGCAAAATGTAGACAGCTACAAGTGGAATATGACAGCGAAAGGCCGCATCAAAGATGAATCAAAACCCACAGTTAATTTTGCGCAGTTGATTGAACGGGTTGCCGAGGCTGTTCCCAATATGCGAATCAGGTTCTCAACTTCGCATCCTAAGGATATGACCGATGATGTATTGCATGCCATTGCCAAGTATAAAAATATTTGTAATTACATTCACTTGCCTGTGCAATCGGGAAATACTGAAATGCTGAAGCGAATGAATCGCGGTTACAGCAGGGATTGGTATATGAATCGCATTGAAGCCATTCACCGTATTATTCCGGATTGTGCTGTTTCTACTGATATTATTGTGGGTTTTTGCGGTGAAACAGAAGAGGAGCATCAAGACACATTGAGCTTGATGAGAGAGGTAGAATATGATTTTGCTTATATGTTTAATTACAGTGAACGCCCGCGCACTTTGGCCGAACGCAAGTTTGAAGATGATGTGCCCAAAGAGGTGAAGAAGCGCCGCCTTACAGAGGTGATTGATATCCAGCAAGAAAACTCCTTAAAGAGCAATAAAAAACAAATAGGTCAAACGTTTGAGGTGCTCGTTGAAGGGCCTTCCAAAAAATCAGATGATGATTTTTGTGGCAGAAACTCGCAAAATGCCATGATCGTTTTCCCGAAAGAGAATTTTAAAAAAGGACAATATATTCATGTTAAGGTTACTGATTGTACTTCAGCCACGTTGATGGGTCACGCGGTAACTGCAGAAGCGGTAGAAGCTGTTTGATGATTTTGTTTTTCGTTTCACGTTATATTTTTGTGCTTTAATTATGATGCAATTACAATCGGCCAAGCAGCGTTACGCCATAATTGGAAATAATGAGGGGTTAAACCGCGCTTTAGAAACTTGCTTGCGCGTTGCTCCCACAGAGCTCTCGGTTTTAATTACGGGTGAAAGCGGTGTGGGAAAGGAATCACTGCCTAAAATTATTCACGCGGGAAGTGCACGTAAACACAATAAGTACATAGCGGTGAATTGTGGAGCTATCCCTGCGGGAACGATGGACTCTGAGCTTTTTGGTCACGTAAAAGGCTCTTTTACAGGAGCTCAATCTGAGCGAAAAGGCTATTTTGAAGAGGCTGACGGCGGTACTTTGTTTTTAGATGAGGTTGCCGAAATGCCCATGGAGACTCAAGTAAAGTTGCTTCGTGTTTTGGAGTCCGGTGAGTTTATTAGAGTGGGCAGCTCAAAGGTGCAAAAGACTGATGTGCGCATCATTGCAGCTACCAATGTAAACGTTGTACAGGCCATCAAGAAAAATAAATTCAGAGAAGATTTATTCTACAGGCTCAACACCGTACCCGTTACGTTGCCGCCTTTGCGCAACAGACGCGAAGATATTCATTTGATTTTTAGAAAATTTGCAGCAGACTTTGCCGAGAAGTTTAAAATGCCAACCGTAAAACTCACCGATGATGCTGTTGAAGTGCTCCAAAATTACGGGTGGCCCGGCAACATTAGGCAGTTGAAAAATATCACTGAGCAATTGAGTATTTTGGAACATTCCCGTATTGTGGGAAAAGATACTTTACTCACTTATTTACCCGATTATGCAACCGGAGGTGTACCGTCTAAGTTGGAACCTGAAAATAGTGACGCTTCTTGGTTTAAGGAACGCCAAATGTTGTACAATTTTGTTTTTGAGTTGCGTAACGAAGTCAACAACTTGAAATCATTGGTGCGTAACTTTGTAAAAACGGGCGGTGAAATGAATTCAGAATCTACTCAATTGATGAAGGACTTGTACGAAGGTGGTGAAAAAGGGCAGGCGCAAAAAGAGCCTTATTTGAGTTTACCTGCCGCAACAGGCGAATACGGCGATGCTGAAAAATCGCGTCACGAAGCGCTAAAAGCTGAACTCGCGGCTGAAGAAGATTACACTCATGAAGAAATTGAGGAAACTTTGAACCTCGAACATCACGAGAGAAAACTGATTGAAAAAGCGCTGGAAAAACACAATAATAAAAGAAAAACTGCCGCACGCGAATTGGGAGTGTCGGAAAGAACGCTTTATCGCAAAATAAAAGAGTACGACTTGTAGCCGGATTGTGCTAATTTTGAAGCCTCCAATATGAAAATGCTGAAAAAAAAACGGGTTATAGGGTTGTTATTGATTGCGGTAAGTTTTTTGCAATCCTGCTCGGTGAGTTACTCCTTTACCGGAATAAGTACCGATGCCGAAACCGTGACTATTGAGTTTTTTAAAAGCCGCGCTCCTTTAGCGCCTCCAAACTACAGCCAAGCTTTTTCAGAGGCGTTGAAAGATATTTTTATTCAACAAACAAGTATTGATTTGGTGTCTTCAGGCGGCGATTTACATTTTGAAGGTGAAATAGTGGGCTATGAAAACCGTCCCGCAGGGGTAGGCGGTAACCAGCAGGCGGCCTTAAACAGGTTAACGATCACCGTAAAAGTAAAGTTTACCAACTTCTTGAATGAAGATGATAATTTTGAGCAAACTTTTTCGCGTTTTGAAGATTACTCGGCAAATGAGTCGTTAAAACAAGTTGAGGACAGGTTGGTGGAAGAAATCAATACCCAACTTACGCAAGATATTTTACAAAAAGCAGTAGGGAATTGGTAAAATGAATATTCACGAAGTAAATAATCTTTTGGCAAAACCGGCTTTGTTGTCACAAACCAAGTTAAGTGACCTTCGTGAGCTTTGTTCTAAATATCCGTATTTTCAGGCGGCTCAACTATTACTTGCCAAAAAACTATATGATTCCGGAGATTTAGAGGCTTCAGTGCAATTGCGTAGGGCGGCAATCAGTATTCCATCGGGACGCGGTTTGTACAGGTTACTTTTTAAAGAAAAACTTCAAGAGTTGATTGAAAAGGAGCTTGAAAGTTTAGAAAAGGAAGACTCACCAACTTTGGAAAATGCCGCTTTTTCAGAACCGATTCCGATGAAATCGATGCAAAAAACGGCAGATGAAGGTGTCGGTTCTGACCAAAAACATAAAGAAAAACCGATTGTAAACGAACCCGCACGTCCCAAAATTCAACAGGAGGAAGAGGGAAAACCCTCAGCAGATGAGCTCGAGACGGAAATCTTAAAACATGCTGCTCAAACCGCTTATTATTTGCGGTCAGAACGCAAAACCGATGAAAAAAATACCGCTGATAAAACGTCAAAGGATCGCAAAATGCCGGATGTAGAGCCTCAAAAACCTCAAAAATTTGGTGAATGGCTGCGTGTATTAGACAGCGATCAACTGGATATAATAAGAAAGCAAGAGCGTAAAAAAGATACGGGAAAGCTCATTGATGCGTTTATTGAAAAACAGCCGCAAATAAGTAAAGCTGAAGACACTGTTGATTTTGAACCGGGTGCTGTTTCTAAGATGGAAGCCTTTCAATCGGGTGAGTTTGT
>CAJXMT010000231.1 GCA_913056155.1 uncultured Cryomorphaceae bacterium
TGCTTTGGGGAAAATCCCCTTTCATCATCCAGGCATAGTAAGAGGGTTCTGACCGTAAAACAGATTTCACCGGCTTGTTTTTATGCTTGCCGAAATTAAAAACCACCTCTTTTTTGTTGTTGTAGGCAAACCTCCCCATCAAATCGGCCCAATTACCTCTTTTAGAAAACTCTCCCAAAAATCCCATATCATTTTTCAACTCTGCATAGCGCGATAGTTGGGCCTTAAACACTTCATAAGTCGCTAAATTATCGGCCTCGGCACTGTGGGCATCTTCCAAGTTTTTCTCACAGTAAAATTTATAAGCGGCAACCAATGTGCGTTGTTCCATTTTGTGGAAAATGTTTTGCACGTCAATCAAATTTCTATTATCGAGGTCAAAGTCGAATCCCACACGATAAAATTCCTCAACAAGTACGGGAACATCAAATTTATTACTGTTGTAACCCGCTAAATCGCAATCTTTTAAAAACAACATCACTTCAGGTGCAATATCCTTAAAAGTAGGGGCACCTTTCACATCCTCATTTGATATACCGTGAATTTTTGTGGTTTCCTCCGGGATAGGCATTTCGGGATTCACCTTATAGGTTTTGCTTTCTTCTTTTCCGTTGGGATGCACTTTCAAAATAGAAATTTCAACGATTCGGTCTTTACCGACTGCTACACCCGTAGTTTCTAAATCAAAAAAAGCAACGGGTTTTTCAAGGTTTAATTTTGTCATGGTTCAAAAGTAAAAAGACCGATTGAACCACAGTCCAATCGGTCTTTATTATACTTGAAATAAATTATTCTGTTAATCTTCGTCAGGTATGATTACTTCAATTTCAACACGTCTGTTTTGCGCTGCGGCATCTTCAATGTAGTTGCCCTCAGCATCATAATCCTCAACTACGGGCTTTTCTTCACCGTAATGCTTGATTATTATGCGATTTTTGTCAACTCCTTGAGCGCGTAAAGCTTTAGCCACACTATTGGCACGTCGCTTAGATAAACCTTTGTTGTACCAACTTGGTCCTTTGGTATCGGTATGACCGGCCAGAACAACTGTTACACCTTCATGTGTGTTAATAAATTTGGCCACTTTATCCAAAATAGTTTTGGCGGTACCATCTAGTTTATCGCTGTCAAAACCAAAGCGTACATCTTTAAACTGTGCCGCTGCCAGAAGAACGGGGCCTTCCAATTCAATAGAAGTTGTAGTAACTTCAGGTTTCAAACGATGACCGTCAGGCAATCCGGCTATAAATTGATCGGGATTTTGGTCTTGCCTGTACTTATCAATGTCATAAAAGGCGTTTGATACGGAAGTATTCTGCGAAACTGCTATTCCGTTTTCATCTTCAATCAATTCCAATTGAATTTTTTGATACAAACTATATTCACTGCACTGCTCGGGCACTCTGAATTTTGTGGTATCATTTAAATAGTTTTCAGCAATCACCACAAGCGAATAATCAGCAGCGGTATTCACGTCATAGGAGAAAGATCCTGATTTTGCATCATACTCGGCAGATCCGGCTTTATTGCCTTCATTATCCAAGAGCAACAAGTTGGCCTCGGGAGATCCGTCCTTCGCCAATAGTTTTCCTTTGATTGTAGTTTTGGGAATATCGTAACAAGTCCAAACACGGTAAATATCTGTATTCCCGATTCCACCTTTACGATCAGAAGCCAAAAAGAATTCATCGGCCTTTTCATTTAAGGGAGCAAAGTGAATGTCGTTTCCGGTAGAGTTGATAGGAGTTCCCATATTTTTGGGTTTTCCCCAGGTGCGCTTACCGGTTTTTTTCGCCATAAATATGTCGTGCCCGCCCATAGACTCAGGGCCGTTAGAAGAAAAGAACAAAGTACCGTCAGCTGCCATGTACGGGGAATCTTCATCAAACGGCGTGTTAATACCTTCAAGAGGTTCCCATACAGACCACGATCCGTTTTCTTTGGAAGAAACATAAATGTCCATACCGCCGGCACCTTCTTCCAAAACGTCAGTCACTAAAAAGCGATGTGTTTCATTTTGATTCGTGTAAATGGCGCGCATGGCGTCACCGTCTAAAGTGCCAACGTCAACCTTAAGTTTTTGGGGTTCTCCTTTATTCTCGCTCACCAAAATATCAGCATCGCGATAAAAGAAAAATTTAGATTTATCTTCAGAAATGACTAACCCCGAACTGTTTTTCGCTTTATCGTTAACGGCAGGATGTAAAATATCACCTTGAGGTCGAAATGCAACGCTCCACTTATCCTCCAACATGTCGTAAGTGGTAATTTTGATGGATTCTTTCACATCTTTACCATGACCTATTTCGCGAACTTCTTCAAAACCATAGTTCATGGCTGTAAAAATAAGCGTATTTTCATCATAAATGACGGGGGCATATTCACTAGTTTCGCTGTTCACATTGCGATCCATCAAGTCAACCCTCAACAGGTTGTTTGGAGAAACAGAAAGTTTTTTGGCATTTTGCGCATGAGCAATGTAGTTATTAATTTCCGCTTCGAGCATTTCACCTTCTTCACCGGATCCGATTAATGGTTTAAACTCTTCAAAAGCCTTAATTGCCGCATCGTACTTTCCGTTAAAAAGCAAAGCCAATCCGTAAAAATAATTTTTCTCGGGAACAACGGAGGACTCTACGTTTTCCAAATAAACTTCAGCTCGATCTTTATTAATACCCGATTTATACACCGAAAGACCCATACCAAAATTGTATTCATTGTCTTTGGGTTTATCTTTAAGTAACTTGGAATAAAGGGAAACGGCGTCGCGCCAATTGCGTTCATCAACAGACTTTTGAGCCTGTCTGTCAATTTTACTCAAGTTGGTCTCTTGAGCTTCTTGAGAATAAGTGTTTCCGGTAACTAAGAAGAGTAGAAGTAAAGGTAAGGTTGATCTTCTTAATTTCATGGGAAGTGTTCTTTAATTAATGGGATTGAGGTAAATACATTACGGCAAAAGTACGTAAAAATTACGGGTACAATAATGATTCCTATTAATTTTCATTAAAAGTTGTACCCGTATCGTTGTGAATTAAATTTCTCGATTTATATCAAAGCTTTCCAGGTATTCAGCAACCCTTTTGACAAACATTCCTCCCAACGCACCGTCCACAACCCGGTGGTCATAACTGTGTGAGAGGAACATTTTATGCCGTATAGCAATCACATCACCGTATTCTGTTTCAACAACCGCGGGTTTCTTTTCAATGCTTCCCACTGCCATGATAGCAACCTGGGGTTGAGGTATAATGGGAGTACCCATCAAATTACCAAAAGATCCCACGTTAGAAATAGTATAAGTACCCCCTTGAATTTCGTCGGCACTTAACTTATTTTCCCGTGCCCTTTTGGCTAAATCATTTACTTTTTTCGTGAGTCCTACCAAATTATAGTTGTCAGCATTATGTATCACGGGCAAAATAAGATTCCCCGAAGGAAGAGCAGCAGCCATACCAAAATTAATATCCTTCTTTTTCACAATATGGTCACCGTCAACAGATACGTTAATATGGGGAAAATC
>CAJXMT010000232.1 GCA_913056155.1 uncultured Cryomorphaceae bacterium
CTTAATTGCTTGTTCGAACTAGTTTGCCCACCGAATAAACGCCAAGGCCAAGGTTGACTCGCTTGTACATCATGGGGGGAGCGGCGTTTGCGACTTGGTGTCTTGGCGCCGGGGCGCGTACACACATACATTTTGTCAGAGGCATTCAGAGCATGCGAAGGAATCTGAGCGCCGTTAGGCGCGACATCTTTGTAGAATCGTTGTGATGCAGGAGCATTTGAGCGCCGTAGGTGCGGCATCTTTGATAGGTCTGTGTTCGTCGTTCAGGAGGCTGTTTTTTGGGGTTATTTCGATAGGCTCATACATTGTAGTGAAGTTTTGTGCTTCGAAAGACGATTTAGGAGTGAGAAATAATGAGATCACTCACTGCATGCGTCGCAAATCCTCAATCAACGCTTCCATTTCCTTTGTAAAGTTTTGATAGTGTTCACCCGTGGCCGGACCTTTAAATCCGGTGTGAATTTCCACAACGCGTTGGTTCTTGTCTAACACAATGAGCGTGGGAAAACTCATCACGTGATTTAAGGCCGGCAGTGCTTTTCCCGCATCCGTGGGCGCGTACCCCGAAAGCAAAACGGGGAAACTCAATCCTAAATCGCGCTTCATTTTTTCAACCGCTTTTTTGGCAAAATCAAAACCGGCCTTTCTCTCAAAGGCTAAACCCACTATTTCCAAATCGTCGCGAGAGTACTTTTGATAAAGCTGCTCTAAATACAAACTTTCATCTTTGCAATTGGGGCACCAACTGCCCATTGTTGTGATGAGTACCACTTTGTTTTGAAAACGTTCATCATCGAGCGAAAACTCCTCGCCGGCCGGATTTTTCGCTGTGAAGCTCAAACGGTCATAGCTATCTTTCAGGTAAGTGAGTTTTTTGGCATCGGCGAGTTGAGCATCGGCATCTTTTTGCCCGGTAAATGTTGCACGGTAATGATTTCCGGAGTGGTAAAACCCTCTAATTTTACCCGGTTCTGAAAACGACCCTGAAAATAAATACGCAAAGGAGCCGTCAAAGGTGGTGAGGCGAAATGAGTCATGCACCACCCGACCCGAAAGGAAACGATAATCGCCCGTTTTCGTCATAAAGGTACCGAATAAATGGTTGCCCGATTGATCAAAAAGGCCAACTGCAGGTGTGTTTTTACCGGCATTTTGGAAAGTAACAGCGTATTTGCCGCTGTAATCTTTTACCGTGTCTTGAGGGGGTATAAAAGCAAATTCGCAATCAAAGGGAATCTCGTAATCTGAACCGCGGTCGTAATTCACCCATTTGCCCTTTGGCAGTTCGTCATAAGTGTCAAAAAACATTTTGCTGTTAAACACCGGGAACTCGGCTTCATTTTGCTCTACTTGTAACGTAACACTCTCGCTACCGTTGACGATTTCAAATTCCTCATTTCGTTTAAACGCGGGAACAGAAAGCGTTTCGTCATTTATATCGAGATTGAGTACTACGGGAGTTTCCGAGCCGTTGAAAACGCCTTGAACCACTACCGATTTATCGATTAAACCGGCAATTTTAAGGTTGGATTCAATTCTGTATCCGGCACGGGGGCGGTAGATGAGGTGCTTTTTGTAAGAAAAAACAGGTGTTGAATTTTCCACTTCAAACACAGCTTCAATCGTTTTTTCTTCGCGGGTGAGAATGGTAACGCGCTTTATTTTCTCTTTTTCGCTGATTGCCGTATAGCCGTAGCGCGTTATACCGGCGGTAGATAAATCGGCAGTATCTGCTTGGTACTTGGTTTTTACGCCGGGAATATTGAATGAGCCTGCCTCGATAAATGGTTGCAGTTCTTTAGCCCACTCTGTACTGTCGGGTATGTAACGAACCGTTTCCGTGTTTTCGTCCTCGGTGAATTGTTTGATGAGTTCTGTTTGAGGGTTGGCCAAACGGTGAATTTCCGATTTGAAGTCGGGAACATGGTGCAGCGGTTTTTCTTTTTGCTCCTCTTCCCTGAGTACTCCGCAGCTCGTTAACAAAACTGCCGCCCCGATTACGGTTCTGACCAAAAATGCTGTTTTCATACTTTTTTATTACGAAAGTAATTCAAAATCAATTCGTTTATTGACTAAATCGGCTTTTGTCACCTTCACGGTTATTTCATTACCAAGTTGGTAACTGCGCGAGGTGTTGTGTCCCAAAATGCGGTGGTGTTTTTCGTCAAGGTGAAAGTAATCGCCCGATATATCACGCAATCGAATCATGCCCTCGCACTTGTTCTCAACGAGTTCAACGTAAATGCCCCACTCGGTAACACCGCTGATAACGCCGGTAAATTCCTCGCCCACGTATTCTTGCATGTAAAGTACTTGAAAGAACTTTGTGGAATCGCGCTCGGCCTCCACCGCTTTGCGCTCCATCTCGCTGCTGTGTTTGCAAAGCTGTTCGTAGTGTTGGGCATCTGCCGATTTTCCGCCGTTCATGTAAGCCGCTAAAAGCCGGTGAACCATAACGTCGGGGTAGCGACGAATAGGAGAGGTAAAGTGGCTGTAGTGCGGGAATGCCAGTCCGTAATGGCCTATGTTGTTTGTGCTGTACTCGGCCTTGGCCATGGTGCGAATGGCGAGGGTTTCAATCATGGTTTCCTCGCGTTTGCCCTGCACCTCACCCAACAGGGAGTTGATATTTTTTGAAATTTCACTCTCTTTGCCAAACTTGTATTTGTAGCCGAATTTATGGATGAATATACTTAAATCTTGCAGTTTTTGAGGATCGGGTTTGTCGTGAATGCGGTACACAAATGTTTTGGGTTTTTCATTGCCCTTGGTCACTTTACCAATCATTTCGGCAATGGATTTATTGGCTAAAAGCATGAATTCCTCAATGAGCTTGTTGGCGTCTTTTTGTGCTTTAAACACAACACTTTCGGGCTCTTTATTTTCGTTGAGTACAAATTTCAACTCCACTTTATCAAATGCGATGGAACCGTTTTTGAGGCGGTGTGCTCGCATCTTTTTAGCCATGTTATGGAGTGTGGTGATTGCCTCGGCATGTTTGCCTTTTCCCGTTTCAATCACTTCTTGTGCTTGTTCGTAAGTAAAGCGGGTATCACTTAACGTCACGGTGCGGTAGGGTTTAAAGCTCAAAAGTTTACCGTTTTGATCCATGTCAAATAAAACCGAAAAGGTGAGCTTTTCCTCATTGGGTCTTAATGAGCACACATTATTGGATAGTATTTCGGGCAACATGGGCACAACGCGATCCACCAAATAAACTGAGGTGGCTCTTTCCACGGCCTCTTTGTCCAGTACATCACCCTCTTTCATGTAATGTGACACATCCGCAATGTGAACGCCGATTCGGTAATTGCCGTTGTCGAGCTTTTCAAAGGAAAGCGCGTCGTCAAAGTCTTTGGCATCGTGCGGGTCAATGGTAAATGTTTCCACATTTCGCAAATCCAAGCGCTCTTCAATATCTTTTTTCGTGATTTTCACAGGCAAATCGGCAGCGTATTTTTCAACGTGAGCGGGGAATTTTTCGGGAAAACCGTGCGTGTACAAAATGGAATCCATTTC
>CAJXMT010000233.1 GCA_913056155.1 uncultured Cryomorphaceae bacterium
AGCTGGAAAAAGTGGACCTCGCAAGCAAATGCCGAAACCATTCCCGGCGCCGGCGATTTTTTACATTTTGCCGACAGTTTGGGAGTTACCCTTTTTTATGTGAGTAACAGGCGGGTTGAAGAGCTGGAGTCTACAAAGCAAAATATGGCTCAATTGAATTTACCGCAAATAGCCGATTCTAATTTTCTGCTTCGGGAAAAGGAATCGGATAAAGAAATGAGGAGAAATAAAATAACACAAAAAGGCTATGAGATTTTGCTGTTTTGCGGCGACCAACTCGGTGACTTTGAAACGGCATGGGATCACGGAAATAACGAAGAACGAAGCCGGTTGCTCAAAGAGAAAAAACAACTTTTGGGCGATCGCTATATTATTTTTCCCAACCCCACTTACGGTATATGGGAGCGCAACTTGTTTAAACACGGCGATTTTACCGCCAAAGAGAAAAATAACCGCAGAAAAGAAATGCTGAAAAGCTTTACACCTGAAGCTACCCAATGACATGAACGCCCGCATCAAATCTCTGTTTTTTTGCCTCCTACTGAACACGACCGTTGCGTTTTTACAAGCGCAGGACGAGCCGATTGCAAAAAAGAAAAGCACGTGGTTGTCAGATTTTAGTTTGGGCGGCGGGCTTCAGCGTGTGCATGACGCAGGCATGTCTCCGCTCACCTACCGCTCAGCAGCAGCAAGACTTCAGCTGGGCGTGATTCTAGAGCGAACTAAAGCACTGGAGATTTTTACTCTCGCCGGCGACGCCGCTCAGCTCCAAAACAGCTTTAAGGCAAGTACCTCTCAAGTACTCTCCCTGCGCTATGATATGGATTATGCCTTTCTCACGAAACACAAAAACATCATCAATTTACCTCAAACAACAATACTCATAGGAGGCTCCATCAACCACACACTCAACGTGCGTGAGCACAACCGGTACGGTAACAACGCATTAAATTACGACGGTTTACTCTCATTGCAATTGAGTGCGGGACTGCAAAATGAATTTCAACTGTTTAAACTGCCCCTACAGCTGTTTTACCGTGTAGATTTACCGCTGATCAGCCGATTTTGGCGTCCTTTTTACGCCACCTCAATACCGAGGGAGCATTTAGATTTAGCTGAAGATCCCACATTTTCAGCTTTGTGGAACAGCGGAAATTGGGGTTTGACCAATCGTGTTTTTCGCATAAAAAGTGTACTTGAAATTCAATACCTGCTCACCAACGGCAACCGCATTAAGCTGGGATACACTTGGGATTATTACCAAATTAACGATCTGCATCGCGTAAAAGCCGGCATGTCACAAATCACTTTAGGCCTCCTTTTTAACTTTACGGGAAATGAAAAAAGCTAAACTACTATACTTTTTTGCTTCTCTGCTCACTTTACAATCGTGCAGCAAAGCTTTAATGGATGAAGATGCCGAAAACACAAACGTGCAAAACTTTGATTTGCTGTGGGAAAACATCGACAAACGCTACTCCTTTTTTGAATTTAAAAATATCGATTGGGATGAACTGCGCCGGGAATATCGCCCACAGGCTCAGGCGGCCCAAAATGACCGGGAGTTATTTGAAGTTATGGACAACTTGCTTTTTAAACTCCGCGACGGGCATGTCAACCTGATTTCACCTTTCAACACCTCCCGCAATTGGAATTGGCGGTTGAACTCGCCCCCCAACTACAACAGCAATATTGTGGAAAGAACCTACTTAGGCAATGATCATTACATTACCGGGCCATTCAGGAATCAACGCATAGGAAATATTTTATATGTGAATTACAGCAGTTTTTCTAGCGGATTCAGCAATAATCAATTGAATTTTCTTTTTGGTCAGAACCAAACCGCAAAAGCCGTAATCATTGACGTTCGCGACAATGGTGGAGGAAGTTTATCCAATGTAACGCGAATCGTGAATTACTTTGCCGCCGAAAAAACACCGGCCGGATACAATATTTTTAAATCCGGCCCCGGACACGATGACTTTACCTCCCCGGTTCAACAATATGCGCAGCCCGGGGAAGATAACACACCTTTTACAAAACCGGTTGTGGTACTTACCAACCGGGGCTGCTACAGCGCTACAACAGACTTTGTACGGAAAATGCGCGTTTTACCGCAAGTCACCATTATGGGTGATACCACAGGTGGCGGCGGCGGTTTGCCTTTCAGTGGTGAATTACCCAACGGGTGGACATACCGCTTTTCCACAACCCAAAGTTTTGATCAAAACGGAAATAATATTGAACACGGCATTGCCCCCGATACATTAGTTTATTTAAAACCCGAGGATGAGGCACAAAATAAAGACACGATGATTGAGGCCGCCATAGAACTATTAAATCAATAAAAAATGACGATGAAACCAAAAGTAGGTATTATTATGGGCAGCAAAAGTGATTTACCCGTTATGGGCCAAGCTGCAGAAATCTTGGAAGAACTCAAGATTGAGTACGAAATTGAAATCATTTCGGCCCACCGCACGCCCGAACGCATGTACGAATACGCCAAGCAAGCAGCGGACAGAGGTTTGCAGGTAATTATTGCCGGTGCCGGCGGTGCGGCACATCTTCCCGGAATGACCGCCTCCATTACGCCCCTTCCCGTAATAGGTGTTCCCATAAAATCGCGCAACTCTATCGACGGTTGGGACTCTGTATTGAGTATTTTGCAAATGCCGGGAGGAGTTCCCGTTGCTACGGTAGCCCTTGACGGTGCTAAAAATGCCGGTATTTTGGCCGCTCAAATATTGGGTACAACTGATGCGGAAATTCAAAAACGCATTTCCTATTACAAAGATCAATTGAAACACAAGGTTTTAAACGACGCTGATCAATTAAAGTCGCCATAATCATCATTACAACTTATTGCGCGGCAAAACGAAATGTGATGGACCCTTTTTGCAATTCGGGCGCTGCGGCAGAGCGATTAAATCGGGTACTTAAAGCTGCACTTTCTGCCTGTTTGAGTAAACAGGCATCTTGTGTGGATGTGGACTGTTCGTCAACTTTCGCCGCAATCACTCTGCCGCTTTGATCAACGGCAATATTCATTGTTACCTCTCCCCCGTTTTGGCACATATACACGGGAACTTTTATGTAGGTATCAAATCGGTTTTCCAATTTATAGGAAATATTGGTTTCACCTTTAACGGCTTCTTCAGATACGGCTTGTTTTTTGGGAATTTTCTCTATTTCGGGATTTCGTTTGGAATCGATGAGTTCTTTAGCTTGTTGTTTCGTATATCCATAGCCCGACGCCCGTTGTTCGTCTATAACCTGCTGCTCAAGGTCGCGTAACTCCTGTTCAATTTGCTCATCAATAGAATCAAACAAAGACAGTTTTTTCGGATTGTCATCAGGTTTCGTGAAATAGGAATCGTAGTGTTTTTTGACGTCCGCTCGGCTGGGTATTATACCGTTCCGTTTGTTGGAATCTTCATAGTCCTCAAAGTGCTTTGTTAAGCCGGCAATCAACCCATTAATATCTGAATGATTTTTAATGACGGCCAGCC
>CAJXMT010000234.1 GCA_913056155.1 uncultured Cryomorphaceae bacterium
TATCAATTAGTCTTCTTCAGCCCACTTCATCCTGTCGGCTTGCGGGAATTGCCAAGGTGCCCCGTTATTTTCAACCGCCGTAAACATGGCGTTGAGCTCAGTGGGCGGTGCAGACTCTTCCATCACTAAATAACGGCGCATTTCCATAATGATGGAAAGCGGGTCTATATTCACCGGGCAAGCTTCCACGCAAGCATTACATGTCGTACATGCCCATAGCTCTTCGGGCGTAATGAAATCATTCAATAATGATTTACCGTCATCGTGATCTTTGCCGTTTTTATCTATATTTTGACCTACCTCTTCTAATCTGTCGCGTGTATCCATCATGATTTTACGCGGAGAGAGCAGTTTACCGGTTTGATTTGCCGGGCACTCTGCGGTACAGCGACCGCACTCTGTACAACTGTAGGAGTCCATGAGTTGTTTCCAAGTTAAGTCCGTCACATCTTTCGCCCCAAAAGTTTGAATGGGTTCTTGCTCTTCCTCGGGTGCCGGCGAGGCGTACGGGTCAGCATCCGGGTCAAACATGGTTTCAACCTCTTTTTTAACTTGCTCGTTATTGGTGAAACGACCCTTGGGTTCTAAATTGGAATAATACGTATTGGGAAATGCCAAAATGATATGAAAGTGTTTGGAAAACGGCAAGTAATTTAAAAAGGCAAGAATACCCAAAATATGTGCCCACCAAGCCGTACGCTCAATCATTGCCAATGCAGAGGCATCTTGCGGCAATATTCCTGTTAAGTATTGACTGATTAAAAAATCATTCTCAAGTTGAAGGGCGTATTTGGAAAGACCGGCATCGGCAAGAGCTTCAGCGGGAAGTTGCATCAAAGCGGCGTCTGCAGCATTCATAATAAGAAAAGCCGCCATTAAAACCAACTCAATCCAAAGGATATTGAGTGCATCCCAAGTGGGCCAACCTTTCATTTCTTTTTTATGGAAGCGCGGAATATGCATCACTAACCGCCGCAGTAAAAATACTACCACACTCACAACCACCAAAAGCGCTAAAACCTCAAAAAAGTCAATCACCACAAAGTAAAAACTGCCTAAAGCAGCATGAAAAACGCGGTGAGTACCTAAAATACCGTCTAAAATAATTTCGAGTACTTCAATGTTGATGATGACAAATCCCACATAAATAAATACGTGCATTATGCCGGCAATAGGCTTAGTAACCATTTTAGATTGTCCAAAAGCCACCCGCAGCATGGTTTTTAAGCGCTCACTCTTTCGGTCGGTTCGATTTACTTCACGACCCAACATAATGTTACGCCGTATTTTACTCACATTTCGCCAAAAGAGCGCTACGGCTCCGATCAAAAAAACGATAAAAATGATACTTCCCAATCCCATAAACTATCTCTCTTTCTTTTTAGGTTTTTCAGCACTTTTCTCTTTCCTGCCAAACACTGAAAAATGAACGTATCTGTTTGGATTAACGCGCATATCTTCCAAAAGTTTATCCAGCTCTGCACTCGATTCATTTAAGTTGTTATACAGCGAATCATTATTAATCAACATGCCCATTGTACCTTCCCCTTTTTCAATTTTCTCCATCACTACGGCCACACTTTCCAGTGTTTTGCCCGCTTTGTCAAATGTGCCGGTGATATCCGCTTTCGCCAATGAATCGCTTATATCTGAAAAGTTTTTAAGCACATTGTCGATTCGCTCATTGTTGTTATTCAAATTAGCCGTTATGGAATTGATGTTGTATAAAATACTGTCAAAGCGCTTGGTTTCTTTTTCTACAGAAGCATCAAGCGTACCGGCAGTGCGTTCAAATACTTTGAGTGATTTGTTGATACTTTTAAAGCTCGAATGTAAATTTTTACGCGTGTCCTCGTCTAAAATAATTTGAATGGATGACACCAAAGAGTCCATGGAACCGATAAGTGCATTCGTTTTTTCTTCTAAAGGCCGCAAACGTTCGTCAACCGCAGATTTTAAATCACCTTCAACCTCAGACATCACCGTGTCGCCATCGCCAAGAACATTCCCCGCACGGGTATTTTGCAAAATTACGGCCATAGTGCCAAACAAATCTAAACTGGCCACCTTGGCGATTGTAGAATCGGTTACGGCGGCGTTGTCGTGGTCGATATAAAAACCCACCAAAACACTTCCGTCTTTTTTATCGGAAAGGCTCACTTTATTCACTTTACCAACGCTAATACCGTTCAATTTAACGTGATTATCAATGGCAATACCACCTGATGAGGGGTACAGTGCGTAAAACTGGGTTCCTTTTCTCAAAATTTGTTTTCCCAATAAAAAACTAAATCCGTAATAAGCCACTGCTATGGCTATAATGGCCACCAGGCCTATTTGAACTTCTTTTTTCAAAATATATAATTTCTATTTTAATAATTCTCTAGCTCGAGACAAAGGAATACGTTTTCCTTGAAATAACGCAATAACAAATGCATCTTTATTTCCGGCAGTGCGCACTTCACGTTGTTTGGCAACGGCTTCCTCTTCTGTCAATACCGGTTTTGTCACATACTTATAAGTGCCGTCAAGCTTTAACTCCTCAACTTCAATGTTTCCTTTAAATTTTTCCCGATAATTGGGAATAGGCTCAACCGATGAGGCCAATTGAACGCGAAACCGAGGCTTTGCATTCCCGCTGTTCAACTTTTGAGCCGCATCTTTTAATGCACTTTGTTCACGCCCTCTCTCTTGTTCTTCCACTTTTTCAGCTGAAAGTTCGTTGCTTTTTGCTGTATCCTCCTTTTGGTCAGAACCTTTTTGATTCTCTGCCGAATCTGCCGATTGTGTTGTGCCGGTCGTTTTTTCTTCTACAATATCCTCAGATCGCTTTTGGGTTTGCTCAATTTTTTCAGATATTTTTTCATCAGCCTCCTCAGCATCGGCCTCCATCATTTCTTTATAATCGCGAAAAGCCCTGTAAAGAGCAGAGGCCATATACGTTACACCTTGCTCACTGTTTAAAAAGTCCTCTTCTTTCGGATTCGTCAAAAAACCCAGTTCAACAAGTACGCTGGGCATAATTGTGCGCGATATCACCCAATAACCGGCCTGCTTAACGCCCCGGTCTCGCCTGCTTACTCGTTCCCGAAATTGATCTTGAACCAAACCGGCGATCAAAATACTTTGATGCAAAAACTCACTTTGCATCATGCTCAGTGCAATCATGCTCTCCGGAGACCGCGGATCAAAGCCTTCGTAATTTTCTTCGTAGTTTTCCTCTAAAAAAATCACCTTGTTTTCACGCTTAGCCACTTCCAAGTTGTCTTTTGTTTTGTGCATACCCAAAACAAACGTTTCTGAGCCGTAGGCGCGTTTATCATTTACGGTATTGCAGTGAAGGGAAATAAAAAGATCTGCTTCGGCATCATTGGCTATTTTGGTGCGCTCAATGAGTTTGAGGAAAACATCGGTATCGCGCGTCATGATGACTTCTACATCGGGTAAATATTCCCGAATGTAATCCCGCAACTGCAAACCCACTTTTAAAACGACGTC
>CAJXMT010000235.1 GCA_913056155.1 uncultured Cryomorphaceae bacterium
GCCTTCCTTCGGCGCAATTCCCGGACCGTTATCTTTTACTTTCAAGATCAACCGGTTATTCTCAATCTTGGAATCAGGCGACAGAATACTGTGTTCGGGGCAATACTTTAAGCTGTTGCTTATCAAATTATTTACAACTTTTTCAACCACATTTACGGGGAACCGATAATTTTTTGGATCATCCTCGGCCCGTACCTCAATCTTAATTTTTTTCCGGTTCGCTTCACCCTTAAAATTCCGCACTACATCTTTTAGGAACAGTGCAATATTGCCGTCACCGTACACCGGCGTAAAGTTCCTGTTTTTTAATCGAGTAACGTCCAACAGCTCATTCACCAGTGCACTCAACTTACCGGTATTTTGTTCCACAAGGTTTATTTGACCGGCTAACCGCTTGTTTGTTGAAAGTTCATTTTTAATCACTTCCAGCGGAGCAGCGATCAACGTGAGCGGCGTTCGGATATCGTGTACCACATTCTCGAATACCTTTGTTTTTTCAGCTTCAAGTAATTCCGAGTTACGTCTCCTTTGCCAATAATAAACCGCGGTGCCGGAAGCACCCAAAAACATCAAAATACCGCTAAAAACAATTATGTAGAGTTGGTTTTTGGCCCGTTCATTTTCAATTTGCGATTGGTGTAACACCGTTTTTTGTTGCTCAATTTCCCGTTCTTTTTTTGCCGTTTCGTACTTCAACTCCAAATCATCAATTTGTTTTTGTTTTTCAACATTAAATACCTCTTCATGGAGCGCCATTGCGTTCTTTTTGTAGTAATAGGCCGAGTCATATCGGTTCAGCGCCTCATATGCGTCACTGATCTTGTTTAAAACAGCCACATTGAGTTGATCCAATTTGCGATTGGTAGCAATGGATTTTGCCCGGTACAAATAGTTCAAGGCTTCACTATATTGACCGCCGGATAAAGCAATATCAGCCAAGTTTAAGCACGCTGTTTTAACTTCCATCAAGGCATTGTGCTTTTCACCTATATCCACCGCTTTTTGGTAATAAATACGCGCAGAATCGAAGTTGCCTGTACCCGATTCAAAATTGGCCCCTAACGTCATGTAAATATTGGGGAGATAAGCGAGCTCATTATGCTTAATCAAAACCTTTTCTGTAGATCGAAGAATTTCATTGGATTGGTCATAATCCTCTTTTCGGTTGTAGATCACCGCTAAGTTGGAACGAATGACGGAGAAATACAAGTAATCATCAATTTCTAACTTTTCATCCGCGGCTTTCAAAATATACTTTTCCGCTTTATCCATTTCATTCAGTGCAAAATATGTCATCCCGAGGCCGTTATAAGCATTGGCCAAAATACCCGGGATTTCATCATTCTCCCCCAACTCTAGAGCCTTGTGATACTGATCAACCGCCTTATCATAGTGCTGCTTGTATTGATACGCATCGCCAAGAATGGATCGGGCTTGTATCATTTCTCGTACAGAACCCGAATTTTCAACCACGGGCGTTATGTAGTAAATACTTGAATCAGGGTTGCGTTGAACACATTCTTTTGCCCGCTCGATCCGTTGTCGGTTCTGATCGATATCCAATTCATTATTATGCGTTTGCGCAAAAATACCTCCGGTGAAAAAAATAACGGGAAACAGGCACTTCAGCACGCCGGGGTGAGTAAGTCTAATATTTTTCATAGCTGAGTCTTAGAAAAAATGATACCAAACCTTTTAAAAAAGATCGCTAAGTTACTTGAATCCATTGAACCAAAGGTTTTCATTGATTTGTAGAGAACAAAAATCGCAGCAATGACGACAAAACATCAATGGCTTGAATTGATTGTGAAGCAACCTAATAATAACAGATTGCGAAGACGGAAACCCCACTGTATAGTTATGAGCATTTATTATAACTTGATGAGTTTATCAAGCAGGAATCTTTTATGAATGACAAAACGGAGTGGTGTTTTAAAAGAAATAATAATCCTTAATATCACGACAGGGATATTACACGAGGGCAGTAACAATATGACCTCAAAACCTTCTTACTTCCCACCTCTCAATCAATACAAAAACCCGAACAGCCACAAAGGCAGCGTATTCCCATCGGGAAACTCCATATCATCTTGAACAATAAACGAATCGGAAACACCCTTAATTTGTTGAGATGATTTGTTCCTCCCTCCCACTTCAAAAGTATATCGGTTGTTAACCAAAAAGTCTCCGGAAACAGTAATCCTCAAGCGATATGCGGGGTACAACTGACTGTAAAAAAACACCTCTTTTAAAGTGCCTTTAGTGGTTCCTCAGTGATTAAGCCATACACGGTCTATAGATTTTACGGCAGACAGGCTTGAAAACGGTCGAAAGTTTAGAATTTTCAATGTGATAGACGATGCCCACCGCGAAGTATTGTTTGTTGAATCTGATTTTTCACTGCCAAGTAATCGGATATTATCCGTAAACGGCTTAGCGGGTTATTAAGAACTTACTCAAAAGGCGAAAAAGGGGGCGTGGATTTCACTTGCGTACAACTTGCATCACTTTTTCTTCGCCGTATCTGTCGAGAACAGAGTGCCACACATCTAGTGTGCTGAGCGGTAAAAAAGCTCATGAATTTGACGCCCTTTTTACTTTATGCGGTATTAAAATTTTTACCCGTAGCTAAGGCTACGCCCGCAAATTTTGCCTTGCCTAAAGATAAAAACCGGCAACAAATTCTTATAACCTTTCTTATCAATCATCACACTTGCGAGCCGTACATCGCCACCCGCTCGATCACATAATCCGTATGTTTTGTAAAATCGCTTTGATCGGGTTTTGTATCCCAGAAAAGTACGCGGCGGAGGTTCATGGAGTGAAATTATAAATTCGAGAATTTTACAACGGATAGTTTTAAAATTAGGTTTGCGCAACCGGAATGTGAATCGCTGTCAACCGAGGATATAGGACGAGCTCACGAATTCCTTTGAAATTAATTTGAAGAGAATAAATTGTTATTGAGCTTCGTGAGCCACAATCGTTATAAAATTCGGCATTCCCTTTAACTCGTTGTGAATCGCTTTCAACCGAGGACGAAGGACGAGCTCACGAACACCTTTAAAATCAAAACGAAGTGAGTAAATTGTTATTTATCTTCGTGAGCCACAATAGGCACACGAAAACTCAACACGTCTGTTGTGTTGTGAATCGCTTTCAAATTGTTATTTATCTTCGTGAGCCACAATTACCCTTGAATGGTGACTAAATTAGTGACTGTTGTGAATCGCTTTCAAATTGTTATTTATCTTCGTGAGCCACAATTTAATCGCTTGTTTGTTGTTTCGAAAATCAGTTGTGAATCGCTTTCAAATTGTTATTTATCTTCGTGAGCCACAATTCGATCTCCTTCACCTTGTCGCCAGTCGTGGTTGTGAATCGCTTTCAAATTGTTATTTATCTTCGTGAGCCACAATTAACTCAATGGGTAAGGGGTGAGGCTTGTTGTTGTGAATCGCTTTCAAATTGTT
>CAJXMT010000236.1 GCA_913056155.1 uncultured Cryomorphaceae bacterium
CGTTGTGATAAGCATAGGTAACGGCTTCTTTTTCATTATCTTTATTTGCATTTGCCTGTTCCTCTGTGTTTTGTTTTTCACTGTTTTGTTGGTTGGTATTGGTCGTGTCGCAGCTCGTTATTCCCGCGAGCAGCGCTAAACTTAAAATTGAAATACTTAACTTCTTCATTTTAATTTGTTTTAGTTTAATTGTTGTATAAACACCTCAAGCGGTATTGTGTTTTAAAATTTATTTTTTCAGTCCTATTTCGGCCAATCTTTCTTCTAAATAATCGCCCGCGGTAATATCATTAAATTGTTTGGGATGCTCCTCACTGATGCAAGTTTCTAAACAATCCAGTTTCATATCACTGCGCGGATGCAGGAAAAACGGAATGGAAAACCGCGAGGTTCCCCACTTTTCTTTGGGCGGATTAATCACCCTGTGGGTGGTGCTTTTCAGTTTTTTATTGGTAAGTCGTTGCAACATATCACCCACATTCACCACAATACGTCCCGGCAGTGCCGTAACATTTACCCATTCATTATTTTTGGTCAGAACCTGCAATCCGTCTGCACTGGCTCCGATCAAAAGTGTAATCAAATTGATGTCCTCGTGCTCGCCCGCGCGCACAGCATTTTTGGGCTCTTCAGTAATGGGCGGGTAGTGGATGGGGCGCAGAATACTGTTACCGTTGTGAATTTTATCGTCAAACCAAGTTTCATTCAAGTCCAAACTCAGCGCGATGGCGCGCAACATCATTTTGCCCGTATTTTCTAAACTTTGGTAGGCTTTTTTGCCCACCATATTAAAACGCGGGATTTCCTCTACGTATAAATTCTCGGGATACTCCTCATGAATGGGGTCTTGATCTTCAACGTATTGACCAAAATGCCAAAACTCTTTTAAATCGCCCTCATTTTTGTTTTTGGCGTGTTCGCGACCAAAGGAAACATAGCCGCGTTGCCCGGCTAAATCTTTGGGTTCATATTTTTGCTTTATATCGGTAGGTAGTTCAAAAAAGCATTTTACCTGCGTATATAAATCTTCAATCAGTTCATCATCAACGCCGTGATTTTTCACCGCTACAAAGCCTATATTTTTGTAGGCATCACTTAACTGTTGAACAAATTCAGCCTTTTGCTTCGCGTTTCCCGAGGTGAAATCGGCCAAGTCAACATCGGGAATGCCCTGTGTATAATTATCCATTATTTTATCTTTATGATATCCGCAAAGGTATAAAAACACGATTACTTGCGTACTGAATTTCCACGTATCCTAATCCACTAAAAAATCATCTTGCAATTCGGCATCCTTTTGATTCAATAATGAATCTCTTTGTGTTTTCAGTTTTTCCTCATATTGGTCAGAGCCGTACAAAGCCCTGTCAAAAGAGAGCAGATAAGTATGTTGCTCGGGAAAACTCATGACGTTTTTAAAACAGATGGCATGTTTTTCTAAAGTGGGAAATAGGTAGCGAGGTGTAGAGCCGTAGCCCAAATTATCCAAAACTACATGGGTAGCCCCGATCTCCATAAAATAGTCCATTTGCAGCGTGTCGTTTTCCGTATTTTTGAAGTTGGCGGCTTGTCGCCCGGAGTGAACGTAAAACAAGTGCGGTTTACGCGCAATGAATACAGCATCTTGGGGAGTGGTGCGTTGGGCCTCGCCGGCAGTATCAAAATATTTTTTCCAATTGAGCGGGTAGTCGGCCTGTGCTTTGAGTCGCTCCGTATTTAACGCAATGATGCTGAGAAGCGTAAAAAGGAAAAGCGGAAAAACCCCGGCCGGTTTTTTTGTGCTGAACTTATGCTCGTATTTTTCTACCCATGTGAGTAGTCCCGCTAAAAATATAAAAATAAACAGGGGTGCGGCATGAACGATAAAGCGCGGCCCGGTCCACACATCGGGCCACAGTAAAATAACCGGTACGGTGAGACCTAAAAACGGTAAGATCAACTTTTTAAATCCGGTAATCTTTTTGAGTCCCAAATAAATAAAATACAGGACTAAGCCTCCAAAAATCACATCTAAAAATAAAAAGCTGCCCAGCCATTTGTTGCTGAGCGGGAAAGCCACAGATTGGATCACCCCAAAACCGTAGTTAAACGCATTTGACGAAAGGCGTTCAACAACATCGCCGGCGCCTAACAGGCCTTTTTCGGGTTGGTACGGATTTACCATAATCAACTGGTGTAAATAATTCCCGCCTCCCGTTGAGCCCGATAAATAGGGGAATACAGCCAAAAGTCCAGGTAAAATACCCGCTGCGGCCGCTTTGATGTTTTTACTCCACAAGTAAAACAGCGGTATGGTTCCCAGGATAATAAAACCCAACGTTTTCACGTAAAAACCCGCAACGGCCGCAATGCAAGCCGTGTAAAAATACGGACTCGCAAGTGCGTTTTGAAGATTGTTTCCTTTTTTAGAGAGTGAGAAAAGCGTTGCGGTACTCAAAAACAAAAACAAAATCTCACTCATGATTATGGTGCTGAATCTCATCAACAGCGGACTCACAAACATGGCGAGCACGGCAACAAACGCCAAGTTTTTGCGCGGTATCAGCTTTTGAAACAACTCGAACCACAGTAACCCGGTAATGAGCAAGAGGAATCCGTTGGCCATTTTGAGTCCGGCCGCCCCCTGAATACCTACCGTTTTCAAAGCCGCTATAAACGTGGGATAACCGATTGGGAAATGCGTTTCGGGAGGTGTGCCCGGCAGGGCGGGATTGACAAAGCCTAAGCCCTCACTCAGCGCCGTGCCCAAATTGTAATAAGCTGCGTTATCCCCATTGACGTCCCATTTGTTGTCAAAAACCATGAAATAGCCCAATTTATTGAAAAGAAAATCCATGAAAAATATTCACCGGAAGTAATAGCTTAGTTTATTAAAGATGATGATCGTTTTGAGATGTGTTTATCCTATAAGACGATATATAATTATATAGACATGGGAGTATTGATGATAGATAGAGATGATTTAGTATATGGTAATTACAGCAATGATAGTAATAACAGGAGAAAAGAAAGTGCTAAAACAAAACAACACAAAGAAGGCAGAACGATCAGAGATCGCCCGGAAGCTGCAGATAATAGATCTGAGATCGGTCATTTTGAAATGGACTTAGTTGAAGGTAAAAAAGGATGTGATGATCCTTATCTGCTGGTATTGACAGAGAGAAAGACTAGGATGGAGATTATAGAGAAGATACCAGACAAGACTCAGTCTGCAGTTATAGAGGGCTTAGACAGGATAGAAAGGCGTATGGGTGTAGTCAAGTTTAGAAAGCTCTTTAAAAGCATTACAACCGATAATGGTAGAGAGTTTTACGATTATGAATGTATAGAAGAATCCTTTACAAAAAGCAATATAAAGAGGACTAAAGTATATTACTGCGATGCCTATTGTAGTTGGCAGCGCGGTAGTAATGAGAATGCAAACCGATTTATTAGA
>CAJXMT010000237.1 GCA_913056155.1 uncultured Cryomorphaceae bacterium
ACACTCTTTATTGTTACCTCCAGTTCTAAGATTTAACAATCTAAAAATAAATTCGTGTTTTTAAAAATATAATGAGCAAAAACCTAAAAAACGTTATGCACTGCCGTTGAAACATCGTAATCTCTATAGACCACCATCAAAACATCTACAGCCTCATCGTGTTTCAATGCTTGATGGAAAAACGAAACTTTCCAACTTAAAGCGCACTTACCTTATGAATACTTTAGTTGACTTTCAGGATATTATTTCCCAATTAAAATACATCAATCCCGTAAAATATGCCAACACACGTAATTTTATAAATGGTGACGTGACCCGGCTCTCACCTTACATTTCCCGGGGTGTTATTTCTACCCGTCACGTTTTTCAATCGCTTTTACAACGCGGCTACACATTGGAAAATGCAGAAAAACTCATTCAGGAACTGGCATGGAGAGACTATTGGCAGCAAGTATGGGTAAACAAAGGTGAAGCGATTAATGAGGATCTCAAAAGGCCGCAAGAAGATGTGGAAAATCACGAAATGCCGCGCTCATTGGCAGATGCCGAAACCGGAGTTGATGCCGTTGACGCGGCCATAAGTGAACTTTACCAAACAGGTTACATGCATAACCACGTGCGCATGTACACTGCATCAATTGCTTGCAATATGGGGCACAGCGCTTGGAAAACACCGGCCCGGTGGCTGTATTATTTTCTCTTGGATGGCGATTGGGCCAGTAATGCGCTGAGCTGGCAGTGGGTGGCGGGTAGTAATGCCGGAAAAAATTATGTAGCTAACCAGCAAAATATCAATAAGTATTGTTTCACCCGTCAAAAGGGGACTTTTTTGGATGTGGACTACAGCCAATTTGAAAATATAAAAACTCCGGAAGTATTGAAAGAGACTTTTATTCCTGAACTCAAAACACCATTGCCCGAGTCCAAAATTTCATCCGTCCGTTCTGATTTACCTACCTATATTTACAATTGGTATAATTTAGACCCGAAATGGGATGAACAAGTAAAAGCAAATCGTATTTTACTTTTAGAGCCTTCCATATTTGAAAAATACCCTATCTCATCAAAAAGTATGAATTTCATGTTGGCGCTCACAAAAAATATTGCGGGTATTCAAATTTTCACGGGTGAATTTGATGATTTCGTTCATCAATATAATCTTGACGATATTCATTTTAAAGAACACCCGCTCAATAAAAATTATCGGGGGACAGAACATCCTCGCGATTGGATGTTTAACGTAGAAGGCTATTACCGTTCATTTTTTGCTTTTTGGAAAAAGTGCAAAAAAGATTGGAAATTCAGCATAAGTCAAAGTGAGACATAATAAATCCCGGTATTTTAGACAACTCTAAAAACACTGATTACATGCTCTCTACCTCATAAACTTTTTCTTCTCTTTGCGTTTATATGCCTTCATGGTGTTGAGTAGTAATGAGGCACGCGTCATAGGTCCAACCCCGCCGGGAACGGGAGTTATGTGGGAAGCTACGGCTTTTACTTCTTCAAAATTGACATCTCCGGCTAAGCGGTAGCCTTTCTTCTTGGTATTGTCATCAACTCTTGTCATTCCCACATCAATAACCACAGCTCCCTTTTTCACCATATCTTTAGTCACCAACCCCGGCCTCCCAATCGCCGAGATTAGAATATCAGCGGTTCGAGTTATCTCTTTTAAGTTTTTTGTGCGACTGTGTACCAACGTAACCGTTGCGTTCCCCGGGTTATCATTTCGGGACATTAAAATGCTTACCGGTGAACCCACAATATTGCTGCGCCCCATCACAACGCATTGCATACCTTCTGTTTTAATTTGATACCGTCGAAGCAACTCCACTATACCCTGCGGTGTAGCACTTACAAAAGTGGGTAAGTCAAGTGCCATTCTCCCGAAATTCTCGGGATGGAATCCATCAACATCTTTTGTGGGGTTTATGGCGGATATCACCTTATTTTCATCAATATGATCGGGAAGCGGAAGCTGAACGATAAATCCGTCAATTTTGGGATTGTTGTTGAGTTCCTCTACCTTTTTCAAAAGCTCGTATTCTGAAATGGAAGCATCAAGTTTAATGAGTTCACTGTTAAAGCCAATCTCGGCGCAATCCCTGACTTTGGCATTTACATACGTTTGACTGGCGCCGTCATCACCCACCAATACAGCCGCTAAACCCGGCACACGCTTATTGAGTCGAACCAAGTCTTTCACTTCTACTTTTAGTTCTTCACGAATTTGTGTCGCTGTGGCTTTCCCGTCCAATATTTTCATAGGCAATTTATTTTCAACGTGTTTGAAGGTTCTGACCAAAAAATATATTTTACATGCCCGGCATACCACCCGGCATATTTTTCATCCCCTTCATCAAATTGGCCATTTGTTGTTTGTTACCCATCATTTTCATGAGTTTACGAGTATCGTTGAACTGTTTGAGTAACTTATTTATTTCCTGAACATCATTTCCCGATCCTCTCGCAATGCGCTTGCGTCGGCTGCCGTTGATAATTTCGGGATTTTTGCGCTCTTGAGGTGTCATGGATTGTATAATAGCTTCAATTCCCTTAAAGGCATCATCATCAATATCAGCACCTTTTAGTGCTTTTCCCATTCCGGGAATCATGCCCACTAAATCTTTTACACTGCCCATTTTTTTGATTTGCTGCAATTGCTGCATAAAATCATCAAAATCGAATTTGTTTTTGGCTATTTTTTTATTGAGTTTGCGAGCCTCCTCTTGGTCAAATTGTTCTTGCGCTCGCTCAACAAGTGAAACTACATCGCCCATTCCCAAAATTCGATCTGCCATTCGGGAGGGGTGAAAAACATCCAACGCATCGGGCTTTTCACCCGTACCAATAAATTTTATAGGTTTTTGCACAACGGAGCGGATGGATAATGCCGCACCACCGCGAGTATCACCATCCAGTTTTGTGAGTATAACTCCTTCAAAATCTAATCTGTCATTAAACTCTTTTGCGGTGTTTACTGCATCTTGACCTGTCATAGAATCCACCACAAATAGGGTTTCATTGGGATTGAGCGAATTTTTCAACGATGAAATTTCATCCATCATTTTTTCATCTACAGCCAAACGGCCGGCGGTATCCACAATCACTACATTTTGACCGTTCTGCTTGGCGTGCTCCACAGCAGCTTTGGCTATGGTAACGGGATTTTTTTCTTCTTTATTGGAAAAAACGGGGACGTCAACAGCCTCGCCCATCACGTGTAATTGATCTATAGCAGCGGGGCGATAAACATCACAAGCAACAAGCAGCGGAGATTTTCCTTTTTTCGTTTTGAGAAAACGTGCCAATTTTGCCGAATGGGTTGTTTTACCCGAACCCTGCAAACCGGCCATCAATATAACGGCCGGATTTCCCTTTAAATCCAAGCCTTCAGTTTCGCCA
>CAJXMT010000238.1 GCA_913056155.1 uncultured Cryomorphaceae bacterium
AGAGAAAATAGCACTGGATAACGAAATGAAGAAGTCTGTAAAGGATTAATGTAAAACGTTATGAAAGTAATTTGCATCGGAAGAAATTATGCCGCTCATGCTGCTGAGCTAAAAAACCCAATTCCCGATGAACCGGTGATTTTTTGTAAACCCGACACCTCGGTTCTGAAAAACAATCAACCTTTTTACATTCCCGATTTTACAAATGACGTTCACCATGAATTGGAATTGGTGATTCGCATATGCAGGCAGGGAAAACACATTGATGAACAATTTGCACCTAAATATTACGATCGGTTTACGCTCGGAATTGATTTTACCGCGCGCGATTTGCAACAAAATTTGAAAGAGAAAAGTCAACCGTGGGAAAAAGCAAAAGCTTTTGATGGGTCGGCACCGGTGGGCAGATTTGTTGAAATCACCGAGGAAATGGACGTCAAAAATTTGGAGTTTGCATTGGAGAAAAACGGTAAGTGTGTGCAAATCGGGAATACCGGTGATATGCTGTTTCATGTAAACCGCATTGTGGCTGAGGTTTCTAAATATTTCACTTTAAAAGTGGGAGACCTTATTTTTACCGGTACACCTAAAGGCGTTTCGGCAGTAAAACCGGGAGACCGACTCAAGGCCTTTTACAATGGCGAGTGCCTGTTGGAATGTGAGATAAAGTAGCACTTATTGAAAATAAGTAATCTCTTAAGGGATTTTGAAACTTGATGTGACTATTTCACCGAAAGAGAACCGGATTGACTCGGTGTTTTATCCGGAATCGAATCAGTGACATACCGTTCAATGGTTGTCGTTAACTTTTCGCGATCATGCTCCTCAATTTGATAGGTGTCAATGCGCAGTTCGCGGGTTGGGAATTTGAGTACCAAATCACCGGCAAATTGATATGCCTGATTTAACTCAGTGAGTGTATAGTTTTTGGTGGGCAGCGAAAAAACACAAAGTTGAGCGTCGCAGATTTTTAGATAACCCCGGCGTTTTTCATACCAATAAACAGCCGTGTAGGCAGCTCCGATAAAAGGGTAACCGTAAAAAAACAAGTTTGACGGACTTGAAGCAACCATTCCAATTCCCACTAACAACCACAATATAGAGAATAAAAATTTCTTTTTTAAATACCCTCTTTTGTATGGAATGTTCAATTCAAAATCGCACGTCGCCATAGTAATTGATTTTTTCTCGGTTTCAAAAATATCATTTTTTGTCGCATTGTCAGCATACAGCGCTGCTCTACTAAATTTTGGTTAAAAGTAAAACGGTCATATATTATATGAGTGGATATTCGTACTTTCGGCAGTTCAATCCATAACTGTAATAAAATGCTGAAGAATAAAAATTCTGTGATGATTTCCCGTTTGCTAGTGGGCGCATTATTCATTGTTTCAGGCTTAATTAAAGCCAATGATCCATTGGGCTTTTCCTATAAGTTGGAGGAGTATTTTGCGCAAGATGTACTTAACTGGAGTTGGTTTAGAGGTGGGGAGGTAGCTTTGGCCTCAATTGTAGCCGTTGCAGAAATAATTTTGGGCTTTGCGGTACTGGCAGGCGAAAAGTTTAAAGTCTCTGCATGGTCACTTTTGTTGCTGATGGTTTTCTTTACCTTTTTGACCGGCTATACCGCCATAGGAAATTGGTTTTTTGATAATCCCGAATCGGGGGTTACCGGAGCTTTCGAAAGCATGCTGGGCTTTAAAGCCGGCGATATTCATTATTTTAAAGATTGCGGTTGTTTTGGCGATGCCCTTCAACTCACGCCTTTTGAGAGCTTTATGAAAGACCTCGTGCTGCTTATTTTCACTGTGGTTATTTTTGTGAACCGCAGCAGCGTAAAATCTAACAGCTTTGAGCAAGACATCATATATTACGCCGCGGCACTTGTTTTAATACTCATTTTCTCATTGGGCGTGCTGGGCTGGTTTTTACCTGTTGTATTTGCTGTAATTACCTTTGCTGTACTTATTGCCCTCCGCAGATTCATGCCGCAAACCACCTACAAAGGTTGGGGTATGGCCGTGGCAGTTACATTGTTGTCCGGCATCTTTACCTATATCTGTTACGCACACTTGCCGATTAAAGACTTCAGAGCCTACGCCGTAGGCAAAAACATTGAAGAAGGCATGAAAATTCCGGAGGGGGAAAGTGCTCCTAAGTATGGCTATATCTACACCATTCAAAATAATGCTACCGGTGAAACAATGGAAGTGTCAAGTGACGATTATTTGGCGCAAGATTTATGGAAAAATGAAGATTTGGAAATAATAGAAACAAGCGATCAAATTTTAATTGAGAAAGGATACGTTCCTCCCATTCATGATTTCGTTTTGGAATCACCCGACGACGGCAGCGATTACACCTCTTACATTTTGGGCGCCGAAAAAGTATTGTTGATTATTCAATATGATATTTCAAAAAGCGCATCCGGAAATCTGAAAAATGTGAAAACCCTCACCGATGAAGCCGCTCAAAACGGTTACGAAGTTTTTGGCCTTACAGCAGCATCTGCTGAGGAAATTGATGAATTTCGCCATCAACACCAATTTGCTTTTCCCTATTTACAAGCTGATGCGACTATGCTGAAAACAGTAGTGCGCAGTAATCCGGGAATTGTTGTTTTGAACAATGGAACTGTCGTAGCGAAGCAACATCACAACGATGTCACAAACTTAAAAGATCTTGAACAATAGAATAACCCTAATAAAATCATGAGAAAAAAAATAGTAGCCGGCAATTGGAAAATGAATACCAATTTGAATGAGGCCGTAAATCTTACTCGGGACATAATACAATCATGTTCAGAACCTAATGCTATGGTAGTACTGGCACCGCCCTTTCCATTTTTGGTGCCTGTTGTGGAAGAAGTGAAAAACGCCAAAAACATAAAAGTAGCCGCTCAAAATTGTTCCCAAAATACTTCCGGTGCATTTACCGGAGAGGTTTCCGCTGAAATGGTGGCTTCCGCCGGCGCTGAATTGGTGATTGTAGGGCACTCTGAAAGACGCCATTATTTCAAAGAAGATGAGTTGGTTCTGAGTGAAAAAATAAATAAAGCACTTTTGAATAACCTGTCACCTGTATATTGTGTGGGGGAGTCTCGCGAGCAACGTGAAACCGGCACATACAAAGAGGTCATTGAAAAGCAAATTGCCAAAGCGCTCTTTCACCTTTCTGAGGAGGAAATGAAACAAGTAATTTTGGCTTATGAACCCGTTTGGGCCATTGGTACCGGACTCACAGCATCGCCCGAACAAGCCGAGGAGGTTCACGCATTTATACGTGAATTACTCCGCGACCATTACGGGGAAGCCTCGGCTGATGAAATCTCTATACTTTACGGCGGCAGTTGTAAACCCGAGAATGCAAGTGAACTTTTTGCTTGTGAAAA
>CAJXMT010000239.1 GCA_913056155.1 uncultured Cryomorphaceae bacterium
GGAAACATAATGCTATGGGGCAAATTTTGAGCTTGTACAACCGCCGGGGGCTCGCCCGGGAATTGAAACAATACACTGTCTAAAAAATTAGTGTCGCTGAGGGTAATGTGAAAACTGTCTCCTTCGCAATTTTGGTGGGGGATGGTTTGGGGGGTGCGGGTTATAAGTGCGTCGCTGACCATGTTGGGGAGACCGCGGTAGCTAATCGGTGCTTGTTGAAATAAAGGAACTCCCTGCACATTAACATTGGCACCCGCACCAAAAACATTGGGATTGTTTATAACGCCTAAAAAGGGGACAGTAGCGCCTATTGAATAATATATTTTATCATCCGGGCCTAATTGAAGGTGGGGTGCATAATACCATGTATTTTGTTGACGCGAAAAATTATACCAAGCACTAGGGATAGTTTGCGGATTGTTGGAAGATAAATTATACTGTATAATGTTTGATGCCGTACCACCCCATAAAACTTGATCATCGGGTGAAAATTCTACCGAAAACATAACATTTTGATAATTAAGCGACGCATTCACATCGTAAAAATAAAAAGACGAATCCATATCCAGAGGTAAATAATTTGACAATTGTCCGGTGGAACGGTCAAAATCATAAAGTTCAAACTGGTGCGTTGCTCCACAGTTTAAATTGGGATTGGGATGATAGGCAGTAATACAATTATCAGGATTGTGACCAAATGCCATCTGTGTACCCGAATGATTAAATTTAAATTGACCGTGATTTATTAGCCAAGCTAAATTTGTAGGTAGTCCAATATGAGTTACAACCGGCACAGAATCCAATCCCGCCGGCGTTAATAATCTTGCTTCCCATCTGTTTCCCGGGATTTTGCGCGTCATAATCCAATAATCTCTATTATTCGCGTGGCGCGTTGCCGATATGCCTAACATTAATGAATCCGTTCCGGGGATCGTCACCTCCTTTTGACCGGCAGGCACATCTCCTAAGCCATTATTCAAACTCATATCAATTACGGTATATCGCAAGGCCGGGAATGTCTCAATAATTATATACTGATGATGGGTACATGGAATCGGTAGTGCTAAACGGTAAAAACCTCTCCCCAAAGTAAGCCCGGAAATATTTCCGTTCGCCATAGGCTGACCTGTTGCATCATAAATATTTTGAAAATCTGCATAGAACAACAAGTTCCCTTGCTTGTCTGACATTGTAATGGGTGATGAGTGCGTAAAAATATTACTGTTGTTTACCACATTAGGCGTGCCACCGTTGAAATTCAAATTCCAACTGCCAAAATACCACCAATTGCTTCTGCCGCCGTTTGTTTGAGGATATCCTTCACCAAAAAAAGAAAAACAACATAACAAAAGCAATATGCTATTCTTGTATTTCTGAAAATACATTTTGATGTTTGATTTCATTTCAACGAGTGACAAAAATTTGATTCATTTTTCAAATAATCATTGTTTAAAATTCATTAAAAATTTAACCAAACTATTTAAAATCGCAAGAAACGTTTGAAAACTAACAAAGTGAAAAGTCATTTACTCAACCGGCGGGGACGCCGGGATAAGCGCGACGTAGCGAGACGCAACGCCGAGCAACAGCGTTAGAAACAAGATTTACGGTTCAAGCAAAAAGCATCCCCCACGCGGCGGGCACAACCCCATCCCCTTACGCTTTACTCTTTACGCCTGACTCTTTACGTCTGACCGATGGGAATTCTTCGGTTTTATAAATACTTGTTTTTCGGGAAACGGCTCCACATATCAACACTCCCGCTAATCACTACATATCTAAAATCACAAACTCAGTGCGTCGGTTTTTCTCTCTGCCCGCTTCAGTATTATTGGAAGCTACGGGCTTGGTTTGTCCCCAACCCTTGAATTTGAGTCTGTCCTTGGCGATGCCTTTTTCCTGCAAGTATTCCAATACCGAGAAAGCTCTCTCGGTGGATAGTGTGAGGTTATCATCAGGATTTCCCACATTATCGGTATGGCCTTCAATGGAAATTTTTAATCGCGAGTTTTCCTTTAAATACTGCACAAATGCATCTAAAGTAGCTATAGACTCTTGAGAGAGTGCCGCGCGATTGGTAGCGTAGGTAATATTTGGAATTTCATACGAGTTGCCCACCTCCATCACCTCGGTTTCAATATTTTGATCTACATACGTTGCCGTATCGGTTCCCGAAATTTTAAAGCTGTTAAATGCCAAATCTTTTCCTTTGGCACTCACGACATAATCGCGTTTTTTATCCATGCGAATTACGGCTGTGTATTTGCCGTCTGCCGTATCCACCTTAAAACTCTGTTTCTCGTTATCCTCACTGTTACTCACTGATATTTCGGCATCTTTGGGAACGCTGCCGTCTTTGTTTTTTAAATTTCCCTTGAGCAGCATAACGTGATCGGGACGCGCCTCCTCATACAATTCAAAGCTGAAAATATTGATGTGTTTTTGCGGTTTGTCTTGAAACGTTTTGGAAGCGTAATACACACGACGACCGTCGGTACTAACTATATAGCCGTGCTCATCACTTTCGGTATTTATCGGGTAGCCCAAATTTTTGGGTTTTGTCCACTCCCCGTTTTCAAGCTTGCTGTAAAAAACATCGTATCCGCCAAAATTATCGTGCCCTTTTGAGGCGAAATACAGGGTTTTACTATCGGCGTGAAAAAATGGTGTTTTTTCGTGGGTTTCGGTATTGATGACCTCACTCAGCGGCTCAGCCTGCTTCCAATTGCCGTTATAATCGCGCTCGCTTTTATACAAATCTATACCCTTGGTTTCCTCATCACGTAAAGTGGCAAAAATCAGTGTTTGACCATCACCCGATAATGTTGGCTGTGCTTCCCAACCATCCGGCGTATTTATGTTGGGGCCCAGGTTTTCGGGTTCTGACCAAAACCATTCCTCTTTTTTGGTTCGCGGATTTACGCCGTACACTTTTTTAAAGAGGTATAAATCGCAATTGGTATAATCACGCTCAGGTACGCAAATGGTCATGATGAGTTCGCGATTATCGGCTGTTACGGTAGCCCCGCCGTAATTTTCATCCTCATTTTGATTAAAGGGCAGCGGCAATGGTTCGCCCGTACCTTCCAATTTTCCGTGATTAAAATCGGCCACGCTAAAACGCTCGGTGTAGTCAACGGTTTCTCTTTGAACATAACCGCCTCTGGGATTGGCTGCCTTTTTGGTGCGACGCGTAAAAAACATCAACTCATTATCGGGACTCACTAACGGCAAATACTCATCATTACCGGTGGTGCTCAGGGGCGTGACCTTTTTGGGGTTAAACGGTTTGGGGTTCTTAAATGACTCGTGATAAAACTCGGCTTTTTTTACCAGATCGCGTGCGCGTTCAAAGTGCTCATTGTGTTTTCTTTCG
>CAJXMT010000240.1 GCA_913056155.1 uncultured Cryomorphaceae bacterium
AGCGGCGGGTCAATCTCAAAGTTTGCATAAAATTATTACTACCGATGATTACGATGACGGTTTCAGCTTAGTGCGCTCGGCTGATGACGGTTACTTGATTTGCGGCAGTACCGGCGCGGCAGCAACAGGCCGGGCAAGTGTTTACGCCGTAAAATTAGATGCTAATGGCGTATATGAATGGAGTACGGCGTTTGTGACAGAGGGCAATTCGCGCATAAACGGTGCTGTTGAGGCGCCTGACGGAGATTTTGTTTTGGCGGGTTTTACCGTTTCCCCATCAGGAAATGCAGACGCACTGGTTTTGAGACTTTCGCCGGCCGGCGATCTCATCTTTTCTCGGTTTTACGGTTCAAGCCAAAATCCCGATTACATCAACGGTATTTCACGCGCATCTACCTTTAGCGAGGGATTTGTACTTGCCGGGGAGCAGGGGCGGTCCAACGGCAAAACCGATGCGTGGATTTTCAGAATTGACGATGAAGGCGATGTAGTGGAAAACTATTTGGAGGGCGGCCGGAAAAATGACGGCTTCAAAAGCGTTGCCGTACAAAGCGGGTTTTATGCTGCCGCCGGCTTTACCGCTTCAGATTCTCCCGACTCCGGTAAAATTGCTTGCCGCTTGCGCTACTACAATTTTGAGTTTGACGAGGTGGGCGATTACGTTTTTAACGAAGGCAATCATTGCAATATTAAGCGAGTAGCTTTTATAGGTGATCAAGCTGAAACGGGCATTGCCGTTGAGGTGCAAAACCACGATTCCAATTATGCATTTGCCGCTAAATACGAAAGAACCTCCGGCCGGCAGTGGGCCTTGCGGTTAGACACGGCAAACAGTGGCTGGAACTCACTGCAGCGCGATAGTACATTTGGCGGTATTTGGGCGGGTAAGGTTCAAAATACTGAGGGGAATCATCAAGCGGCCTTTCAATCGGTGGAAACGTTTAACGGAATTGCAGATACGCTCGCTGTTTTTAATACGCCGCACAACTACATCGTTCGCGACGTGCAGGTTGATGCAAATTATGTTACCATGGCGGGAACAAGAAATAAAAACGGCACATCCATGGGGGAACTATTCTTGGTCAGAACCCCCAAAAACGGTACGTTCTCAAATGCCGACTCTACACTATTTATCGACGACAATTTTGAAACCATACTCCATACGGATGATATACTGAAACCGATGGAAAGCAGCGATGTGAATATCTACCCCAATCCGGCAGGAGATTTTATCAACATATGCCGCTCCGGTTCAAATCCCGCTGAAATTCGCATTCTCAATACAGCCGGAATTGCGATAAAAACGGTACATATTGGGGGTTCTGACCAAAATAAACAACTGGATATAACAGCGCTGACCGCCGGAAATTACTTACTTCAAATAATTGAAAAACAAGGATTTGATAGAATTTCAACCGTCAAATTATTCACCAAACAAAACTGATTGATGACCGAGAAGAAAGAAAAGAAAAAAATGCCGCTGCACATCCAAATTATCATCGGATTGGTTTTAGGTGCCGGTTGGGCCGTTTTGTCGAGCGCTTTGGGCTGGAGCACATTTACCCTCAATTGGATTGCTCCGTGGGGTGATATTTTTATTAATTTGCTTAAGCTTATTGCCGTTCCTTTAGTGCTTTTTACTATTATACAAGGGATAACAGGGTTGAGTGACATTACCGGTTTGGGTAGAATGGGCGCTAAAACCATTGGTGCGTATTTGGTAACAACGGTGATTGCCATTGCCTTGGGACTGGGGTTGGTCAATATCATTCAACCCGGTGCTTTGGGTGATGATGAACAGCGCGTGGTAAACCGCTTGAGCTACGAAATGTGGGCGGCTGAAAACGACATACCCATTAAGGACGATAAAAACTTTACCCAAAGGGCAGAATACCAAAAATTCCTTGGCGATGCGCAAAAAAAGAACCTCGAGTTGCAGTCAGATGATGAAGTGCAGCGCAAAAGAGAAAAAGCCGCGAAGCAGAAAGATGAGAGTCCGTTGCAGTTTATAGTCAATATGGTACCGGAAAATATTTTCCTGAGTTTTAATCAAGGCTTGATGTTGCAAGTGATTTTTTTCGCCATATTTTTTGGCGTTACCATAGTGACGTTGCCGCGCGAAAAAGTGGATACGGTAGTGAATTTTGTGAATGGCAGCAGTGAAATATTCATCAAAATGGTGGGCATTGTGATGAAAGGGGCTCCGTTTTTTGTTTTTGCCCTTTTAGCGGGTAAACTTTCAGAGATGGCGGGAGATGAACCCGGCCGGGTGCTCGATATTTTTCAAGCACTGGGGTGGTACTCCCTGGTTGTGGTCATCGGTTTGGCACTTATGATTTTTGTGGTGTATCCGCTCATCACCATTATGGTTGTAAAAGAGCTGGGTTACAAAGATTTTTTCAGAGCCATGAGCGCGGCGCAATTTTTGGCTTTTTCCAGCTCTTCAAGTGCGGCAACACTTCCGGTCACTATGAATTGTGTGCATAAAAATCTCAAAGTACGCGAGGAAATTACGGGATTTGTATTACCAATCGGTGCCACAATCAATATGGACGGTACAAGCCTCTATCAAGCCGTGGCGGTAATTTTCCTGGCTCAATTTCACTTCGTGGATTTGGATTTTATTCAACAACTCACCATTATTTTAACCGCCACTTTAGCGTCAATCGGCTCGGCGGCCGTGCCCAGTGCCGGCATTATTATGTTGATTGTGGTTTTGGAATCCGTAGGTCTCAATCCGGCTTGGATTGCCATTATTTTTCCCATAGACCGCATTTTGGATATGTGTCGCACAGTGGTTAACGTGACGGGTGATGCCGCCGTTTCTTCCATTATTGCCAAATCGGAAGGAAAAATGGATTACGGTTTGAAGACGGAAATCGAGTCGGAATAAATCACCGCATTACCCATTGTTGTTCAGGTACAAAATGTCATATACTTTTGGTCAGAACCCCAATTACACCGGTCAAAATGTCATAGAAATTCGGGCGGCACAACCTTTGACTACCACGCCGCAATTGTAATGTCTAAAAAAATTCAACAATGAGTAAAGGTAAAATAAACGTTCAAACCGAAAATATTTTTCCCATTATCAAAAAGTTTTTATACTCTGATAATGAGATATTTTTACGAGAACTGGTTTCCAATGCGGTAGATGCCGTTTCCAAATTAAAAACCCTCAAAAAAATAGGCGAATATACCGGCGAGCTCGGTGATTTGCGCGTAGAGGTGAAACTCGATGAAAAAGCCGGTACGCTTACCGTAAGCGATAACGGTGTGGGTATGACAGAGGAGGAAGTGCAACGCTACCTCAATGATATTGCTTTTTCGGGAGCAGAAGAATTTCTGAAAAAATACGATGATAA
>CAJXMT010000241.1 GCA_913056155.1 uncultured Cryomorphaceae bacterium
TTAAACATGTTGTATTATTTCCCCGCGGCCTTTCCCACCGCATCAAAAAAAGCCCGATACGTTAAATTAGACCCGCCCAAAATATAATTTTCACCGTGTTTTCCCCCCTCAGATGCAACAATATGGCCGGCCACCACATCATCAATAAAAACATAATTACCCATGCTGTTCCCATTACCCGGCAAAAACCGAAAGTTTCCTTTTGCATACTGAATAATGAGTTTTGTAACCGCATTACTTACGCTCAAAGCTCCCGGACCAAAAACACGGGTGGGACTCACGAAAACAAGTTTCATGTCGCTGCCGTATTTTTCCAAAGCCTGTTTCACCGATAAAGCTTTCGTGCGTTCATACTCCGTGAAAAACGGCCTGTGTTGCGGCTTGGCCTCGTGTACCAAACTGTATCCATTTTGCGGGCCAAAAGTACCTGCTGAGGAGGTTATTACCACGTTTTTGATGCGGTTTTGGCGAGCTGCCTCCAGCACATTCAGTGTTCCGGTAACATTCACCTCATAAAAATCATTCTTGTTTTTAGACCAAGGCTTCGCCAACGCTGCCAAATGAAAAACACGGTCGCAATCATTACAACCCGCGAGCAAAGAGTCCACATTCAAAATGTCACCTTCACAAACCCGTATTTTACTCTCTTTCTTTAAAAAATCGAGAATTCGACTGCCCGGCCTGTTGAGTAAAACAACCTCCTCACCCCTACTCGCCAATGCAAGAGCAAGTTGGGCACCTATAAAACCGCGTCCGCCGGTAATAAAATTCCTCATATTCTTCCTTTGCTGCAAAAATGCAAATAATGGTCAGAACCTAGCCCCTTTGCACAAGCGGAATCAAAAAATGTCATACTCAAAAGCGACATAGCGAAAAAAAATTTACTTTTGAAATAAATTTATAAAATCCTAAAAACGATTATGGAAACACTACTTGACTCTGACGAAATTAAGCAAGGTCCCCCAACCCGCTTTGCCGGGTTCTGGATTAGATTTTTTGCTTATATTATAGACTCTATTGTAATGGCAGGTATTTTCGCCGTGATTTTCGCAATAATTGCCGTTGTATTGGGCGTTGACTCTTTTTCGCGGTGGATGGGAGATCCCGCGACCTCCGTATCCATTAACGGATTGAGCTTTATTGTGGGCTTGGCCTATTTTGTATGGATGGAATCCTCTGAAAAGCAAGCTACAGTAGGTAAAATGGCGATGGGTATAATAGTAGTTGACGATGCCGGCAGAAGACTCACCCCCGGGCGCGCAGCCGGCCGATATCTGGGTAAAATTATATCTTCCATCATTTTACTCATCGGCTTTATCATGGTGGCTTTTCACGAAAAAAAGAAAGGTTTACATGACGTAATGGCCAATACGTTGGTTATTTACAAATAGGTACTCAACTGCATTGTACCCGTTTCTTTAATTCATACGGCGCGCTTATTTTCATCAATCATTGCCGCGTGATCAAGAATTGCGGGCTGTTTGTTTTTACCGATAAAACGTCTCTCAAAAGAACGCTTTATCGGTTGATGAATTCTCAAAGGTGTTTCGGTTCTGACCAAAAAAAGGCCTCCTTAAAAACGCAGCCCCTTCCATTGGTTTATGCCTTGTTGCTTAAAAAGTTAAGGATAAACCCGCACTGGGTAAAAACGGCAATTGATTCACGCGCTCATATTGGATACGGTCAAAGTAAAAAATGTTTTCGCGGTTGTAGGCATTGGTAACCCCAACGTTAGCCTGGAGCTCAGAATTTAGTGAAATCTGCCAGTATTTTTTGATATTGATATCCAAGCGGTGGTAGGTTGGTAAACGACCCTCATTAAAAGGAGCGTACTCAATTCCTTGTGCGCCGGCGGCCGTAGTTAAATCAACATCATAATTTCCCGTGAAATCATACCTTTCAAAGAAACCTTGTGTTTGTGTAAAGGGAAATCCGCTGCCAAAGTTCCATCGGCCGCTCAACTCCCATGAGTCGTTTTTACCAAATGAGTAATTCACCAAAAAGTTCATGTTATGGCGGCGATCAAAAACGGTATTGTACGTGCGCCGGCCATCCCAGCGATCTACATAAGCTATGGAGTAAACCGCCCACACATAAAGGTTTTTCCGCTCCCATTTCAGTGTAAAATCAAGGCCGTAAGCTTGTCCGTCTTCAATGATAAAATCACGTTTTAGTATGTCGGGTTGATCGGGTGGATTTCCCTCAAAAATGCGATAGCGATTGAGTTCTGTAAGTTGCGGAAAGTACTTGTAATAACCCTCCACATTTGTTTGAATAGAATTCGTAATATCATATTCAAACCCCAGAATAGCGTGGTAGGCGTATTGCAAACGCGAAGTAATATCGCGCACATTTCCATTCCTGTCTTCAAAGGAGTTTTGGATATCATTGGGCACTGTGAGCATTCCGTTGAATAGGTTGACCACATCTCGGTCAGAGTTAGCAGAAATCAGGTTCTGACTAAAAAGGCCACCTGCTGCTTTTAGTCTAAAGTTCTCTGTTGCGTTAAATTTAATTCCCAAACGGGGCTCGGGAGAGACTTCGCTCAATGAAGCATAGTATTGCAGTCTAAAACTGGGATCAACAACAAATTTACCCCGTTTAAATTGATAACGTACATATCCCGCCAATTGGGTAGTATTTTGTTGCTCTTGAATTAATCGATTCAGCGTATTCCTGAAGCTGAAATCTGTGGAAAAACCCTGAATGTGAATACCGTACTTCACCTCGTCTTTGGGTAAAAAGTAACTGAAATCCAGTCTCAAATTAAAGCCCTCAATGGCAGAATTACGACGACGACCTACTTCTTCCTGCTCTATTTCATAGCCCGTATAATTTACGGCACCCTCCATTAAAAGCGGAGTTGAGGTGGGTATTAAGGTGAATTTAGTGCCCACGCCGTATGAGTCCCAGGCGAGTTTGGAGTTGGAATAATTTACCCGATCACGGTGATTAAAACCAAAGGCGCTTATTTTACTGCCCGAGGCACCGTTAAAGGAGAGACGGCCGTATAAATCTGTAAAAGAAAAAGGAAGACCTTCTTCATTTTCAACGTATGGGTAAAACAATCCGCTGGTTTTATCGAGATAGGATGTTTTTGCCGAGAGCAGGTAAGAAATAGAGGTGGGGTTATTCTCGGTTCTTGCCACTAGCGGGCCTTCCAAAATAGCTTTGGCTCCAAAAGAATTGATACCCACTTTACCGGCCATGTGTTTATCGTTACCGTCACGAATTTTAATGTCCATAATGGAGGATATTCGCGTGCCGTATTCAGCACCAAAACCGCCGGTATAAACATCGGCGGTTTGTATAATATCAGTTTCAAAAACAGAAAACAGGCCGATTGAGTG
>CAJXMT010000242.1 GCA_913056155.1 uncultured Cryomorphaceae bacterium
GCGATGTGGGCTACATCATCTCCGGCATTAAATCGGCCAAAGAAGTAAAAGTAGGTGATACCATTACCCACACTGAGAATCCCACCACCAACATCGTAAAGGGCTTTGAAGATGTAAAACCCATGGTTTTTGCAGGCATTTATCCCGTTGATACCGATGAGTACGAAGAATTGCGCGAATCTATTGAAAAACTGCAACTTAACGATGCCTCCCTCACTTTTGAACCCGAATCATCAGCAGCGTTGGGATTTGGATTTCGCTGCGGTTTTTTGGGCATGTTGCACATGGAAATTGTTCAGGAGCGGTTAGAGCGCGAGTTTGATATGACGGTGATTACCACCGTTCCCAACGTTTCGTACCACGCCAAACTCAACGATGGCAGCGAACTCAAAATTACCAACCCCTCTGAGTTTCCCGATCCCACAAAAGTGAACACCATTCACGAGCCTTTTATCAACGCTCAAATTATTACGAAAACCGAGTTTGTGGGCCCGGTGATGAACCTGTGTATTGAAAAGCGCGGCATCATGAAAAACCAAACCTACCTCACGCAAGAGCGCGTTGAAATTGTGTTTGAACTGCCCTTGGCCGAGATTGTTTTTGACTTTTACGACCGGCTCAAATCCGTATCGCGCGGTTACGCCTCTTTTGATTATCACCCCATTGACGATAGAGCTTCACACTTAGTAAAACTGGATATTTTACTCAACGGAGATCAAGTAGATGCTTTAAGTGCACTGGTGCATCGCGACAATGCTTTTGAGTTGGGTAAAAAGATTTGCTCCAAATTGCGCGAGTTGATACCGCGTCAACAATTTGAAATTGCCATACAGGCCGGCATTGGCAATAAAATTATTGCCCGTGAAACCGTGCGTGCCGTGCGCAAAGATGTTACCGCAAAATGCTACGGCGGTGATATTTCCCGAAAGAGAAAATTACTTGAAAAACAGAAAAAAGGAAAAAAACGCATGCGCCAAGTGGGGAATGTGGAAATACCGCAAAGTGCCTTTATGGCCGTGCTTCAATTGGATAGTTGACGCGGGTTTTTACAGACCGCACAAAAATTATTACATTTGAAAAATCTCTGCAGGCATACCGAAAGAGCAGCTTAAAATAAAACGTATATGATCAATAAAGTAGTCAAAAGCGCCGCCGAGGCAACAAAAGGATTGAAGGATAATATGACGCTCATGTTGGGCGGCTTCGGCTTGTGTGGTATTCCCGAAAACTCCATTGAAGCCATTCGAAAAAACGGAGCAAAAGGACTCACCTGCATTTCAAACAACGCCGGGGTTGACGATTTTGGTTTGGGCTTATTGCTGCAAACCAAGCAAATAAAAAAAATGATTTCCTCTTATGTGGGGGAGAATGATTTATTTGAGAAGCAGATGTTGAGCGGTGAATTAGAAGTTGATTTGGTGCCGCAAGGTTCGTTGGCTGAGCGTTGCAGAGCCGCCGGAGCGGGAATCCCCGCGTTTTTTACCCCGGCCGGCTACGGTACTGAGGTGGCTGAAGGCAAGGAGGTACGTTGGTTTAAAGGCAAACCCCACATTTTGGAGCACGCTTTTGATGCCGATTTTGCTTTTGTAAAAGCTTGGAAAGGCGACACGGCCGGTAATCTTATTTTTAAAGCTACGGCACGTAATTTTAACCCTGTGATGGCCATGGCCGGTAAAATCACGGTGGCCGAGGTGGAGGAACTTGTAGAGCCGGGCGAGTTGGATCCCAATGAAATTCACACGCCGGGCATTTTTGTTCAGCGTATTTTTAAAGGCGAAAAGTTTGAAAAACGCATTGAACAGCGCACCGTGCGCGAGGGGTAATGGGTTTTTGAATGCCGGCGGCAGCTCATTTCAGGTTCGTTTTTGGTTTTTGGTCAGAACCGAAAACGCACAGAGCATATTGCCGGATGAAGGTACGGTTCTGACCGATATGAATAAATAAAACGCATAGTTATGGCTTTAGATAAACATGGAATTGCAAAGCGAATTGCACAGGAATTGGAAAACGGAATGTATGTAAACTTGGGGATTGGAATTCCAACATTGGTGGCTAATTATGTTCCTGATGGAATCAGCGTGGAGTTCCAATCAGAAAACGGTGTGCTGGGAATGGGGCGTTTCCCCACTGAAGCAGAGGTAGATGCCGATTTGATTAATGCAGGCAAGCAAACCATTACCACAAAACCCGGAGCTGTTTTTTTTGACTCCGCAGACAGTTTTGCCATGATTCGAGGTCAACACGTACATTTTACCGTTTTGGGCGCTATGGAAGTTTCTGAAACCGGCGATATTGCCAATTGGAAAATTCCCGGAAAAATGGTGAAGGGAATGGGCGGTGCCATGGATTTGGTGGCATCGGCCAAAAATATTACGGTGGCAATGATGCATACTAATAAGCGCGGCGACTCCAAACTTTTAAAATCGTGTACATTGCCCATAACAGGCGTTGCATGCGTAAACCGCATTGTGACGAATTTAGCTGTTTTGGATGTTGTGGAAGGCGGTTTTAAATTGGTAGAGTGCGCACCGGGCGTAACGGTAGATGAGATTCGAGAAGCTACTAAAGGAAAACTCATTGTAGAGGGCGATATCCCCGAAATGAAGGTGTAATTGATTTCAATTTAAAAACACATGGCAAGAATTTTAACCGGTATTCAAGCCACCGGAACTCCGCATTTGGGCAATATATTGGGCGCTATTGAACCCGCCGTTGAAATGGCATCAAATCCCAAAAACGAATCACTGCTTTTTATTGCAGATTTACATACACTTACTGCAGTGAAACAACCTGAGGTGATTGTGGAAAACACATACTCTGTTGCCGCAGCTTGGTTGGCGTTGGGTTTAGACACTTCCAAAACGGTGTTTTACCGCCAAAGTGATATTCCGCAAGTGTGTGAAATGACGTGGTATTTGAACTGCTTTACACCGTTTCCGATGTTGGCCAACGCGCACAGTTTTAAAGATAAAAGCGATCGATTGAGCGATGTTAACGCTGGGTTGTTTGATTACCCGGTTTTGATGGCATGCGATATTTTGATGTACGATGCCGATATAGTTCCGGTGGGAAAAGACCAAAAACAACATTTGGAAATGACACGTGATATTGCCGGCGCGGTGAACCATCAAGCCGGTGAGGAAATTCTCAAACTTCCGCAACCCTCCTTTCACGAAAAAGTGAAAATTGTACCCGGCACTGACGGACAAAAAATGAGTAAAAGCTACGGTAACACTATTCCGCTCTTCGGTACAACGGAGGAAATTGAGAAAGCGGTCATGTCGATCGTGACCGATTCAGCCGGGGAGCGA
>CAJXMT010000243.1 GCA_913056155.1 uncultured Cryomorphaceae bacterium
TTTAGCGGGATTTATGGTTCGGTAGGGCTCAACTTCCTTCACAGGAACATTAAAATCTGCATCACCCTGCAACACAAGTAATAGAAGGCCGGCTTGTTGAAAATTGTAAATTGCAGAATCTGAAATTTGCATCCAACTCCGCCAAAATGGAGGATAAGCACCTAAGACAGCAACAGTATCCGGAACAATTCCCGCACTCATTTGCTGCATGGCCGCTAAAACTTGAATGCGCTGCATCGCTCCGGTAGCTGAATCGTCATTGCACTCGGCCTGTATGCGGTAAACTTGGTCCGCGTAAAGCGTATCGATGCGCGTTGAAGAGCCGGCGGCGGAAATTACACCGCAAATATCAATTGATTCTGCAGCCAACGCTGCCGTAACACTCGATCCTTGACTGTGCCCCAACAAAAAGATATTGTTTGTATCTACATCGTCACGTTCGCGCAAAAAATTCACGGCGGCATGCACATCCCGCACAAAATCATATACCGTCAGGTTTTCTACATCATTATCGGCGGGGCGCGTTGTGCGTTTATCATAGCGCAATACAGCTATTCCCGCGGCTTTCAGCGAATCGGCGATATCTTTGAAAAAGCGTGAAGTTTGCCCTACCAAATTCGGGTAAATACAGGGGAAATTAGGCTGACCGGTGATTCGAATTTCACTATCTCTGTTGACTTGCCCCGAGCCGTGTACGAGAATAAGCACGGGCGGCTGTTCAACGTTCTGCGGTACTGTTAATGTGCCGTCTAATCTGAATGAATCAGCAGAGTAAAAGCTGACGGTTGTTTGGGTTCTGACCCAAAAAGAAAACAGAATAAAAATGAAAGCAAGTGTAATTTTTTTCATCGAGCCTAATGTGTAAATAAAAGTGAAAATGTAAATTGAACAATTACTTCAACGGCAAAAAATAAGGCCGTAAAACTAATGACGCCTTTGGCACCTTTTAAACCGGTGTTTACCGAGAATGAGCTGTAGTGTAAATATACCGTATAAATTAAAAACGGTAACGCACATAGTGCAAATAAAGTGAGTTTAATAAGTGCTTGATTGGCAAACTCATCCATCTGTTCTAAATTACCTAAAAGAGCACGTGTACTTTCGCCCGTAATGCCAAACAAGGGAAAAAACAGCACGGTTATAAGCAATGGGATGCGAGCTGCACTGTAGCTTGCAAGCAAATCTACAAGCCGGGGCAATCGCCGCTTAGCTATGTAAGAAACTGCTCCCGTAAAAACAGAAAACAAAATTATAATGTACAGCACCTGAAGTATTTGAGCAAATTCAAAAACAGGTACTTGCACAAAGTGCATATTGAGCGATCCCGTAAAGTGAATATTGAGCCAATAGGCGCCTAAAGCACCGGCAACGGTTAAAGGCAGTGAAACAGCTAACAAATTGACACCGCCCCAATAATCAAAAGGTTTTTGCAGTAGTTGTAATGCTTTCATGGTGTATTGAGTTTTTCGATAATTCCGTCTAAAGTATTGCGAACCACAGGGTAAGAACGGTTCATTTGCGCCGACATTTTTTTTAAGCTACCGCCGGACTTCACAAATTCAAGAATGAATTCCAAATCATCCTCGGGTAAAGACAGCAATGCAGGTAAATTGTATATGCCTGAAACCTCAGTATCACAAGACTCGCATTTGAGTTTACTCACTTTTAAAGTTTTGTCACACGCCGGACATGAAACGGGAAGCCGCATAGCATTGATTTAAATATTACGGCTACAAAAGTAAATAAAATTTTTATTGATATAAATAAAATTCAATTATTAATTGATTTTATTTATTGCGGGAAGGGTAAAAAAAAATACCGCTTTAAAGTCATTATGTGTTTTGAAGGGCTTTCCAACTCAAGTGTGCCGCCACTAAATTGAGCTCACCATAGGAAAATCCATCGCCCAATTGTTTTTTCACGGCTGTTAGTGAGCCTTCTTCAACATCACGAAATGCCTGCTCAATTGTTTTGATTTTATCATCACTCAGCAATTGATCCACTTTGAGCTCACCGTTACTCACAAATCGCGCTAAGTGCCCCTCAATAGTACTCGCGGCCATGCCGCGCTTTTCAGCAATTTCAGCTGCGTTTAAACCGCTTTTGTAGAGCTTTAAGGTAATCGCGTACGTTTCACCTTTGGGGAGTTGCTTTTTCTTTTTAGCGGGTTTTTCGGCTTTTTTAGATGCTTTCACCTCTTCGGGCTGTGCCTCCTCCAACTTACTTAAATCAGGATATGTGCCCTCACTAAAACATTTAGCAGTAAGAGCAGCTTTTGCAATGGTTTTTTGGGCTCTGACCGGTAAAATAATTATCTCCTTCAGCTCTTTGGCGTAGGCCTTTAATCCGTCCCCCTTTTTTACCCGGGAATATTGATTTTTAAGTGCGGCGTGCAATTGATTCAGTTTGGGTTTGTAATAATCCATGGCACCCGTGGTGCGCTCTTTCAAAAACGCGTAATACGACTCATCTTCAAGTTGTTTACCAAAAGCTACTTTTAAAAATTTTTTACCGGTGGCTCTAAACTCATCAACCTCTTTATTGCGCTCAGTCGTCCACTCATAAAAAGTCATTCGCTTCGATTTAGACTCGTCTTTATTAAACTCCCGCAAGTGGTTTGAAAAAGCAAAATACAGTTCATTAAACTCAAAGGCTCTCATCAACAAATCATTCAAATACTGCCTTTTATCTCCTTTTAATCCTTCTTTGAGTTCGCTTTTTTCGCGCTTGTTTTTATTGAACTCCAATACACCCTCTTCGGGATTGAATTTTTTATCGGGCACGGGCTCTGAAAGTACCAAACCGTCAAGTGAAGTAAGTCGGGAAAGTGCCACATACATTTGGCCGGGAGCAAAAGACCCCGATAAATCCAAAACAGCTTTTTCAAAAGTAAGACCCTGGCTTTTGTGTACTGTAACCGCATGCGCCAATTTGAGGGGAAAGTGCGTAAACGTGCCTTTCACCAGCTCACTCATTTCATCTTTGTCTTTATTGAATTTGTACCGCGTATTTCTCCATTCGTATTTTTCCACATCAATTTTTTGGTCAGAGCCCTCAAAACGCACCTCAATACGATCCTCACCCAAAGCGGTGATAAAACCGATTTTACCGTTGAAAAACCGTTTTTGGCCGGTGGGATCATTGGTTACAAACATCACTTTGGCGCCTTTTTTAAATTCAGCGATTCGCGGTACGGGAAACATACTCTCGGGGAAATCGT
>CAJXMT010000244.1 GCA_913056155.1 uncultured Cryomorphaceae bacterium
AGTTGCTTGACGAGCTCCAAAAAGAAGCTCAATTTATTCTCGGGTATTTTAAGAGTTAATTCCTTCATACTGATTTTTTAAAGTTTATACCTTAGTTTATTTCGATAATGAACGCATCAAAAATGTACAGTCTTCATTTTATCATCAAAAAGCCTTTTGATTTTGTAAAGACCGTGAATATTGACATTCGTTTATTCATATCGAATATTAACCGGCCTTTTCGAATTCAATTGTCGATTTCTTGTAAATCTCGAATGTCAAACCGGCACAAATGCATTTTGTTGATTTGTTACCTTGATTATTTCGTTCAAAACACTTTGTAAAAGCAAATATACGAATTATCCTCATGAGTTTGGTCGGTAAAGTGAGGCCGGAAAGTACAGTGTGTTACCAATAAATTAGCTCATGAGTTTGAAATCTTTTCCACTTTATTCAGGGTTGAAATTTTTAGCCGCAGCTAAGCTGCGCCGGCAAATTTTGTATTGTCTAATGCGAAAACCGTCCACAATTTCTCATCAGTTTTTTTATTAATCACCACTCCCGCACAAAAATCAAGTATGCCCGTGTTTCGAGGCAATAAACCCAATAAAACTATCCGCTCAATTAGACGGGTTATGCCGGTAATGGATTAGGGGTTAAATTAAAAACGGTTGACTTTGGAAGTGGGGTTGCGGGGTAGGGATGTTGAGCCGTCCAATTCTAACTTAAAATGGCTTACATTTGTTCTCCACATCAAAACAAAAAATGCAACTCGTCGAAATACAAAACCAATTCAATCACCTTTTCACCGCCGATGTGCAAACCGCTGCTGCTTGTGTAAGCTTCATCTCAAAGCGGAAAAACTGAGCCGGTCATGGCGCGGGCTTTCTCAAATTCCTCATTATTGAGTGACGTGGGCAAACCGCTCTCCCGGGCAAAAGCCATTAAATTCTCGGTGGGCATATTACCCGTGAGTTCATCAGCGGCCATCGGGCATCCGCCCAATCCGTTTATAGCGCCGTCAAAACGTCTGCAACCGGCGTTGTAAGCAGCTTCAAATTTGGGCTTCCAACTCTGAGGCGTGGTGTGCAAATGGGCTCCGATTTCGATTCCCTTTGTTTCCGGAATCAACGTTTTAAAAAGGTAATCAATGGTAGATTCATCGGCAGAGCCAATCGTGTCGCTCAATGAAATAATATCGGCTTCCATATCTCGGTAAAACCGCATGGCATGTTCCAAAACCAAATCGGCATCCCACTTATCTCCGTATGGATTTCCAAATGCCATAGAGATGTAAATAACGGGTTTTTTATTGTGCTTGGCAGCAATTTCTTTAATGCGCAACGCCCGTTGATATGATTTTTCAACCGTGCTGTTGATGTTGCGTTTTTGGAAAGTTTCTGAAATAGAGAAAGGGAATCCCAAATAGTCAATTTCAGGAAATTGACAGGCTTCCTCAGCTCCGCGCTCGTTGGCTACTATGGCCAGTAATTTAGATTTTGAACCCTCCAAGTTGAGTTTACTCAATACTTCAGCTGTATCGCGCAATTGGGGAATGGCCTTGGGTGAAACAAAACTGCCGAAATCAATGGTATCAAAGCCCACTTGAAGGAGTTGGTTGATGTATTCTGCTTTTTTATCGGTGGGAATAAAATGCTCAATCCCTTGCATCGCATCGCGCGGACATTCAATGATTTTCATGGAACAAGTGCTGTGTTTCCGGTTCTGATTAAAAATTTAGTACGTACAAAAGTATGGCTCAGCATTGGTTTTACGGTATTTTTGGGACTCGTTTTTTTATTCAGAACCGAATAGCGCCGTTGCATTTGTGACATGGTCATGGTGAAGTCCCGGTTTGTTTTGCTTTTTGCCCTTCAAGGATTTTTTTAAGCACTTCTTTTTGATTGACATCTTGCGGCCAAACGACTAAAAGCCGATCATGAAATACATTGAACCCTTCGTTGAAGTTATTGCCGATAATAAGCTCATCTTTAATTTGTTCTTTCACTTTTCTTTCTTCATCTCGCAGTTGGGCGGCTTGTTCAAAATTTTCATTTTTCACGGCCTCTTCGCGCTTTAAGCGAATTTTATCAATTTGCAATTGACACAATTTTACAGCTTGCGTCGTGTCTTTATTCGTATGTGAAAATTGATTGGGGTCACGTATTTGTTCTTCATCAAACAGCAAGGGTAGTTTGTGAAATTTATTGAGTAGCGCAATAGACTCTTCAAATGCATCGGGACTTAAAATTCGCGATTGCGCGTGTTGAGCGCCTGTTGATTTTAATAAGGTATTTAATGTAGCGGTGATTTCAGTTTCAGTCATTTTGATTTGATTTAGCGATGCCTTGTTTGCCCGCTTTACGGTTTGTTAAATAATTGCGGATCATGATTAAAGAGATAGTGGTGCTCGATAAAACAAGAATACCAAAACCTCCTGCGTTAGAGAAAGTAAGCGGCTCTTGAAATAAATCGGTGGCCGCTGCTGTAATCAGGAAAGTCCCTGTTAACCAAGCTGCACTCATCCATATTAAATCTTTTAGCGTCGGGTTTTTTAAAAAGCTCCTTTTATTGTCCATAATCGATTTATTATTTCCTCAAGTTAGAGCATTCAAAAATAGAGAAATTCAGTGATACTTAAAAATCGGCGTACAGGCGGTAGATTTTACATTTTGCGGGGCAATTCATGATAGAGGAGGAGAAACAGGAAAAGCCGTAAACGGTGAAACAAGATATTACAAGTCCTGCAGCTTATTGATCAAACCAACTGCGGCGACGCTGCAATTGTAAATCCTGCAACATGGGGGATTTTACTTGAATCAAAAAGTTAAAAGAGCGCCGCGGGCCAAAAGGGATTACATTAAGGTTGATTTGCCAGCAGTGTAAATCGCGCATAATATTAAATGAAGTTGTGGGAACAACCTCCATGTTTTCTACATCCAATCCCGATAAAAAGCCCGTGCGCCAACCTTCAGTTAAATTTACTTCACCTCTAAAATTCAAGGTGTTTACGCGTTGTATACCGCGACCTTGATTGGCATACGTAAAGTTGTAATCAATACTCAAACGCCAGGGAATATTAAAATCAACATACAAATGCGGGTTTTCTCGAATGTCGCGTTTTTTAGCAGGCGTTCCTTTATCGGTTTCCGGGTCTTCTTTGCGCTCGCCTTGCAACGTTATACCGGCTGCCGCTGCAATTCGGGTTACGCGAAACAA
>CAJXMT010000245.1 GCA_913056155.1 uncultured Cryomorphaceae bacterium
ATCCAATTATTTTCGATAGAGCACAACGCAGTGAAATGAGGTTCTGAAAAAAGCTAATAAAATTCGTTGTCATTTTCATCTTTAGGCAAGGCAAAATTTGCAGGCACAGCCTTAGCTACGTCTAAAAATTTTAAAACAGCACGAAGTGAAAAGGGCGCCAAATTCATAGGCTTATTTACCGGCCGGCTCACTATAAAAGCGCATTGCGCAGCACCGTGAAATTTGCCTTAAATTATTGTTGGGCAGTAAAAAATAAAGACTTACATTTGCAGCCCCTTTTTAGAGGGTAGGTAGTAATAAACAATCAAAAGTTCGTAACAGTGGATACTTTAAGTTACAAAACACAGTCAATCAACAAAGAAGGCTCAAACAAAAAATGGGTTATTGTTGATGCGGAAAATCAAGTTTTAGGAAGATTAGCATCGCGCGTGGCGTATGTTTTGCGCGGCAAGCATCGCGCAACATTTACACCGCATGCCGATACCGGCGATAACGTCATTGTAATCAACGCCGATAAGGTAAAACTTACCGGTGATAAATGGCAAGCGAAAAAATACATTCGCCACACGGGAACTCCCGGCGGTAGAAAAGAGCTCACGGCTGAGGAGGTTTTTGAAAAAGATCCTTGTCGTTTGGTACACAAGGCGGTAAAAGGCATGTTACCCAAAACCAAGCTCTCCAATGCTGTTTTGAGCAACTTGTTCGTTTACACGGGATCTGAGCACACGCATGCTGCGCAAAAACCCGAAAAGTTAGATATTAATTCAATAATTAAATAAGTGTAATGGAGGTTATCAACACATTAGGCAGGAGAAAGTCATCGGTTGCCCGCTTGTACATGGTGCCGGGAAACGGCAATGTTACCATTAACAAACGCGAGCTTAACGATTATTTCCCGCGCCCTTATCAACAAATTAAATTGCAAAAACCTTTTCAACTTACTGAAAATACAGATAAGTTTGATTTGAACATCAATGTAAAAGGCGGCGGAATTACCGGCCAGGTAGAAGCTATTCGTTTAGCTATTGCCCGTGCATTGGTAAAAGTTGATGCAGAAAATAAGTCATCATTAAAAGCTGAAAAACTTATGACACGTGATCCCAGAATGGTGGAGCGTAAAAAATTCGGTCAAAAGAAAGCGCGTAAAAAATTCCAATTCTCAAAACGTTAATCATCAACGTTCGGTTCAGCATCTAAACTCGTTGCAAGGCGAGTTGCTCATTGCGGTTTTCCGCAGGGTTAAGTGAGTACCCGGAACGTGAACAATACCAAAAAAATGGCAAAAACAGATTATAAAGATTTATTGAATGCAGGTGTACACTTTGGTCACCTCACCAGAAAATGGGACCCCAAAATGGCTCCCTACATTTTTATGGAGAAAAACGATATTCACATTATCGATCTTCATAAATCAGTTGTCAAGTTAGATGAAGCGGCAGCAGCTCTTCGCCACATGGCTAAAACGGGTCGCAAAATTATGTTTGTTGCTACCAAAAAACAAGCGAAGTCTCCCGTTGCAGATCGTGTAAAAAATACCGGAATGCCCTACATTACCGAACGCTGGCCCGGTGGTATGCTTACCAACTTTGCCACGATTCGCAAAGCCATTAAAAAAATGGTTTCCATTGAAAAAATGTTGGGTGACGAGGCGCTTTCGCAACACCTCCAAAAACGCGAGCGCTTGACGTTGCAACGACAAAAAGATAAATTGGAAACGCAATTGGGCACCATGCGCGATTTAAATCGCTTGCCCGCTGCTCTTTTTATTGTCGATATCAAAAAGGAACACATTGCCGTGAAAGAAGCGCGCAAGTTGAACATTCCTACTTTTGCTATGGTGGACACCAACTCAAATCCCGAGTTAGTGGACTTTCCCATTCCGGCCAATGATGATGCCTCAAGCTCAATCGCCAAAATTATTGACGTAGCTTGCACAGCCATTGAAGAAGGATTGGAAGAGCGGAACAAAGAGCGCGAAAAAAGAGATGCCGAAAAGGCCGCTTCCAAGAAAAAAGAAGACGATAAAAAGGCCGAGGCTAAAAAAGCAGCCGAAACCAAACCGGAAGATGATAAAAAGGCCGAAGCTAAAAAAGAAGCCAAGCCTGAAACTGAAAAAACAAACTCATAACACAACACTTTTACAAGCATAATAAGATGTCAAAAATAACAGCTGCAGAAGTAAACAACTTAAGAAAGCAAACCGGTGCGGGTATGATGGACTGCAAAAAGGCATTGGTTGAAGCTGACGGCGATTTTGACGCCGCCGTTGAATTCTTGCGCAAAAAAGGTCAAAAAGTGGCCGCCAAGCGAGGCGACAATGAGGCCTCAGAAGGTTTGGTCATTGCTAAAGCCAACGAGGCCGGTACTTCAGGCGTCATCGTAAAAATCAACTGTGAAACCGATTTTGTTGCGAAAAACGACGAATTCGGCAAATTTGCGCATTCCATTGTAGATATTGCTTTGGCGAAAGGAATCGGCAATACAGAAGATCTCAATAAGGAAGATGCCGGCGGTATTTCCGTTGAAGATAAAGTGACCGAGCAAATTGGTAAAATCGGCGAAAAAATTCAATTATCTGAAGTAGCCAAAGTTGATGCCGATCACGTTGAAGCTTACAACCACCCGGGCAACCAAGTGGCTTCATTAGTAGGTTTGAACAAAGCGGGCGATAAAATTGCTGAAGCCGGTCGCGACGTGGCCATGCAAATTGCAGCCATGAATCCCGTAGCACTCAATCAAGAAGGCGTACCGCAAAGCGTTATCGACAAAGAAGTTGAAATCGGTATGGACACGGCTCGTCAAGAGGGCAAGCCCAAAGAAATGCTGGAAAAAATTTCCCGCGGTAAATTGAATAAGTTCTTTAAAGAAAACACTTTGCTCGACCAAGCTTTCATTAAAGACAACAAACTCTCGGTTTCCAAATACCTCAACAGCGTTGAGTCAGGTTTAACCGTTACGGAGTTCAAACGCTTCTCGTTAAGCTAATCCATAACGATTTGAAAAAGAGAGAACATTGTTTCTCTCTTTTTTTTGTCTTATTTTTCACATCAAATTACAACCCATTAGAATGAAATACAAAAGAGTTCTTCTCAAGCTAAGTGGCGAAGCCCTTATGGGAGA
>CAJXMT010000246.1 GCA_913056155.1 uncultured Cryomorphaceae bacterium
GTACTTTTCTCCAACTTATGAGCAGTCTGCATTTTACCTATTAATGCTTGTTGTTTATTATCTTCATTTTGGGCGATTTCATAAAGCCTGTCATAATATTTAAAAGCTTTGATGAATTGCTTGTTGTCGTAATTCATGTTTGCGGATCGCTGGGTGGCTTCCTCGCTGAATTTATTGAGCGGTTGATCGGCAACAAATTCAAAGTGAGGCAAGGACTCCTCGCGTTGGTTGCTGCGCAGTAGGGTTTCTCCCAAATAAAAATGTGCGTTTAATGCAAACAGCGGTTGTTCAAATTCTGCTAAGTAGTTTTTAAAACTCGAAATGGTTTTTTCTTTGTTGCCCGATAGGTATTGCATTTCGGCACTTTCGTAATTTAAAGAGTCAATGGACGCTCTTGTAACATTGAAAAAACCCAAATTGGTAATGTAGTTTTCGTATTCGTCTATATTTCCGGCTTCGACGTAAATGTTTTTGATGGCCCGCAATGCTTCTTTCGAATCTGTGTAGGAGGGGTTTTCTTCCACAACTTGCTTGAACAACACCAGTGCTTTATCATTTTGGTTCTGATTATAATAAATCAAACCTTTACTTACTTGAGCGCGCTTTTTATAGGGGCTTGAGGAGTGGTTGGTGATGATTTCATTAAAAACCGCGAGTGCTTGTTTGTTTTCACCTTGAATCATATGACTCCTGCCCAACTCGTAAATAGCGGCGGGGTAGTGGGCAGATTGCGGATACTCTTTTGTTAGTCTTTCGAGCAATTCAATTTTTGTATCTCTATTTTTGAGTACGCCTTGTGCCATGGCCAGTTGATACAATGTGTAGTCGCTGTCCATTAAATTGTAATCGAGTGCTTTTTCATAAAACTCCAAGGAGAGGAGGTAGTTTTTGGTGATGAAGTAGGCGTCTCCGGTTCTAATTAATGCATCGTTTGCCTTCATGCTGTCGGCTTCATCGTAATTGACAAACTTTCTGAACCAAGAAGCAGCTTTTTCATATGCCTTCATTTGGAAACGTGCGTATCCTATGTTGTAGTGAGCATCGGTAAACTCGTCAAGTAAAATAGCACCCGGGTCGTAGATAAAGGCTTCATATTCATCTGCGGCGGCTTTGTATCTTTTTTCGCGGTAGAGCGCCTCCGCTCTCCAAAAGTGAGCTTTTGCGGCTAATTCACCGGTTTTATGGGCTTCACGTGCTTTTTTGTAGGATTTTGCGGCATTTACATAATCGGCGTTTAAAAATTCCTCGGTAGCTAAATTGTACAGGAGTTGCCCGTATATTTTTTTCAATCTCGGGTCTAACTCCATCGTGGTTTCCAAAGAGGCCAGTGCAGATGAGTAGTTTTTGGTGTTCATGTAAATTTCCACCAAGTATTCAAACACTTGATCTTTGCGGTATCCGTTTTCAAATTTCTCCAAGTACTCAATGAAGGCATTTATGGCATTGTTGTAAGGGTCATAATCGGTTTCATAAGAGAGTAGTGCAAATGAAAACAGGGCATCTTCTTGTATCTCTTTGTTGAATTCACTTCGCGAGGCGTTTTTAAATGAGCTGATAGCTGCGGGTTTTGCACCCAATTTGAGTTGACATTCTGCTTGTAAGTAGTTGGCCGCTTGTGCAAGAGAATCCTCTTCATAGGTAACACGCTGCAGGAATTTCACGGCATCTGTGCAATTTCCTTGTTGCTTGTGTGCAAATCCCAGTTGAAAATAATCGCCGCGAGTGCCGATGCCCGGTTGCTCTAGATGCATCTCCAGGTATTTGACGGCTTCTTGGTATTGGTTGAGCGCAAAGTGAGCCTCGCCTATGAGTTTAGCAATTTCTCCTTTTCTTTTGGTATGCTTATCCTCGATAAACGACGATGCATAATCAATTAAGGTGCTGTAGTTTTTTTCTAAAAAGTGTATTTGTGTGATGTAGTAGGGGACGATTTTGCCGAATTTATCACTCTCGGCTAATCGTTGAAAGCTATTTAAGGCTGTTCTGTAATTCCCTTGTTCATAGGCTGTTTGCGCATAGTAATAGTTGCCGGGTTCGTAAAAGGAATTGGGAACATCAATAATTTCAGCGAATTCTTTTTTTGCCTCGGCTTTTTCTTCCTCTTGGTAATGCGCATATCCTTTTCGAAAGCGGTATTCGCGGCGTTGTTCCAAATTCAAATCGTAAATATCAATTTCACGGTATTGATTCAGTACTTTTTCCCAATCTTTTTTGCGGTAGTAATATTTACCCAATTGAAAGTGCGACTCGGCAATACGCGGACTTTCGGGGTAGTTTTGCATAAAGTTACGAAAGAGATGCGCCGCGTTTCGATTGAATAATTTGAGCGCACAAACCGCTTTGTAATATGCAGCGTTCACATATATTTCAGCTTCGCGATCTTCAATTTGTTTTTGAGCCTTCTCAAATTCGGCAAGCGCAGCGCTGTATTGTGTTTTTTGAAACAAATCCAAAGCATTTTGATACGCAGCTTGGCCCGAATGTATCAATTCAGTTTTTTGTGAATAACCTGCGCAAAAAAGAACTGAGAATAGCGAAAGAAGAAATAATCTTTTCATAATTGCCCGAAAAACAGTGATTTACATTATAGTTAATTTCTTGTGTAAAAGTATAAAGCCGCTTTGCTTTAACCGGGGCTGGCAGCGTTGTTTTATTAACTTGTATTTGTTTATAGTTTGAAAGGGCAAAAACCGGAACGAAAACGGCGTTTTTTGAATTTAAAACCACATTCTGTTTTTTTACTTGACATTTAGAATTTGATTGTGAGTGGGATATAAAGATTGGAGCTTATCCTCTTTGGGAGTGGTAGAGAATCATTAATTTTGCAGTGAATAAATGTTTGAATGGAAGAGTTAAGTGAATTATTAACCCAAGGGGGCGATGAAAGAATTTTCACCGGTGAATCCGGTTTAAACAAGTACTTTGTGAATCCGGCCGCCTACAAAAATATAATTTACAGGGGCTCTTGTACGTGCAGTCCTTTAAATGAGGGCAGCAAAGATGCTTTGGAAAGTTTAAAAAGCGATTTAACCGAAGCTAATTACGAAGAGAAAATAGAAGCCCAGCGCAAGGAGTTGAAGCGTTTGGTGAACCCGAATGTGAGTGA
>CAJXMT010000247.1 GCA_913056155.1 uncultured Cryomorphaceae bacterium
AGTAAAAAGGCGAAAACGTTCATCATTTTATAGGCCGTATGGTAATACCCCAGTAATGCCGTTATAACTTGAATTCCATAAAGCGCCAAGCACCCGATCAATGCGTAATAAATAATTTTAGAATATTTGCGCGCTTTTACAAATTCCCAAAAAAACAATACAGAAAAAAGCGCGGTCAACGGATTGAGTATAAATAACGAAATACTCTCTGTTTGCGGAGAATTAGGAAATAAGAATTGAAAGTTAATCCCTTGCAATGATGATTGTACCAATGCAACACTGAGAATGTACAAAACATAAAAAATATACCCGGGCATTTTCACTGAAAAATAAATGAACAGGTTATACAAAAGCATAGCTCCCATAATCCCCAGGTAAACACCAAAAAACAAGTTTTCAAACAGTAAATTTTTGGCAATTTGCCGGTCAGAACCTATTGTCAAAGGTAAGTTCAGTTGATGAAAACCTTTTACCCGTACATAAAAAGTACGGCTTTGCCCCTCCTTAACGGGCAATGAAAAAACATACTTCCCCGATTTATACTCCCTTTTATCAAAAGCCATTTTTTGACCTGTTTTTTCCAGCATTACTAATTGGTGATCACGCAAAACAAAAAGTGACAGCTCACCTAATTGAACGTTATCAATTTTCAACAGTACGTTTTCTCCGGTTTGATTTTCAACGGTGAACTTCACCCAGTTATTAAATTTATTTATACCAAAATTTAATCGGTTTTTATCCAACACTTTGAAAGGCGCTTCTACGATATTTTTCGGAGTGAAAATCGCACCTGAATCAGTAAAAATTTCGAAATGATCTCGAAAATCGAGTTTGAGGCTTTGACTGTTTTTAATAGAGATGTGCTCCTTTGCAGTAACACCTGATGGTGAAAACAGAATAAGCACAGTACCAAATAAAGCGACGATAAATGCGCTATAAGTCTTCAATGTAGAGGTCATAATCCACTATTAATTCACCATTAGGGCCGTATTCTATCTTATTTTGAACGGGCGTTTTTCTCAAATCAAATATATCCTGCTTATTTTGCTCATCGGCGGTATTGAGGTGATCGGTATCCCTCAACCTCAAGATTGTAGCCGGCAAATCGGGTCGCGGATAGGGAAACAACCCATCGTTACCCAAGCTTTTAACAATTTCAAAACCGGCACGTTCCACCATACTTACCGTATAAGGGGCACAAAGCACCCAAAGCGTTTTAATTTTTAGCAAATTGGCAATTTCAACACCGGCCTTAGCCACGCTTGCTTTGGTAAGCACCACGCTCACCCCGCTTCCTCGAATTTCTTTAGCGTTCCATAAGGCGCACATTTCACCTGCGCCGTGTTTGGCATCCTCGCGCACCATATCGTGTATTTTGGGATCCATTTCACCTATAGCACCTTCCACCGGTAAGCGCTGATTCACGTTAGCTACATGAATTCTTGAACCGCCGTAAATTTTTGAACCGTCCTCGTTTTCCACCGTAATGACATAAACATCGGGATTAAACATCCAGGAACGATCGGCGCTGGTCACTTTTTCAACACCAAAATCGCGCAATATTTGTTCATGACCGTGAGCAAACCTTTCACATGCCTCTTGATTTTGGGTGGTGCGAAAAGCTTTCAATCGAATCATATCTTTATAATATCAGCCAAATCTACAAAAAATCTTCCCGACGGGCACTCTTCCTCCAGCAATATTCTTCGGCATACATGGGCCGTAGCGGCACCACCCAACATGACTCCTGATGCCAATTGAGGCCACGAGCAAAGTGTTTTTCCAATTTCAGGCATACTTTGAAGCAGCCGTGGGGATAATTCATTGCCAATTATGGCCTGAACAACTTTCATTTTATTTTCAGGGTTTGACAATGCTTTGGGTGAAGTTTCTATTCCCTTCACTGCACCATGAAACAGAGGTCTGTCAGGCTCCAAGTCGAACCTTTCAATGTCAATCATACCTCGATCATTCGTATCCATAACCACCGGAATATGCAACTCCGCTGCCCTTTGCCTCAATAAAAACTTAAGCTCAACACTATCACAAACCTCCACAAGCACATCTACAGATTCATCCAAAAACTCATTTACATTTTCCGCCGTAACACCCTCGTTAAAAACAGATACATCAATATACGGATCCAGTTCCGCTATTTGCCGTTTGGCGATTTCGGTTTTTTGAAGCCCGCAATCGGGAAGTCCTGCCCTTAACCTATTTAAATTACTGAGCTCCATTTCGTCAAAGTCAGCTAAGTGCATAGCGCCGCAAATCCGTTCCATAGCGCAAGTTAAAGCTACAGCATTTCCCACAGAAAGCCCGGCAACTGCAATTTTCTTTTTGATCAGAACCTTTTGTTCATCCGCTTTGATTTTAAGCTGATTGCGGTTGGTTCTGACAGAAATATATTCCGTTTCGGGAAGAATTTCAAATGCCGATTCACGCCAAGGATAATAAACAAAACGAGACTCTATACCCTCCAAATTCCTCAAATCAGATACAGCTTTTTCTATTTTTAAATCATTTCCTTTAATTTTAGGATCTCTTACAACTGCCAATTCTCGCAATTGTGAGTCAAACAGCGAAATAATCTCTACCTCTCCGCCTAACTTTGATTTTAATTTTTTTTCTTCGCTAAAAATATAATTTCGCATTACTTCTTTTTTAGTTTGGCTTTGCACATTAGCGCAATGATAAGTAAAATTCCCCTACTTCAACAGAACTCAACGTAAAGTAAGGTATTCAAAACTGCGTATTCAAAAAAAAATGAATACCTGCAACGGATAAGTTGGACTCATCCGAAATTAAATATTATTTTTGCGTATATAATTAAATGGTTGTTCGCTAGCATGAGTGAAGAGAATACATCGGAAGAGCCCATTCAGGTTTTATATGTTGATGATGAGCAAAACAATCTCATTGCATTTAAAGCTGCATTTAGGCGAGATTTTAAAGTTTACACTGCTGAATCTGCAGATGCCGCTCGCCAAATTGTAGAAAAATATACGCTTGATGTAATTATTACAGATCAACGCATGCCCAAAGAAACAGGCGTGGAGTTTTTAGTTTCAATACTCGACAAGTATCCCGACCCTATAC
>CAJXMT010000248.1 GCA_913056155.1 uncultured Cryomorphaceae bacterium
CTGAAATTAATGAAGGCTGAGCAGGTTGAGAAATATCGATCACCTCAATGGCTCCTGCATAGTCCCCTTCTTTTTCGTTCCAGTGATAACTCACATACGCTTTGTTGCCTTGAACCGCTATACCGGTTGCAGACATCGTTTTACCCTGCAATACAGGGGCTGAAATATCGGCAACATAAGTAAAACCGGAGGCATTAGCTGTTTTACCCGAACCGTCATCATAGGCTTCTAAGGGCTCATTGTGGTAAGTGATTCTGCCGTTAAAGTCGTTGTAAACTTCGACTCTTTCCTCAGCAGGTATTTCAATTTGAACATCATCGTCATTGCTGCATGCAGTCATGCCTATTGCAAGAACGAATGATAGCGTCAATAAATTTATTTTCTTGTGTTTCATAATGATAGTATATTTCACAGTACTTATACGAATATTGAACCAAATGGGTTTATTGCAACGAGTTTTTGAAATTCAGCAATTTAGTTAAAAAAGAGAGAAAAAAGAAATCCCAATATGAATCATTCAGCTCATATTGGGATTTAAAAGTGTGGTTTTTTTATTTGCGAATAACTCCTGTTGTGTCAAATTTTGTATTGACAAGACCATCGTTATTATCTTTCACAACTAAAATGATATCGTTAAAATCTTTGTCACCGTGAGGCAACAGCAGGTCCTCAAAAGTAAGAGCCAAATCGTTGCAGCTTTCTTCTATGAAGAGCAAGTGTTGTTGCGTTGAATTGGAGTTGAACTGAGGATGCGTGTAAATTGTGTAACTTCCCTGTACCATTTGTCCTCCCGACCAACCGTCGGCAGTCAAGTAAAAACCAATTACCGTATTAGCAGGAAACGCACCTGTTCCCAACTGCACCATGTCACCCGGGTTTAATCCTCCGCCGTCGGCAACTTTCGTAACGTTAGGAAATACTACATACTTCTGTAAATCTTGAACAGATTTCGGGGGATTGTTCGCCGGATAAGCATAGTAACCAAAAGTATTCTTTTTACCGGCACCTTCCCAAACAAACTGCACATAAACCTCAGATGATTGATTGAGCGTAATATTTTTTGTTGCCCCTGATGCAAACAATGTAGGCTCATTATTCATTGCGTTTTCTCTTTCCGGAAAAATGCTGATGATGTTATTCAATAAAGTTGAGCAAGGCGTTGTGGCTATGGGGTCATCGGGAGCCCCGTTGTCTTCTTTTTTGGCGAGAATTCTCAAACCGCCTTTACCGTGAGCGATGAATACATTTTGAGTAGAAGACTTCACAAAGTTAGCTGAGCCCGTAAAGCTGAAGTTCGCCATGATTTTAGAAAGTGTATCCTTATCTAAAATGTACAACCCTTCACTGCCTTTTGCCGCATAAACGTATTTATGGTCAAAGTCAACTCCATTGAGTAACCCGTTTCCGCCGGTGATAAATGACTCTTCAATACTTCCCGTTTGGGCATTTAAGTCATAAGAGTGTAATCCGTAAGAACCGGAAGAAACGTACGCCATTTGATTGGGATAATCTACGCCCAATACTTTTTTACCATCATCCGGAGCAGTTGGCGAAGCTAAGGGAATTACGTTTTTAGAACCGGGATTGAAATTATTTCCACTGTGCAGGTGCAAGTTAGGATTGGCACCTGTTTGAAGGAAAGCATAAAACGAACCTCCTTGAATACCAAACTTAGAGTGATTGTAATAATCAGACTGCGTTACTTCTAAATAATTCGAGGGGGATAAACTCACCTCAAAAACTCCACCGCCTGTGTTGCCACTTACGCAGTACAAGTAATTTCCGTCTCTAAACACAGAGTTTCCGGAATAAGAAGGAAGTGGCGCTTCCTCAACTGTGGTTGTAGGTAAACCGCCTGAAAGTTGAATCACTTCCACTACTCCGCCTTTAGAAAAATTCTCGTCATAACCTGAAGAACTCAAGCTGCGGCCACCAACGGCATAAAGCTCATTGCCTTGCACATACAATTCATTCAAATCTGTATCGGTAAAGTACAGCCCTTGCAACAAAGCGGGTTGTGTAGGATCTGTAATATCAATTACTTCCACTGCGCCGGCGTAATCTTCACCTTTTTCGTTCCAATGGTAAGAAACATAGGCTTTGTTACCTTGAATAGATATACCCGTTGCAGACATTGTTTTACCGTGTATAACCGGAGATGAAACATCGGCTACATAAATAAAGTCTGTCAGATTTCCTGAAGATTTTTTACCTGTACCGTCATCCCACGCTTCAAGGGGTTCGCTGTGATAGGTTATACGTCCCGAAAAATCATTGTATAATTGAATGCGTTCATTTCCCGGGTTTTGAAATTGGTTCTCATCATCATTACTACAGCCTGCCATTATAAAGCCTGCCGCAAAAAGCGCTGATAATATTTGGGTTGGTGTTCTTTTCATTTTTTCTATTTTTAGAATAAACTCATTATTCGATTAACGGCTATTAACTAAAATAGTGCCCAAATACAAGGATGACATTAAGTTTATGAATATCAATTACATAAGATATTTTTGCTTTTTGTCAAAATTCATGTTGAGACTTATTTTGAGACAAAATTCCCAATTTAGGAGCTTAAAAAACGTTGGATGGACTGTGCAATATAGTCATAATGCTCTTCATCCAGCCCGGGCCATACTCCCAGCCAAAACGAATTGTTCATAATCTTATCCGTATTGGTCAGATCCCCAACCACGCGATGTTCAACATGCGTGTAAGCCGGTTGTTTCGTCAAATTACCTGCAAATAATAGTCTTGTGGCTATTTTATCTTTCTCTAAATGCCTCACCAGTTTTTGTCGGTCTATCCCGCTTTCGGCTCTGACAGTTAACATAAAGCCAAACCAGCTGGGGCTGGAATTCGGAGTAGCCTCAGGAAGTATGAAGTACTCCTCAAATTGTTTCATCTTTTGATAAAGTAAAGTAAAATTATTCCGCCTGGCTTCTACAAAACGATCTGCTTTCTTAAGCTGGCTAAGCCCTATAGCCGCCTGCATATCAGTTACCTTTAGATTGTAGCCAATATGTGAATAAGTGTATTTGTGGTCATAACCTTTAGGTAAATCACCTAATTTCCACTTGAATCGTCGACCG
>CAJXMT010000249.1 GCA_913056155.1 uncultured Cryomorphaceae bacterium
TCTAAATAAGAGCACGAAATGTAAATTTGATAACCCATTAATCAACAAACGTTTCAGATTTGAAAATACCTACTTTTAGGTAGGTTTATAAGCTGTTATCTGAAATTTCAAGGTTGTTACTTCTTTGGCTTTGGTGTTTCATTTTCCCGTCCGAATTGAGCATCTCGATACACCTTGTTGCAATCAATTTTATCGCCGTCATCTGAACTCAATCGACGGCGAATCAAACATCTTAAATGCGCAAAATTTTTAAAGCTCTCTGTGTACATAATACCGGCTCCTTGTGTGTATGGAGCCTGGTTTTCATATGCCGGATTAAACATATTTGAACGGTTAAAAATACGTCCTCTTACCCTGCCGTCTTCCGTTATTTTATACTCTAAGTTCATATCGCCCATAACTTGTGAACCTCGATTAGCCGCAGCGGGATTATCTCCCTGAACACCCACATTAGCTTCAAACGTGAGCCTGTCATCAAGCAATTGTGTTGAGAGTGCCACTTGCATTTCTTCAGCGGAAATTTCATCGCCCGGACGGTAGTTCACTCCAATATCAAACTCTTCGCTTATATTTGAAAGTAGGTTGCTCAATTGATTAGAGATCATCTCAAAAGAATTACTGCCTATAGCGCCGCCGCCTGCAGGTGCGGAGCCCGCACCGCCGTAAGCCACAAATTTATTCAGTATCAAAAGAGAAAACACTTGTTTATTTTTATCCCCTTCTTCCATATTTGTTAACAAGTTTTCGATATCCCTATGTCTTTCAGGTAACCTCAAAGAAAACGAAATATCGGGTTCCATGTAGTTTCCTTGAAGATGCAACAGCAAGTCAACCGGAATTCGCCTTTTCAATTCGTTGGTATCTTGTGTAACCGGCAAATTGAGATCGTGTAAATTAGTACGGACTGTATAAATAGCCGTAATATCCGATTCGCCTTTAAATGGATCTCCGTTCCATGTAATTTTACTGCCGGGTTCCACTTTAAACTTTTTATTAATCACATCTTGAAGAGTAAACAAGTAATTACCACGTGTAATTTCGTAAGTACCGAATATACTGAAATCAAAATTCTCATCTATTTTAAGGGCTATATCCCCTCTTCCTTCGGCCTCTATAACATCCCCTACTGTTTCATCAAAAATCAATTGTACAGATGCCTCCGGCGTAACTCTTAATTTAAAATCCATCAAAAAACCATCGTCAGTCTCAATGCCTCGCGTTGGTGCTTCTTTTTCTTCTTTGACCTCATTGGGATCAATAAAACTCACATAATCACTTTCTAAAACTTCTGTTTCATCACCAAGCGGCAGTTTTAGAATTGTATTTTTTGCTGTTCCGGCATCAACTGTCAATTGATTTATACCTCCGTATCGCGTTTCAATGGTAACACTACTTGTTTGATCTACGTTGGCAGTACCGTAAAAAACAGAATTGTCTTTTGCAGTTGTATTCAGAACCTCAAACCCTTCAGGTGTGCGAATAAAAATATCATAAGCAAAATCACTGAAGTATTGGTGTGTGACACTGATATTACTCAATGCTGTTCGTTTTTTAGCATCTATTATTTTTACTTGATCTCCACCTATTAGGTCATCAAATACAAAAAAATCTGCCTCAGGAATTTTATAACGAGTATTCAAATACACTACCCGGGTTTCAAAATCTTTGAGTTGTACATCACCCTCCAGCTTTGGTTGATTCACATTACCTTGCAGTGTAAGGTTTGCGCTTAACCCTCCTTTAAAATCGTCAATAAAATTTACTAAAAAAGGCTCTGCGGTTTTTACAGGAAGGGAGTCCACTAATACCCTAAGGTCAAAAACAGAGTCCTTTTTAGCGGGATAAATATTCCCTTTAAAGCTGATATACCTGCGCTCTTGATCTTCAAAAGCCACATTTACTTTGAGTTGCTTCTCGCGAGTATGATAACGTGAATTAAGTTTTGCATTTCCCAAGTCAACCTCATTAAAGGCAAAACCGTGAATATTCATATCTGAATTTATGACAGGATTGCCGTATAAGTCTTTTGCATTAACACCTCCCTCTAAAATACCTGATAGAATAATATTGAACTCTGCCAGTAAAAAGTTGAAGTTCGTCAAATCGAAATGATTTGCATTCAATGCAATTTCATCTTCAGAATCCGGTGAGATTTCGCCATCAATAGTAAGCTCTTGATTGTCGTTGAAAAATTTAAATTGGTGAATAGAAACTGTATCGCGGTTTTTAGTTATCAAACTTTTATTGTTCAAAAACCACGCAGTATCAGCAATAATAAGTTCAGAATCGTAAAAATCAAACTCAAATTTATTTTTATCAAAAAGCCGAGCGGTCAGGGAAATATTTCCCGCAAAATTCCTACTTTCCAACATGTTATCATATAAGATGTATATACCCATGGTATCTGCGGCCGCGCGTCCTGAAATACCCAAATTGCGAATGTGCGAGCTGTCAGAAATTTTTATTTCCTGTGTATTAAAGTCCCATTCTACCCGGGTTTGGCTCTGATTATAAACAAAATGCATGGGATAAAAATGGACCTGCCCGTAATACCAATCTTCTAACTCCAAATTAATATCAATGATTTGCTCTTTCACATTGAAATCTGCTTTGAGCGTAAGGGTGTCGGGCCCTTGTAAATCAGGAAAGAAAACACGTGTGAGATCGCCCGTTTTGCTCAGTCTCAAATCCAATTCAAATCGCTCATTATCTTTAGGAACCTCCACTTCATTGGAAAAGGCAGCCGGAGCAATTTTGTTAAACATATAAGCAAATGCTTGCTGGAGCTTATCAAAATTAAACTTACCGCTCAATGTGGTTTGAATATATTCATTTTGCAGGTTAATGATTTTTCCTTGTGCTGTTGCATGTGCTACAATATCAATTTTTCCTGCATTGGCCTCACGCCCGTTTTCTTTTATTATAATAGAGTCCATACTCATGCGTCCCAGTACATCGTCAATTGAGGTTCCTCTAAAGTTAGATACTATTTTTCCCTGAATGTACAATGAGGTATCTCTATCTGTTAATTTTAAACGGGCGGGATATATTTTTTCAATATTGGA
>CAJXMT010000250.1 GCA_913056155.1 uncultured Cryomorphaceae bacterium
AAGAAGGAAAAGGCAAAGAAAAGCTGGTAGGCCACTTACAAGACGAAGATTTCTTTTTCGTAAGTGAATATCCCAAAGCACATTTCAAAGTTACCGGTCATAATACGGAGACGAATGAACTCATGGGAGTTGCAACCATTCGCGGCGTTGAAGGTGAAGAAATTATCAAGGACGTAAAAATCAACCCTGAAACAGGTGAAGCTACAGGTCATTTAGTAATTGACCGTACAAAGTACAACGTGGCTTTTTCACACCCTGCTGAGGATATGGTTGTTTCTGATGAAATTGATTTGAAAATTTCATTAAAAATGAATCCCAAATCATAGAGATATCAATTAATTGAAAAAAAGCGGCTTAACGGCCGCTTTTTTTATGTCTGAATTTCAACATAGAAAATTGTTTAACACGCATAAATCGTACATTTACTAAAAGTTATAGGTAAATCTCAATGCGTTGCCCGTAAAACTGAGGCCTTCAATAATCGGGTGTAAAGACTTGGAATGATTGTTCAATATCAAATAGAGCGTCCAGTCAAAAGCCATTAAAAAACCGCCTTGCAAAATCAACGAATTTCCATATCCCCTGAATCGCTCGGGATTCGAGTTGCTTTTGGCACGCTCACGCAAATAAAAACCCGTCATGATATAACCCGCATCAAGAGCCGCATTAAACAATAATAATTTCTCGATGGATTGTTGCGCTGTTAATGTAGCAGATAGCGATTCGTGTATAGCCGGACTTTGCAAAAGTGCATAACCCGCAAGACCCAAATTCACGGTATTCCAAAAGGCATTCATTTGGTGAAAATACTTGTTTTCTCCGCTGCCCCGGTAATACCCTATACCACCCGAGATTATATTTACCACTGCCCACGAGCCCAAAACTTTCATCCCCGTACGCGTAATGTTTTCGCGTTGTTGATTGTATTCAATCAAGTCACCGGTTTGAGAAAACGAATCTAGGCCGATAAAGAGTGTGAAAACGAATATCAGGAAAAAAGTGTATTTGTACTGCATAGTCCTGAAACGGAAGACATTTAAAATTGTTGACAAAAACGAATACCGGCCTTTCGCAGTGTAAACGGTTGTCGCGGTTATGTCCAAGATAGCTTTTACTCGGCACAACAAAATCAACGTGTTCAAGTAAGTTCCCGATACTTAAATGTCGCGATTTTGCGTATACCCCTTCCACTTTTCAATGACCGTTTTTAAATCCTCGGGGAGTTCAGTGTCAAACTCCAGGCGCTTACCCGTAGCGGGATGGTCAAACCCCAATGTTTTGGCGTGTAATGCTTGCCGGGGTAACAACTTAAAGCAATTTTCAACAAACTGCTTGTATTTCCTGAAAACCGTGCCCTTTAGAATTTTATCTCCGCCGTATTCCGGATCGTTGAACAGCGGATGACCGATATGCTTAAAATGAACACGAATTTGATGAGTGCGCCCGGTTTCCAACCTGCACTCCACCAGCGTCACATATCCAAACCGATCCAGCACGCGATAGTGCGTCACGGCATGTTTACCAAAGTCGCCCTCGGGAAAGACATTCATAAGTTTGCGGTTTTTCAAACTGCGCCCGATGTTTCCTTCTATAACGCCTTCATCATCGGATAAATCGCCCCAAACCAGCGCCCAATATTTTCGCGAAGTGGTGCGGTGAAAAAACTGCATTGCCAATTTATTCAATGCGGTTTCGGTTTTGCCCACAACCATCAAACCCGATGTGAGTTTGTCCAGCCGGTGTACGATTCCGGGGCGATCTGTACCGTTTTTATCGGGTAGCGTTTCAAAGCGGTGCAGGAGGGCATTGACCAGGGTTCCCGATCGATTGCCGTGTCCCGGGTGCACAACCATTCCGGCTTTTTTATTCACCACCATACACACCTCGTCTTCATGCACCACTTCAATCGGAATATCCTCAGCAACAAGTTGTATTTTTTCTTCAGAACGCGGAAAAACCACCGTAATTTTATCCTTGGGATGTATTTTATGGTTGGGTTTTACGGCCTTTCCGTTCACCTCAATATTCCCGGCTTTTAAAGCATTTTGAATTTTTGTTCGCGAAGTATTGGGCAGGCGATCGTTCAAAAACTTATCAATACGCAAAAGGGTTTGACCGGGATCTGCGGTAAACGCAAAACGTTCAATGAATTCCTCTTTTTCTTCGTGTTCCTCAGCGTCTGAGTCGTAATCTTTTGTCAATGTACAATTATTTTATGGCGACTTACCTCTTCACCCGCAACTACTTGAAAAATATACGTTCCTGATGAAAATTCACTTATATTGATACTTTCACTCACCTGTTTCAGCACTTTGATGCGCCTGCCGGAAAGGTCGTAAATAATCACCTCGGCAGCGGAATCGAGGTTTTGAATAAAAACAAAATCACGCGCCGGATTGGGAAAAAGTTTCACTTTTTGCATTGATTCTTTTTCGCGGGCACTCACTCGAAAGGGTTGATAAACAGGCGAAAACTCGGGATTAATCATCAAGCTGCCGTCAAAGCTCATGTTGTACCAAGCGCCGTCAGCATTAAAATAAAATTTTTCTTTGTTGTTGAAGTTGCCGTCAAAACCCACAAAAACCGGGCGGTTCTGCTGTTGAATACCCACAAAAATAGTCCCCGATACGGGCAGCGGAGGATCAATCTCATAACGGCTCACCAAATTGCGTTGGGTGTAGCGCGGATTAAAAAAGATGCTCGAATGTATTTCGGCCTCGGGTTCCAGCGAGCTCCACACTTTCACTTGAAACAAATTGTTGGAATAATCTTCCAAGGTTGGCGGAAAATAAATATTCACGGCGCGCAAAGTGTCTTGTACCTCAATATTATACTCCGCAGCTATTTTGGCACCTGCACCTATAACTTCATAAGCTTGCTCAGCGCTGCGATCGTCATAGGCGTAGTGGAGCGGAAATTCCTGGTAGTAAGTAGCGCGGTTATTCTCGGGAATATCATCGGCGGCAGTGAGTTGATTTACCACCTTGAACGTTTTTTGGGGCAACGTATCGGTACTCACAAATTCAAAGCCTTCCGTGGGAACCTC
>CAJXMT010000251.1 GCA_913056155.1 uncultured Cryomorphaceae bacterium
TTAATTTCGCCTTTCAAAAAGGTATAGATACGGTCGCCCAGTTCAACTTCCATATCTTTGGCGTGTTTGATAAACTTTTTGTAAAAAGCCTCTTTGATATTCGTTACCGTCACTTCAGTAAGAATATTTTCGTTTGCCTTAATGAACACAATCCCGCTTGCTGCATCATTGCGTTTTTGGTAGCCCATTTTTTTGAGCTCCAATAAAACGCCTTCTCGGTTAAGAGCCTTTAATTTCAGGTTTAGTTCACCGTTTACCTTCTTTGCCTCAAACGTCCAAATGCCGTTTGAAAACGTGTTATTGCTAATCGGAATAAGAACCAATGGATCGGGCTTGCTCGGTAGAGCCTCAGAGGTTGCGCCCTCGGATTTATTTTGTATATTTGTAGTCATCTCAATAATGAATTTAAACCCGGTGCGTGTGTCGCTTGCATCGGGTTTTTTTTGTGTCAAAAATTACTTGTTGATTCGCTTTAGGGAATTATCAATCTCGGAACGCTTGTAATAAACGCGCTTGGCAATCCCATGAGCGGGAATTTTACCTGCCTTAGTCCAAAGGTGTAAGGTCGAAAGATTGATATTAAGATAATCGGCGGTTTGTTCCCGCGTCATGAGTTGATCGGGTTGCGGTATGCTTTCTTTAATCTCGGAAATTTGCCGCGAAATTTGGGCTGCTATTAATTCAGCCAGTTTGGTATCGGTCGTGCCGATAAATTGAACGTTGTTTGTTTCTGTTTGAGCCATATCAAATTGTATTTTTATTGATCTTTGGCGCAAACGTATGTCGCTGAATTGTAATAGGTTGGGCTGAAAATCGGGCTTTTCAGGCTGAAAATCGGGAAATTTAGGCTGTTAATTTACCCTTGCTTTAGTAGGCTTTGTTTTTGTTCAGAATAGGTAAGTTTATTTTTCTGTGACGGGTTGTGAGTTTTATCAATCTTTTCAAGGTAAACCTCTCCATTACTGTATCTCTCAACATAGTTTTTAAATACGCTTGGTTGAATTGAACCGTTTATGTGTCCGTCTTTTTTCATCAGTATGTAGGTTGCAGAATAAAATGCTTTAGGGTTGTCTCGCTTTGGTCTTTGCTCGTGCATAAGTGTAAACAAGGTGAAGGCAAAATCATTTGTGAAAATGTTACTATCAGGGTTCTTTTTGAGTGCGCTCTCTTTGCTCTTTTCCAGTTGCGGGTTTTTCAGTCGCTCCAGTAAATAATCGCGGTACATTTCGAGCAGTGCGGGGTAATTTTTTCGCGTGCCATACTTCAACCGATTATTGGCCGCGGTCGGATCGGATTCAACCAATTTAATGTACTGTTTGACGCGTTGCAATTCGCTTTTTATGCGGTATTCAATCGGTAATATATGTTCCTTTGGTAGGTTTTTTATTATTTCATCCATACGATAATCAAAAAACCGCTCTTTGAGTTCTTTAAAATTGCCCAGGTATATCTCAGTAGTGGTTTGGTCGCTATGGTGCGGTATTTCAGTTTTGGTTTCAATATCGCAAACGGTCACGGGGTTATCAATGCTAAAGAACCGCCCTATGTGGTATATTGTCCGCAAGTCTTTTTTTGGTAAAGTTTTATCTGCAATACGATTAAAGCGCTCTATAAAGTACCCGATTGATCCCAGCGCTTCTACTTTATCATGTAATTCAGTTGGCTTGTTAGAGTCGCTTTTAAACCCGTAGTAAATAGCCCATAAACCTTTGTCGATTTTCTTTAATTCATTCATGTGGTAATTCAACAAATTTTGTGCTCGCTCATTTCCCTGTGAGTAAATGTTTTCAACTTCAATCGCGGCGGCTCTAAATAAATCAGCTGTAATGTACTTTTCAAAATTCTTTATTTTTTGCCGTACATGGGTCAAGTTGTGGGGGTCTTTTTGCAAGGTAGTTAGTAATACCTCATGAAAATAAACGTATTCTCTTATATCTTTCATAGTAATATTGGTTTTTGCATCCTGCCAAAAATGATGAAAAGGACGGGGTAAAAAAACCTTATTTTTTTAATTTCTTAAAATACTCGGCCAATTGCATAGCCAGTTCCTTTTCCTCTTTGTTTATGTATTCCAAAAATTGCTTCTCTGTGCTGTGTCCCGTGGCTGCCTTCAATAGCGCCGTGGGTATATCACCGTAAAAGTTAGTAGCAAAGGAACGGCGGCCAATGTGAGACGCTACAAGTTCGTATTTTGGAAACATTCCTTCAATCGTAGTTGAATTTTTACCCGGCTGCCGCTTGCGCCCGTGTGTCCTTTCATTGATTTTGGCAAACATACAGACTTCTTTTATTTGCTTGTTGTACCGTTGGTCTGTAATTGGTCGCGGGAATTCGCCGCCGCGCTTATCCAATATTCTTTTTACTTCGGGGAGTATTGGTAAAACAATCTTTTTGTCTGTTTTCTCTTGGGTAAACTCAATCAATAATTGCCCGCCCTCAGTTCGTAACATTTCAGAATTGAACCGCATAAAGTCCGAAACTCTTTGCCCCGTGAAACAACTAATTAAAAGCCAGTCGCGAGCGTTGTCGAGCCGTTCAGGTAACTTTTGCTTCTTTATCCTTTCAATCTCACTATTTTTTAAAATTATATTTTCAACCCGTGTAAACTTAAACTTCTTTTTTTGTTCGTCGGTGCTCAACTCGGGACTAACTTGTATTTGACCTTTTGAATAGGCGGCCGCGTGGTTGCAAACTATTTTTGTGAATTTAAAGAACAATGCAATTGTATTTTTTGCGTACCCGTGTTCTTCAGCGTACACCTTTAGATTTTGCATAAATTCCGCATCCACATCTTTAAATCGGTATGCTTCATTGTAGTGCGCTTGCATACGCTCAATAAAGTGTTTTACTACCTTTATTCTTTTCTCAAAACCCTTTGAAACATCATTCTTTTTCCAGTCTAAATATGTATCAAAGTAATCAACCAACAAATCATTTACGGGGGTGTCAGGGTTAATTTGCTCGGTGAGCTTCTCCAGCCAGTTATCGGGTAAAAATGTATCGTA
>CAJXMT010000252.1 GCA_913056155.1 uncultured Cryomorphaceae bacterium
TTTGTAAAAAACCCCTTGGGAGCCGATAACTGCGCCGGGATGAATTTCAACATCATCTCCGATTATCGTGTAACCGGTAATTGTTACGTTGGGGTGAATGATGCAGTTTTTGCCGATTTCAACTTTTGGTCCGATAAAAACTCCAGGACTAATCACTGTGCCTCTCCCTATTTTTGTGTTTTCATCGATTTGTGCGGTAGGCGGCACAAAGGGTTTGAAATAGGCGGTAAGTTGATTAAACGCAGCAAAGGGGTCATCGTGAATCAAAAGTGCTTTTCCGGGCGGACAGTCCACTTTTTTATTGATGAGTATTACCGATGCGTTAGATTTTAATGCCTTGTCGTAATATTTGGGGTGATCGACAAAAACAATATCACCCTTTTCCACCACGTGAATTTCATTTTGCCCCGTGATTTCAAAGTCGGGATCACCCACCGGTTCGGCTCCGATAATGCGAGCGATTTCACTCAGTTTCTTCGTGGATGGGTATTTCATAACCTGAAATTCAAAGCGCTTAAAACCGCGTATCGGTTTACTTTATTCTTTCACACGTTCCATGTAAGTGCGGTTGGCCGTACTGATTTTAATTTTATCGCCAATATCACAAAACAGCGGAACCCGAATTTCAGCTCCCGTTTCCACCGTAGCGGGTTTGAGCGTGTTGGTGGCCGTATCGCCTTTTATGCCGGGTTCGGTGTAAGTAATCTCCATAGTGATGTACTGCGGTAAATCAACCGTTAACGGCAGTTCTTCCTCGGCATCAAACAAAATATCAACTACTGCTCCCTCTTGAAGTAAGTCATCATTATCTACAGATGCAGGCGGTAAATTGATTTGCTCAAAAGTTTCGGTATTCATGAAATGAAGTCCGGTATCATCTTTATAAAGGTATTGATAATCGCGGTTCTCCACGCGTATATCGTCAATTTTAGAACCTGCCGGAAATGTATTGTCAAGTACTTTACCCGTGGTTAAGCTCTTTAATTTTGAACGCACAAAGGCGTTTCCTTTTCCGGGTTTTACGTGTAAAAACTCGATTACTTTGTAAAGGTCGTGATTAAATCTGATGCACAATCCGTTTCTGATATCTGATGTTGTTGCCATAATAATGTTTTGAATTGCGAAAGTACGATAATTCGACTTTTAAGGACTTCTTGAATGTATAATATTTAAGCTGCTTGCTTGAAGCAGAAAACTCAGAAGAGCGTTAGGGTGATATTAGCAACAGGTGATGAAATGGGGTTTAGATTTGCATTGTTGAATTTGCAAACCCCGCCGTTGACAGTGTGAGAGCGAGTGTGAGAGCAAGTTCGGTCATTGCGTTTTTACACGGAGCGGAGTTGATGCCGACTGTGGGTTTTCATGGAAAAAGGTAGCCATTAATTGTGCCACCACGTGTTTTTTCCGGCGATGAGTGCATCGAGGTCGCCTTGGCCTTTTGAGGCAATTTCCTCTTCAATTTGCTGCTCCAGTGCTTCTTCATATGTGCCGCGCGGCTTGCAATAAATCACACCAAACACTCGCGGAAACTCGGCCTGTTTATCATTATCAAAAAAGCCGGCTAAAATTTGCGCCAATACCTCATCGGTTTCATCGTGTTTGAGACAATCTTCTGCGGTCAAGTTATTCCCCAACTCAATAACCTCAGCTTTGAGTCCGTTCAATCTGATTCCCTTTTTACCACCGTCGAACATCATGGGTTTGCCGTGTTCCACAAAAAGTGAATTTTCTTCTTTAATTGACCTGTCGGTGTAGGCATTAAATGCTCCGTCATTAAAAACGGGGCAGTTTTGATAAATCTCCACAAAGGAAGCGCCTTTATTTTCATCAGCGGATTTAAAAATTTGTTTCATGTGACGCGGTTCGCGATCAATAGTTCTGGCCACATACGCCGCTCCTGCTCCCAGCGCCAGAGATAAGGGGTTGAAGGAGTGATCTATTACTCCTTGCGGACTCGACTTGGTTTTGAGGCCTACCGGGGAAGTTGGAGAATATTGCCCTTTGGTGAGTCCGTAAATTTCGTTGTTAAACAGTAAAATATTGGTGTCAATATTTCGACGTAAAAGGTGAATGAGGTGATTTCCGCCAATACTCAAGCTGTCGCCGTCACCCGTGACAACCCACACACTTTTATCGGGAGCTGCAATTTTAAATCCACTCGCAATGGCCGTGGCGCGACCGTGAATACCGTGCATACCGTAAGTATCCATGTAATACGGGAAACGCGAAGAACACCCGATTCCGGAGATAAAAACAATATCTTCTTTAGGCACTCCGCTCTCGGCAACTGCGCTTTGTACCTGTTTTAAAATGGCGTAATCACCGCAGCCGGGACACCATTTTACTTCATTCTCACTAGCAAAATCTTTTGCTTTGTATGCCGTTTTATTTTTTCGCATGTTCCTGCTCCTTCAATTCGTACAACACTTTTTCTTTGATTTCAGCAGCCGTAAAAGGAATGCCTTTAATTTTACTCAAAGATTTGCACGATACATTTAATTTTCCTTGAATTAACCGCACCAATTGTCCATCATTCATTTCGGGAATCAACACTGTTTCAAACCCCTCCAACAACGTTTTTAAATTCTTGGGCAGCGGGTTCAAATACCTGAGGTGAACAAAAGAGACAGATTCCCCCCTTTGCAATAATTCACTCACAGCATTTTTTACGGCTCCGTATGTTGAGCCCCAGCTCAACACCAGTACCTGAGCCTTTTCTTCACCGGCTTCAACTTTTTGCAAGGGTATAAAATCGGCAATTTTATCAATTTTGGCACCACGAGTTTTGACCATTTTCTCATGGTTATCGGGATCATAACTCACATTGCCTGTCAAAAAATCTTTTTCCAGCCCGCCAATCCGATGTTCTTGCCCGAGTGATCCCGGTACAGCCCATTTACGCACTAACCTATCATCGCGTTTGTAGGGTAAATACTCCTCATCGAGATCGGAAGAGCGTCGTGTAGGGACAGAGTGTAGATCTCGGTGGTC
>CAJXMT010000253.1 GCA_913056155.1 uncultured Cryomorphaceae bacterium
TGTTCTCAGCATTAATTGTATACATATCAATAAGTTGTGATGTTTTTGCACAAGTTAATTCCGTAACCGGTGCTGAAACTGCTTTGGGTGATCGTGTAAATACCATTACTACAGCCGTTCCTTTTATGACGATTACTCCCGATGCACGCCACGGAGCCATGGGTGATGCAGGCGCGGCTACATCACCTGATATGTATGCGAATTATTGGAACCCGGCCAAACTGGCTTTTAATCCCGAAGAACTGAGTTTTGGAATGTCATACACGCCTTGGTTGCGCAATTTAGTTTCAGATATAGATTTATCTCAAGTTACCGGCTCCTACAAAATAGATGAAATGTCTGCAATAGGTGCATCATTCACCTATTTCTCATTGGGCCAAATTCAATTTACCGATGAGTTTGGAAATGATATTATTCAGTTTCGCCCTAATGAATGGGCTTTTCAAGGTAACTACTCACGAAAATTGTCTGATCGATTGTCAGCCGGTATCGGTTTAAAATTTATTTACTCCAACCTCACGGGCGGTATTGATGTGCTTTCTGCTGAAACGCGCCCCGGTTTAGCCGCTGCCGCAGATGTGAGTGTCTATTATGAAAATGAAGATTGGCAACTGGGTGACAATAAAGCCACTTTTGCTTTTGGCGCCGTCATTGCCAACATCGGCAACAAAATGTCGTATTCCAACATTGACCAACAAGACTTTTTACCCATGAATTTGCGCTTTGGCCCGCGTCTTACATTACATCTTGATGATTATAATGAACTCTCTTTTCATTTTGACCTCAATAAACTACTAGTGCCAACACCTCCGTTTTACGACGGCGATACAGACAGTGATAACTTTGGCCAAGTTGTGGCGGGTAACGACCCCAATGCTACCAGCGTTGCGGGAGCTGTATTCTCCTCTTTTTACGATGCTCCCGGGAATCCGCTCACCAACGAACAAGGTGAATTTTTGCGCGATGAAAACGGCATGTATCGCGTTGAGGACGGCAGTCGACTTCGTGAAGAATTACGTGAATTTTACGGCGGTGTAGGCGTTGAATACTGGTATGATAAGTTATTGGCTGCCAGATTAGGTTACTTCGCTGAGCACGCATTAAAAGGCAACAGAAAATACATGACTTTTGGTGTAGGACTGCGCTACAATATTTTGGGTTTCGACATGTCTTATTTGGTTCCCTTCTACGTAGGTACACAACGCACTATTGTAAATTCCCCGTTGGCCAATACATTGCGAGTAACCCTATCCCTGGATTTCTCTAAAATAGGTAACAAAGACAGTTAAATAGCGCTCAACTTATGGGCAAGAAAAAAACCTATTCCTTTTCCTACCATGTTTATCAATCATTTGATGAATTGCGCGCCGCGGATCAAAAGTTGGTGAAATCCGCCATAGATGCAACCCGCAACAGCTACTCTCCCTACTCCGGCTTTCAGGTGGGCGCTGCTTTACTATTGGAAAACGGTCAAATCATAACAGGTACAAATCAAGAAAATACGGCTTTTCCCTCCGGCTTATGTGCAGAGCGCACAGCCATGTTCGCTGCCGGCAATCAATTCCCCGATGTACCCTACACAGCACTTGCAGTTGCAGCCAAATCAGTTAAATTTCCCGTTACAGAACCCGTTCAACCGTGCGGAGCCTGCCGCCAAGTGATGAGCCAGCACGAAATCAAATTCAACAAATCATTTCGCCTTCTGCTTTACGGCGAAAGCGGTGAAGTTTGGGAAATAGAAAAAGCCTCTGCTCTACTTCCATTCTCATTCCATCCCAAACTTTAATAAGCCTCATTTTTCAAACCGGTTGCCCCTTTTCAACCCCCAAAAAAACATATATATAATATATAACGAGGCAAGTCGCTTAAAAATCCAAAACCAAATACCCCTTAAACCATTTATAATCAGAACCAAAAAACCTCCGTTTAAAAACACCTTCAATTGAAAAACTTTTTTGGCGGTTGAAGTAAAGGGAATTAAATTTGCCCCTTTATAAACACTGAGAATATGGCAGGGAAATCAAAAACAAAACACTCCAAAGAGCAATACATCAACTGGTATAAGAGTATGCTCTTAATGAGAAAGATAGAGGAAAAAGCCGGGCAATTATACGTTCAGCAAAAATTTGGTGGCTTTTGTCACTTGTACATCGGTCAAGAAGCTGTTGTTGCCGGTGCAGCATCTGCTTGTGAAAAAGAAGATAAACACATTACCGCCTACCGCGACCACGCTCACCCAATCGCCTTGGGCGTTCATCCCAAATACATGATGGCTGAGCTCTACGGAAAACAAACGGGCATGTCCAAAGGAAAAGGCGGCTCCATGCACATGTTCCATAAAGACGTAAATTTAATGGGCGGGCACGGTATTGTAGGCGCTCAAATTCCAATGGGAGCCGGAATTGCATTCGCTGAACAATACAATGACACTAAAAATGTAGTATATTGTTCAATGGGCGATGGTGCTGTAAGACAAGGAGCCTTGCACGAAACTTTCAATATGGCCATGTTGTGGAAATTGCCCGTTATTTTTATCATTGAAAATAACAACTACGCCATGGGTACATCGGTAGAGCGCAGCTCAAACGTTACCGATTTAACCAAATTGGGCGCATCTTATGAAATGCCCGCAGAGGCTATAAACGGCATGAACGTGGAAGACGTTCACGAAGGCATCAAAAAAGCCGCCAAACATTGTCGTGACGGTAAAGGACCCATGCTCATTGAAATCAGAACCTACCGATACAAAGGTCACTCCATGTCTGATCCCGGTAAATACCGAACGAAAGAAGAACTCGAGGACTACAAAAACCAAGATCCCGTTACTCGTGTTTTGGAAACCATTAAAAAGAATAAATACATGAGCGACGATGAAATCAAAGCTTATGAAAA
>CAJXMT010000254.1 GCA_913056155.1 uncultured Cryomorphaceae bacterium
AAATATCTGGATGAAATAGGTCTGATTAAAGAAATTGAGCCCAGATACCACAGCACTTATTTCCGCCACATCACTGGTGGTTATGATGCAGGTTATTATAGCTATATCTGGTCAGGAGTATTGGATAATGACGCTTTTGCGGCCATTACACTGTCTTATTCTTATATTTTACGCACTCACCTGAACGGTCGCTACCGGCCTAAATACAACTACATTTACGGAAACAGCATTCGCAGCAAAAGGAAAAAAAGATGGTAAGCGTTGGGGTAACAAACAACTCATACCTTGCAGTTATTACTGTAACTTTTGTGCATAACGCGGTGAAGGCTAAAGGGTGAAGGTCGCTTTTGCGGCAATCACGTTAGCGGCGTTTGGAACGCGCTGCGCTTTTCGCATGGTGCATAGGGCTTGGGGCACGGGGTCCACCAATACGTGCACTCAACTCGTTGGTTGTAAATTGGGGATAAACATGGGTCACGTGGGCATGGACGATTGGTGATTGCCGGGCGATTTTCGTAAAGCATAAGGAGTAAAGCCCACCAACTTCCCACCAACAAGTTGGGGACAAGCGTTAGGGGCTGGCGCAAGGCGTTTAGTTGGTGCTCAACGCATAATTGTAGTAACAACTCGAACTAAAGTGCCCACCGCAGGTCGAGGTCAAGGTCGAGGTGGACTCGCTTTGTGCGTCAGTCACGTTAACAGCGTTAGAAACAAGATTCGCGGCTCAAGTAAAACTTTTACCGTGAGGGATTATTTCATGATCCCGTTTGGGGGGAGGTCAACCAAAACACAACCCTTTCCAACGGAAAGATTTTTTTTTTGTGCCGCTTCCCTATACAAAAACTTGCGTTTTTGATCGGGAAGCGGCACAAAAAAACCCGATGCGCTTCGCGCATCGGGTTGTGTTTTGGTTGCGGAGAGTGAGGGATTCGAACCCCCGGAGGCTTTGACACCTCAACGGTTTTCAAGACCGCCGCAATCGACCACTCTGCCAACTCTCCGCTGCAAATGTAAAACCGTTTTTTAAACTCGCAAGGAGAGTATATCAAAAAATAAAAGTATTTTTTTTTGTGCTATTCCTCACTCAAAAAGGGTTTGTAGCCCAAACGGTTAACTCTGGAATAAACCCGCGATTATCCATCTTTAAGGCCGATAAAATAGCGTGTGCAATTTCCACAGCGGTTAATTTTTGCGGTTCTTCAGGTCTTTCGCGGCGCGACTCCTGCCCAAAAGCAGTGGTAACCTCACTGGGATTAATATGTAAAACGCGAACATTATAAGGTCTCAACTCAGCTTGCCAACATTGGCTCATTGCCCTCAGCCCAAACTTAGATGCCGTATAAACGCTCCCCGTAGGATACCCTTTTAACGATGCGGTAGAACCCACATTTATAATATTGCCGTGTTTTTGCTTTTTAAAAATGGCGCTGGCCTTGGCCGCCATCATAGCCGCTCCAAACACATTCACATCAAAAACCTCTTGAAAATCTTTACGGGTAAGCTCATCAACCGGCTTTCGAGAACCAATACCGGCATTGTTCACTAAAATATCGAGTCCGTTCAACCGTTCACCCACAGCATCATAAGCTCGTTCTACACCCTCATCAGTTGATACATCGGCGTGAACAGGCACAGCGCCAATTTCCTTCGCTGCGCTTTTCAACTTTTGCTCGTCTCTGCCCGTGATCAAAACCTCGGCTCCTTCTTGAATCAACAGTTCAGCCGTTGCCTTTCCTATTCCCGAACTTCCGCCGGTTACTAAAACTTTCGCTCCTTTTAACTTCATAATCAGTATATCTTTATTTATTGAATTACGTAATTGTGCTATAAAATTTTCAGTGCTAACTTTGCTGTCCAAAGTTATTAAAAACGGTAGAGAAACCATGCGATATTTTTCAAGTTTACTTTTACTCCTTTTGTTCACTCCCTCTTTCCGGGCGCAAGTTGACGCCAACTTTGCCTCATCACAATATTTTGCGCCCGGGCAATCTCCTTATGTTGAGGCTTACCTGAAAATAAACGCCTCAAGTTTAGCGTTTAAAAAAACGAAAGAGGGAAGTTTTCAAGCCAAAATGGAAATTACATACGCCTTTTTTGATGAAAACAATGAAGTGGTCACTTTTGATAAATTTGAACTGCTGAGTCCAAACTACCCGCATCCCGACAGCGCAAAAGGTTCTTTTTTTGACAAGAAGATGTTAGCCGTAGATAACGGCGATTACGAACTTGAAATCACCATTCGCGATTTAAACAAAGAAGCCCAAACACCGTCCCGTGCACGCCAAATTATGAGCATTCACTTTACAGACGATTCAGCCTCTGTTTCAGATATATTGTTTGTAGCCGATTATAATCAGAACCCGAAAGAAGGCAGCATTTGGGAGAAAAACGGCGTTGATATTATTCCCTACGTATATGATTACTTTCCCGACAGAATTAAAAAACTGAGTTTTTACACAGAGTTTTACCGCACCGGCCAAACCACGGGTAACGCACCTTTTGTGGCGCGCTACGCCATTACCAACAGCAAAGGCAGGCTTATCCCGCGTTTCACTGCATACAAACGCTGCGAACCCAAAACCATTCAAGCTCTTTTAAAAAGTTTTGACATCAGTGATTTACCCTCGGGCAACTACTATTTAGCAGTAGATTTACTGGACAGTAACCAACACGTATTTGCTTCTAAATCTGTTAACTTCGTACAAATAAACCGTCAAGCCATTGCCGAATCATCAAAGTCAAGCACACTTTATAACCGTTTTGCCGATTATGTAGAGTCCATGCCTTTTGATTCGTTGAGCGAATACGCAAAAGCCATGTCGCCCATGGCTTCCTCTGAGGATCAAACATGGATCAATGCCAACCACGAGCTGCTGCCCGAGGG
>CAJXMT010000255.1 GCA_913056155.1 uncultured Cryomorphaceae bacterium
TCGGCTGGGATGAAGCTGCCGAACTCATCAGTAAAGGCATTGAGGGAGCAATTGGTCAGAAACGCGTTACTTACGACTTTGAAAGGTTAATGGAAGGCGCTACTTTACTGAAATGTTCTGAATTCGGCGATGCTATCATCGAAAATATGTAATGCGGTTCAAACCGTCAAAAACCTGAACGCCTACCCGATAAGGGGTTGGCGTTTTTTTATGCATACGCCCGGATTTTTAATCACCGATTGGTTTTGGTGTGTTCACCGATTTGCGGGTTGAATAATATCAGGGTTTTACCCTTTCCGGATCATTTTTCAGTATAGCACCGGTTTTCGGTCTTCGTAATCAATTCCCAATCTTTTTACGATATAAAGCGCGATTTGCTCTCGGTTGGTGAACATTTTTTTTGTTTTGGTCAGAACCCGGTATAAATGGGCTTTGGAGATTCGTTTCATTTGGTGGGTCGGTTTTTTCGGATTTAGCACCGGTGTGTTCGTAAAAGAAACAAATACACCTTACGGTTTATTTGCCGGTTAACATCACAACCTTACGTTTTCAATGTCAACCGATTTTAATTAAAGCACTAATCCTTTACTATCCTAACCCATCCGATCTATCGGACGGTCTTATTTGGGTTTGTCGTGGAAATAGCACTGGTTTGTGGTGGAAAATAAAAGTGTTATTGCCTACCTTTGTGAGTGTAAAAAAAGAGGTAATATGAATAAAGGCAAAGTTTAAGGATTTCTTTACTAATAACGCAGCAGCACTTTAAAAAATAAATTATATCGACCATACAACCGCAGTACATCAATGACAACACCGATGAAAAAATGGTGGTATTGGTTAAAAAAGAGTTTGATTCACTAATGGAGATGCTCCATGAACTCAAAGATATTTGAGTTTATGACGAGGTCAATAAAAAATGATGACGGAAAACGTATTTAGTTTACCGATTAGCTGAAAGAAAGAGGGAATAAAAATGCCTGATTATATTTATTATGCAATACACGCTTAAAATTTCAAAGAAAAACAGCAAGGCAATTGCCTTAATTAATTACCTCAAAACATTGGAGTTTGTGGAATTAACGGAAAATAGTGATTGGTGGGACGATCTTGGAGAGCAAAGTAAATCCTCTATCGAAAAGGGCTTGGAAGACTTGAGAAACAATCAAACTCACAGTGATCAAGAAGTCAAGAGTTCCATAAGAAACCGCATTTTAAAAGCGAAAAAGAGATGATCGTTTGGACGGCTCAAGCAAAGAGATCCTATGAAGCTGTAATTGATGATATTTTAAACAAATGGACGGTAAAAACTGCATTAACCTTTGAACAAAGAATAAACGATTTACTCGTAAGACTCCTTAAAAACCAACATCTATGTCCTGCAACTTGACACAAAAATCTACGAAAATGTGTCGTTCGCAAAAATGTATCAATAGTTTATAAAATCAATCGTAAAAACTTAGAAATCATAACTTTTATCTTCAATAAAGATGACCATCCGTTTTTTGAGTAGCTGAGGCCTTTTAGCCTTTTGTTTTCCCTAAACTTTTGGTGTTGTAAAGCTACTGTCCTTTTTTAAACATTCAAGTGATCCGAGCTATTAAATAGCTTTTTTCGAAGTTGTCCGCGAAGGGTCGGGACAGGTCGTGGAAATAGCACGGGAATTCGTATCAAAGAAAACCAAAAAGTAAATTGTACGGTGTACACCTCAGATATTCTAATTGGTTCTTACGTTTAATTGCTGTATTTTTGCATAACCAATACAACAAACAGCATTTTAGATACGTTTGAATACTTATCTTACAGACAGAGTAATGCAGTCCGGAAAGGAATATAGATTCTCCCGTGAAGAACAGTCTGATCAATTCGGAACATTCGATCTCATTACGGCTGCAAAACTCAAAATAATTCAGTCATGAAAGAGGTAACCCTACATATAGAAGACAGCAAAGTCAAGGCCTTTTTAGAGTTCATAAAAACACTCGATTATGTAAGGGTTGAAGGCTCTGAAAAAAAAGCCGTAAATGAACTCAAAAGTAGTTTGAAGCAGGTAAAGCTTATAAAAGAAGGGAAATTGCCCAAACAATCCGCTAAAGCCTTTCTCGATGAGCTATGAAGTTATTCCTACTCCCGACTTCAAAAAGTTTTTTAAAAGACTCGCTAAAAAATACCCTTCGCTAAAATCAGATTTGGCTCAACTGATTGTCAGGCTTGAACAAGAGCCGGATGCGGGAGTATATCTTGGACACAATCTGTACAAAGTTCGCATGGCGATATCCTCAAAAGGGAAGGGAAAGTCTGCCGGCGCAAGAATCATCACATACATGCAATCAGAACAAAACGAAGTATTTCTGGTGCATATTTATGATAAAAGTCAACTCGACAATATATCAAAAAAACAAATCCTCGAGATTATTATTAGTGCGGGACTTTAGATGTTGGCAGATAATTTATTAACAAGTTATCCATTTTGGTGAAAGATTTGGTTTTGTTTCTCGTCGGATTGCATATTGGTTTGGTTCCGGAGGAAAATATAGTTGTTTTTCAATTCCAAAGGGTTGACCAAGAGTTACGCCTGTTTTGGGTTAGCATCATACGGGAGATTTTATTCTTTTGTCCACTTTTTGCCTTGAACCGAGGCTTTAGCCGAGCTCACGCTTTCTTTAAAATTAAATACTAATGCGTATCTAAAAAGGGACGAACCGAGGCTTTAGCCGAGTTCACGCATTCCGATTGAATTTGATTATGAAATGAGTAAAAAGATCAAGGCTTTTGGAGGCAAATACCGATAGAAAAGCTACGAAATCATAGATTTCTTGTTTTCT
>CAJXMT010000256.1 GCA_913056155.1 uncultured Cryomorphaceae bacterium
TTTGAATTGCCGTTGCGGGTAAGGCGCTTTCCGCTATGTTTGCACATCAAAATTTTGAGCTATGCAATTGTTTTACGCTGCGGAAATTGAAGGGGAAGCGGGCTTTTTGACTGAATCGGAAAGCGTTCATGCCGTGCGGGTTTTGCGCAAAAAAAACGGCGAATCAATCCAAATCACAGATGGAAAAGGAAATCTCATTACCGGCGTAATTACCAACGCTTCACCTAAAAAATGTACTTTTAGCATAAGCAGTAAAGAGCAAGTGCCTAAAAATCGAAAGTATAAACTGCACATAGCATTAGCTCCCACTAAAAATATTGACCGTTACGAGTGGTTTTTAGAAAAAGCCGTGGAAATCGGCATTGACGAAATCACGCCGATTTTCACCGCTAACTCTGAGCGCAAACGCATAAAACCCGATCGGTGCGAGCGGGTGATTCTCGCTGCCGCTAAACAGTCTTTAAATTTGCATATTCCCGTATTTCATGAGGCCGTTTCATTGGATGCATTTTTCTCTCAAAATACCGGCGGTGCCATTGCTTATTGCGGTGATGAAACGGAAAAAACCGCCTTTGCGAGTAGGCTGAAAACCGGTTCTGACCAAAAAACGATAACACTATTAATCGGGCCCGAAGGTGATTTTACGCCGGATGAGGTGCAACAGGCCGCACAAAAGGGTTTTGAACCGGTTACATTGGGAAAAGCCCGTTTGCGAACCGAAACTGCCGGTGTTTACGCTTGCAGTATTACGCATGTTTTACAATCTTTGTCATCATGAAAAAATTATTCGTATTTGTACTCATAGCGTTTTTAGTTCCTCAACTTTACGCTCAAGCTTATCAAATTGCGCTTTTGAAATACCGGGGCGGAGGCGATTGGTACGCGAATTTAAAAACCTCATTGCCCAATTTAATTGAATTTGCCAATCGAGAGGCCGGCTTGGGAATCAATACCGAGCAAGCTGTTGTGGAGGTGGGGAGTCCTGAAATTTTTAATTATCCCATTGTACACATGACGGGGCACGGCAATGTGGTTTTTAGTAGGCAAGAGGCCGAGAATTTACGCAAGTATTTAGAGTCAGGCGGTTTTTTACATATTGACGACAATTACGGGATGGATCCTTATGTGCGTCGCGAAATAAAAAAAGTATTTCCCGAGGCCGAATTTGTGGAGTTGCCGGCCTCACATCCGGTTTACGATCAATTTTTTGCCTTTCCCGACGGCGTGCCCAAAATTCACGAGCACGATGGTGAGCCGCCTATGGGTTACGGCATTTTTATTGACGGTAGAATGGTAGTTTACTACACACATGAAACGGATTTGGGCAACGGTTGGGAAAATCCCGAAGTTCACGGAAACCCGGAAGAAAAGCACTTGGATGCTTTAAAAATGGGTGTAAACATTTTGCAATACGTTTTTATCAATGGACAGTCAAAAGGGTGAACATACGGCAGCTCAAGTAAGGCGATGGTTGCGCATTGTTATTTTTGGAACGGATACCCGATCGGGCAAAGCGTTTGACGTGGCTCTTATTTTCGCTATTTTGATGAGTGTTACGGTGGTGATGTTAGACAGCGTGCGTGAAATAAGGGAGCGTTTTGGTCTTTTATTGCGCATTTTGGAGTGGTTGTTTACGGTGTTGTTTACCGTTGAGTACATTTTGCGTATTTACATCAGTGACGAAAAAAAGAAGTTTGTACTCAGCTGGGCGGGAATTATCGATTTGCTGGCCATTTTACCGGCTTGGCTGTTTTTTGTATTGCCGGGAGGTCAATTTTTGAGTACGTTTCGCATCATTCGCGTCATTCGAATTTTCAGGATTTTGGAAATGTCGCAATTTACTGAGCCCTCAAAATTACTGAGAAACGCCATTACGCAGAGTTTTAATAAGATAGTCGTTTTTTTATTTGCCGTTATGCTGATCGTTTCGGTTGTGGGTAGTTTGATGTACGTCATTGAAGGGCCTGAAAACGGCTTTGTGAGTATTCCAAAATCGGTATATTGGGCTGTTGTTACTGTAACCACTGTGGGATACGGTGACATTTCGCCTCAAACGGCATTGGGTCAATTTTTGTCGGGCTTAACCATGATTATCGGTTATTCCATCATTGCTGTGCCCACCGGCATCATAGCGCGTGAAATTGTAGATACACCCAAATCCAAAAAAACAAGTTGCTCATCCTGTGGCGGTAAAAACCCTGTAAGTGCCAATTTTTGTAATAAGTGCGGTACAGGTTTAAAGGCTGAATAATTTTTTTTGGTCAGAACCCACGGGTATAGCGACTTTGAACCTTTTTAATTTGCTTTCAATGGTTTGGGTTCAATTATTTTTGCGGAGTAAAGTAATACGCCGGAGATGATAAAAAACAGACTCAAAGTTAATGCGCTGTAGTGCATATCTCCCGTTATTTGTTCGATAGAGCCAAAAGCAAACGTTCCCAGTACAATGGCCATTTTTTCAGTAACATCATAAAAACTGAAAAACGTGGTGTTATTTTTACTCAAGGGTAACATTTTGGAGTAGGTACTTCTGGCTAAAGATTGAATACCCCCCATAACCAGTCCCACCGCGCTGCCCAAAACAAAAAACTTAATTGTTACAGACGGGTCGTCGCGCTGCAGCAAAAAGGCGGCAACACATATCGTTGCCCAAATCGCTATGGCAATGAACAGCGCATTGAAGTTCCCGTACAGGGCACTCAATTTAGAAAACAAATAGGCACCGGCAATACCCAAAAACTGTATAAGTAAAATGGTGATAATCAGTTTATCACTACTCAATCCAAGTGTTTTGCTTCCAAAAACGCCGGCCAATA
>CAJXMT010000257.1 GCA_913056155.1 uncultured Cryomorphaceae bacterium
AATCCACATTCTGGAAGACCGCAATAGGCATAGGCACGGGGGTGCTTACCTATTTTGGTGATTTGAGTTCGGGAAACCGAACGAATTCGCCTTCAACGTCAAGACCTGTATTTACATTAAGCTTTAGACAAAATATAGATGACGCCTTTGAATTTGAACTCAATGCTTGGACCGGCGAGGTGTCAGCCAATGAAAGATCGCTGAATCGCAATTTAAATTTTCAGTCTCGTTTATATGGAGCAGGTTTGCGACTTAACTACAATTTTGATCACCTGTTACCCGTCGGCAGGAAACTGGAACCTTTTGTGGGGGTGGGATTTGATTATTTTGAGTTTACTTCCAAAACGGATTTATTGAGTGAAGGCGGGGAGTTCTATAATTACTGGGATGACGGTACCATCAGGAACTTGCCTCAATCTCCCGCCAATCGAGAAGTGGCTGAAAGAATTCAAAGAGATTACAATTTTGAAACTGATTTGAGAGAGTACCGCCGCGATGAGCTGGGGTATTATGACAATTTCAGCTTTGCGGTTCCCGTAACAGGAGGAGTGGGATTAAATATTACGCGAGCATGGGATGTACGCTTTTTGGCAACTTATTATTTTACATTTACCAATCATATTGATGGTGTTACAGAGAATACCTTAGGTGTAAATCAAGGTAACGCCAATAATGATAATTTTTTGTATTTGGGAGCTCAGGCCACTTTCAGCATCAATCGATTTGGTCCTGCACCTGCTTCAAGTAAGGAACGCAAAAAACACAAACATCTTGATGATACGCCGTATGAACTTGATTTAACGGCTGACCTGGATGGAGACGGCGTTCAAAATTTATACGATAAATGCCCTGATACGCCAAAAGGTGTTGCGGTTGACGGAAGCGGCTGCCCCGTAGATCGAGATAAGGATGGCGTACCCGATTATTTAGATGATGAAACCAATACACCGTATGGTATGCCTGTTGATTCGGCAGGTGTGGCCTTGAGCGATGACGCGGTACGCGAGTTTTACAACGCTTTTTACGATACAACCGGTAAATACTCGCCCATTGAACAGGAAGTTTATACCTTGAATATTGCCTCACAGCTGACTAAACGCCGTCGCGGTATGAAAGACAAGTACTACTCAGTTAAAATTGGTGAGTTTGATGAATCTATTCCCAATGAGTTGATCAATCAAGTGTTGAGTTTGCCCGATGTGGAAGTGTTTGAAAAATACGGTAAAACTATTGTAGTTTTAGGAATATTTGACAATATATCAAAAGCCGGTCAAAAGCGGGGTGAATTGAAAGCTGAGGGTATTGATAGTGAAGGTATTATTGCACGTGACGAATTGGGTAACTTGGCCGATCTTGGTGAATTTGACAGTGGGAGTAAAGGTTCAAAAGGCAATAGTCAAGATAAGCAGTCACAAACTCAGGACGGGGTTGTGGTGAGTCGAGAGGGGGAAACAGTCCCGGCTAATCAACAGCTGTATCGAGTTCAGTTGGGAGCCTTTACCAAAAAGCCTGATATGAGTAAGTTTAAAGGGATGAAGGTAATCAGTTTTAAATCTGCCGACGGACTTACACGTGTGTATTCACGACAGTACAATTCATACGATGAGGCTGCCCGATCGAAAATCGATTACATTACCAAAGGTTATGAGGGAGCCTATGTCGTATTATTGAGAGGTGCAGAAAAAATGAATTTGGGTTCTGCAAAACGCATCTCCGGTTCTGAGACTTCAAAGATTCCGGTGGGTCGTAAACTCAGCGAACAGGAAAAAGAGCAGAGTTTGAGATTTAGAGTTCAAGTGGCTTCATTGAATAAAGGAATGAACGATGCCGCATCTGAGGAATTCTCAAGCCTGGAGGATTTTGATGCCAAACGCGCATCAAATGGTAAAACGGTAGCGGTAACCGGTGTTTTCAGAACTTATTCAGAAGCCAAAATATACCGTGATCAACTCAGATCTCAAGGTTATGACGGTGCTTTTGTTGTGGGGCAGTGGGACGGTAAAATTTTCCCGGCACGGCAAGCAGTAGAATTAGCGAAATAACTTGTATAATTTATGAGAAATTTGAGCACCGCATTCAACATTGAGTGCGGTGCTTCGTTTTATCCCCGAATCAATTTCGAATATATGATTAAAAAGATTGCAGCAGGTGTACTGCTTATTATAGCGACAACTCAAACGAACGCTCAAACCGATGCTCTTCAAGAACGCAAAATGCAAAGTTTTTTGCGCTACGTGGGTTTGGCGTACGTAGATAGTGTGGATTCTGAAGCACTTGTAGAAAAAGCCATCAAAAATGTGTTGGAAGATTTAGATCCACATTCGGTTTACATATCGGCAGAGGATTTAAAGCGGGCAAATGAACCTTTAGAAGGAAATTTTGAGGGAGTAGGGATTCAATTTAATATCGTAAAAGATACGATTATAGTGGTTTCGGCAATTCCGGGCGGTCCGTCCGAGGAGTTGGGAATTTTGGCCGGTGATAAAATTGTCACGATTGAAGACTCTACAGTCGCAGGGGTAGGTTTTACCAATAAAGATGTGGCTGATAACTTGCGCGGTAAAAAGGGTACGAAGGTGAAAGTGGGTATAAAAAGAGGAAACCAAAATGAGTTAATTTATTTTACCGTTACGCGTGATAAAATACCCATTTACAGTGTGGATGCAGGCTACATGGCGCAGCCGGGTATTGGCTATATCAAACTCAATCGATTTGCCGCCACCTCAATGGATGAGATCAGCTCTGCCATGGATTCGTTAAAGGAGCAAGGTATGGAACATTTGATTTTGGATTTGCGCGGTAATAGCGGCGGCTAT
>CAJXMT010000258.1 GCA_913056155.1 uncultured Cryomorphaceae bacterium
GACTCTACATCTCCCAAAAGCAAATCGGGCAAGCCGTTACCGCTGAGGTCAAATTGCGTAAGTGCCGAGCCTGCATGACGTAAATGACCGCGTTCGTGACGGGGGTCGTCGTTGGGCGGCATTTCTTCAATTCCTCCCGATACGGCAATGCAAGTGCTGTCGAGCAAGGATATGGCAGATGAAAAAGCATCTTCACGAAACAACCCCCAACACCCTTCCACCCTGCGCATTTCAAGGCTGTCGCAATTGGCGGAAACATTTTCAAAAAATGAGGCATACTCACCCAGTTGATGAAAAGAGAGTATATCGGTTTTCCCGTTGCCGTTCATATCCCCAATGGCCGGGATATCGCCCACAAGTGTGTAAACGTGGCTTTGGTTGTCAAATATTTGAGCCGGCAAAATGGGGTAAGCCAATTCAAAGCGGGGCGGACTGCCCGCTGCAGAGGTGTTTTGAAAAATGCGAATATCGCTGTTGGATTGCGTAAATAAATCGGGCCGGTTGTCGCAATTGTAGTCGTGCAAAAGGCCAATTCCCGTCATTTCGGGAAACAGAACTTCATATTCGGGTGCATAGGTGAATGAAATTTGGTTCTGAATACCGTCATTTAAAAAGGTGTAAGCGCGCCGGCCGTGTTTCTCAAACACAAACAAATCGTCAAAACCGTCACCGTTTAGGTCTATGGGCGAAAATTGCGGGTTGTTGAAACCGCCTGCCCAAGGGAAACTGCGCGGGGCACCAAAAACCAAAACGTCAATATCATGGGCTTGGTGGTAATTTTCCAATTGTTGAGCAGAGCTTGTAAAGTGGAGCAAAAGAAGCGATAAAAGCAACAGTGTATTTTTCATAAAAAGGAAGAATCAGCATTTTATAACGACAAAAACACAACAAAGATACCTCCTGTTTCACAACCTTTGAGCCGGTGTTTTTTCGTTAGCTTTGCAGCCGATAATAATTGAAAACTTATGAATCATTTAGTCAAAATACTTTTTTGGGGAGCGGTTGTTTTTTCTGCTTCAATTGGTAATGCTCAGGAAGATAAGGCTGCCGTTGAAATCGAAGCGCAGGATCGTTTTATTTTCAATTTCGGGCATGAAAACTTTATATTCGGCAACCGACCTGACGGGTTTCAACCCCAATGGAAATCTACCGGTTTTTCTTTTCAATTTATGTATGATAAGCCTGTGGGTCGAGGAAATTTGAGTTTTGCAATCGGTTTAGCGGCGGGCCGCCAAAATTACCATACAAACGCTGTTATACGATCGCGCGAGGCTGATTTGCCAAACGGACAAACAGTGGGAGATCCTGATGCTCCCGTTCATTTTGAAAATATTGAAGATAACGACGCTTTTGAAGCCAACCGTTTTTCCACTTCATTTGTGGAAGTACCCGTTGAACTGAGGTTGCGCACCAACCCCAACGACAAAGGCTTCAGCTGGAAGTTTTACCCCGGTTTTAAAGTGGGCTACTTGTTTGATGTTCAGGATCGTCAAGTTTTTGATGGCGATAAATACAAGTGGTTTATTTTCCCCGATGTAGCTACGTTGCGTTACGGCCCCACTTTTCGCATCGCTTACGGCAAGGTAGGCCTTTACGGTCAATATGCCGTAAATTCATTTTTCAATGAGGGGCAAGGTCCTGAAATGAATCAACTTTCAGTAGGAATTACTATCATGCCTTTTTGACGGTGTAATTTTTTTGGTCAGAACCGACTCCAATCGCCCGCCCGGTGGTGTAAAGTGCCGGCCTCAACTTATTGGGGCAAGAGAATAAAAATCTAAATTTTGAGAATTTCTCAATTCACAAAATCCCACGCCAGTCCAAACCGGATCACCAAATCTTGCATGGGGTAGTTGGGTACGGCCATGTAATCAAAAGGCAAAAATCCGCTTGTGATGTTGGAGGCGTTTACAAACACTTTGGTTTTGTAAATGCGAATGTCCAAGAAGTAACCCGGATATAAAATAGCGTTGTTTTGATATTGGTTCTGAATATAATATGCACGGGTCAAAGGGGAGTAAGCATTGCCGTAAAACGAACTCAAGTACCATGTATAAAAACCGGTTTTCAGGTGAATTTTTCCGCCAAAAAGTTCATTGTTCAAGTAAAGTGAGGCTTTACCTATAACCTCGGGAACGCGAAAAACAGCGGTGTTTGCCGATTGATTGTAAGAGGCTTCGGCATCGAGCGCAAAAATACCAAAGGGCATATGCACATCGCCGCCCAGGCTCACTACTTGCATAGTGCCGCCTTGTTCGGGCAGGCCTTCGGTTCCGAAAAAGAGAAAATTTGTGGTGTTCCAATACTCGGCGTGTACACCCACATTATTTTTGTAGCGCAAACCGGCTCTTAAATTATGGCGGTTCATAAAGTCAAAATCGTTGTTCCAGCCAAAACCGTTATCGGCGTTGAAGCGGTAAAAGTTCAACTCGCCCCGGGTACGGTCAAAGTTATAGTGCGCCCGGGCGCTCAAACTTGATGAGTCGGGACTCCAAACGGCCGTGGCGTGCGATTTTATACCGCCGGCATTAAAGCCCAAAAAGTAAGTGGAGGCATCGTAATGTAAATCTACATTTTTAACGGGCGATATACGCAACCGGCCGCCCACGGCATGATCGGTAAAGGAGAGGTTTTCCCCGCCCGTAGGAAAAGTCAAGTTGCCGGAGTGCAAGTGATAGTACCCCGAAATATCAAAAGTGCGCGTGGTGAAAACGGCTTCCGCTTCGTTTTCAAAAAACTCAAAGCTGTATAAGTCTTCATGTTGCCGTTCCGCAGCCTGAATAAAGCTATCAAAGCAGAAATTCACAAG
>CAJXMT010000259.1 GCA_913056155.1 uncultured Cryomorphaceae bacterium
GCTCGACTTCCCTTTCAGCTAACGCTTCCAACTCTTCTTTAAAAATGACATTCTCCTCATCGCGATTGCCGTAAAAAAGTACGCAACGGCTTTGAGGCTCTGATTGTAAAATAGATTTAATCATGCTTCTCACAGGAGTAATTCCACTGCCGGCAGCAAAAAACACATGTTCACGAGCCTCCGAACCCAAATTTTCCACAACAAATTTACCCTCGGGTGCACTCAATTCAATTTCATCTCCAACTCGTGCATTGCTGTTAAAATGTCCGGAAGCCTTACCTCCTTCCAACAATTTTACCGCTATTCGCCACTCCTCATCTGTATCCAAACAGCTGCTGAGCGAATAACTGCGAATAATTTCCTCGCCGTTTAAATGCAGTTTTACGTTCACGTATTGACCGGCCACATAATGAAAATCACTTTTTAAATCATCGGGTACATCAAATGCAACTGATACGGCCTCAGGTGTTTCGCGTTTAATTTCTTGTATATTGACTTTATGAAATTTCGACATATATATTCTCATTTTAAAATGCAAAAGTAGGTTTCAAAACGTTACTTGACATCCCCACTTATTTTTAATTTTCCGGTAACGCAACAACGGTAAAAACTTTATTTCGCCGCTTTTGTTTCGGGCAAATCGTAAATTTTGGCTAACCGGTACCACTCTGTCCATATTGTTTTTTTTTCTTGGTCAGAACCCGAAACCCGAGCGGCAGAAAGATTTTCCAAAGACACCTCTTTAAGACCCGAGCCGGTCAAAGCCTCCATCAATTTTGACGAAAGTAAGCTCTCTTTTAATTTTACCTCCCGATTTACGTATTCTTTATAGTCCTGAAACAACGGGTTGAACAGATGCAAAAATAGAATTTGGAAGCTCTGCTCCAAACACATCAGATTTTCCAGTCCTAAAGCGGCATATTTTGCAGATTGGGCTTTAGAAAAAACAAGTTTGGCATTTTGCGAAGCTCTCTCATAAGAAGCAAAAAAGTCACCCACACTGTGTTGCATTTCCAAATTTAAATTCTCGAGCGCTTTGCCAACCTCTCCATGCTCCGGCACACAAGGTACTTCGTGAAAAAAACCTGACTTTTCATCCTTTTGCTCGAGTTCATTGTCTTCAATAAAAGCAGATACCGCATTTTCGATTTTAATTAACTGATTTCTTTTAGCTTCAAAAAGTTTGGGGATATATGTGTTCCAAAAAATGAAGTTTTTAATATCAAAAACCGCTTTTTTTTCAGCTTTTACGAGGTCTTCGTAATACAGTTCCTCGAGATTCAATTTCAATAAACTTGCCGCAATGGTTTTATTCATGTTGCAAAAGTAACTATCAAATAAAAGCCGGTATCAAAACCGGCAACCCTCTCTATCGAGCTCGGTAAAATTTGCAAATTGCACCCAACTCTTCAAAGCTGATGAACGTGGGCAAAACTCGGTTCTGACCAAAAACAAAACCCAACCCAACGCGTTTGAACCTTTATGTGGAATACAATGAAAATAACTTTTACAAGTGTACTTTTGGCGGGCATTTTTTTAGCATGTGCTGCGGGTACGGAACAAAATCAAGATACAAGAGAAAAAACTATGGTCTACAATCAACAAGAAGAGGGAAATTTTGAAAAAGCAACATTCGGTGCGGGATGTTTTTGGTGTGTGGAGGCTGTTTTTCAACGCCTTGAAGGAGTGAAAAATGTAAAGCCCGGTTACAGTGGCGGTGATGTGAAAAACCCCTCATACCGTGAGGTTTGTACCGGCCGGACCGGTCATGCCGAAGTGATTCAAATGCAATATAACCCCGAGGTTATTACTTTTGATGAACTCCTCGAAGTTTTTTGGACTACGCATGATCCCACTACCCTCAACCAACAAGGAAATGATGTGGGAACTCAATACCGATCTGCCGTTTTTTACCACAGTGAAGAACAAAAAAATACGGCTGAAGCTTACAAGAAAAAACTCAATGCCGAGGAGATTTTTGACAAACCCATTGTAACGGAAATCACGGCCTTTGATACGTTTTACGTGGCTGAGGAAGACCATTTTAATTATTACAATGAAAATTCCTCACAACCGTATTGTTCATTTGTGATTACGCCTAAAATCGAAAAACTCGAGAAGGTTTTTAAAGACAAGCTTAAAAAATAACGGCAGGTTGAAGGAGAGTCATACAACGACTTCGTTTTGATGAAGGCGGCACAGTGGTTTTGAGTTACATTTGCACAAACGCAGTAATTCTCCCATGTACTTTTTTTTCAGACCCCTTGTTTACTTACTCTTAGACCCGCTGTTTTACACCGTTCTACTGGCCGGGTTGATTTGGTTTTTCAAGAAAAGGGGAAAGCACAAGTTGTTCCGCACAGCCGGTGCTTTTTTGTTGTTTTGGTTTTTTGCAGTTACCGTTTCTCCCTTGGCGGTTTGGTTAACACGAAAAACGGAACGTACCTATCCGGAGTTCACTGAATTTTCAACTGTTAATCAGAACCATAACAAACCGTTCATAATGGTTTTAGGTGCCGGTTACACGCCGGATCCCGCGTTAAATCCCACGAACCAAATAGGAGAAAGTGTGAGTTTACGACTTATGGAAGCAATTCGGATTTACCGCCGTTTACCGGGCTGTACGCTTATCACCTCAGGGGTTTATTCCAAAACAGACAGCTTATCTCAAGGGTTGGGCGTTGCACGCGCTGCCGTTGCTTTGGGCGTTTCACCGGCAGATACAGCTGTTTTACACCACACTGAAAATACGGAGCAAGAGGCACGTGACTTTGTGCGGCGTTTTGGCAAAAAGGAA
>CAJXMT010000260.1 GCA_913056155.1 uncultured Cryomorphaceae bacterium
TTCCCTTTGGAATCTCTGATGATAAAACCGCGGTCAATTACCCACGCAAAAGTTCCGTCTTTTCGCTTAAAGCGGTAGGGCTCTGACCATTTTTCAACTTTAGGGTTATTAATGGCACGATTTAAACTTGTATCTACTCTTTTACGATCTGCCTTGAGCGTGCTTACCGTGGAGGAATTGGTGCTACAAGGATAAACACCGGGATTCTGCCCGAACAGGGTCTCAAATCCCTTTCCTTTAAAAATGGTTTCTTCCTCCATATCCCAGTCCCAAATAGCGTCATTTGTTGCCTCGGCAACCCGCTCAAATCGCTCTTTGGACATCGCCAGTGCTTTGAAACCTTTGATGCGTTCAGTAATATCTTTAAAGTAAACCGACAATCCGTCTTTTGCCGGATAAACGTTCACCTCAAACCATATTTGATTCACGGGATACAAGTACTCAAAAGATGTAGATTCTTGATTTTGCAGTGCCCATTCGTAATTATTCTTCAAATCTGTTTTGGCGGCAACGGGAAAAACGCGCCAAATATTTTCGCCCAGAACTTCATCAGCACTTTTACCCAGCAAATTTTCAGCTTCGTGATTGAAATAAGTGAAATCAAACTTTTCATTTACCGAGTAAAAAGCATCGGTAATACTTTCCAGTATTTTAGCCCGAGATTTGTTGGCTTTTTCAAGTGCTTTTGAAGATTGGTAGTTTTCAATTGCAATGGAGAGTGCGTCTGTAACAGACTTCAATAAATTGGTTTCTTCAATTTCCCACTTTCGTTCCGTCTTGCAATCATCAAAACCAATAAATCCCTTCAATTTTTTATTCACCATGATGGGATAAACCAAAAGTGACTTAATTCCCTGATCCTTCAACAATTTGGTGACAACCTTATTGGAAACTTGAGAAATCGTACTGTAGTATGGGGTGCCACTAATCAGCGCAGCAGAAAAATCCCCCAAAATATCCAAAGGTAAATTTTGCAACTCACTATTTCCCATTTGAGGTTCAATGCCGGGTTGGTAACTCTCGAGCTTTTGACTCAGTTTTCCGTTTTGATGTGAGAAATAATGAGATCTGTCTGCATTTACTACCTTGCACAAATTGGGCAGTAAAGCTTTTAAAGCTTGATCCCAATCTTTATTTTGGAGTAACTCTACGTTGAGTTGGGATATAAGAGCTAAATAACTTGATTTGCGCAGGTGCCCCAGTTCATCTCGTTTAAATTTATCAATATCTTGAATACTTCCTGTTATTTTTCGGCACTCGCCATCAACAAACTCGGGTTCACCAATGGTTCTTATCCATTTTAAATTACCTTTTGCGGTTTTTATTTCAAATTCGTCGTCCCAACCCTCTCCGTTTTTGACGGCGCGTTTTATATTTTGACTGAATCGCCGGCGATCTTCATCATTCATGAAAAATTGGAGAATATTTTCTCCTGTGGGCACAAAAGACGGTTTTACCTCGTGAATTTTTAACACATTGGGTGACCACTTTATTTTTTCACTTTTCATATCACGTACCCAACCACCTAAATTGGCCAAATTGGTGGCTTTGTCCAGCAGCTTTTCAAGTCTGCGTCTCTCGGTAATATCCCTACCAATGGTAAAAATTAAATCTCTTTCATTGCCGGGTGCCGCGATCCACTCAAAAAACCGCTCTTCCCCTCTATTAGTCAAAAACCTGTTTTGAAAGTTAACTGTTTCTCTTTTTTCCCTTACTTTATTCAATGATTTTAGCGTATAAGACAAATCATCACTATGCACGAAGTATGTCATCGGGTTTTGGAGCATCCTTAGTTCGTTGTGCCCTAATATATCCACTGCTGCATTATTCAGTTTGATGAATTTATCTTTTCTGATCACACCAATAATATCACGCGAAGTATCAAAAAGCTGAACAAGTTCTTTTTCGGCTTTTTTACGCTTGATTTCCGTGCCCAGATATTCACCAATATCAAGAGGCAACGTAATTTCGACCTCACTTTTCAAAATGCGTTTTTTCCACCCCAACATCAAAACCCCTAAAACTTCCCCGCCGTGTAACATGGGAATTCCCGTAACTGAAATAATTCCAATTTCTTTAGCCAATTCACGCCGTATTGAAAACTTTGATTTTCTAGAGTCTTCCAAATGCGTGGCTTGCCCCCTCTCCCAAACCAGTCCGGGAAGTCCCTTTCCTTTTTCAAATATTTCTCGTAAATTATAATTTTCAGATACTTTTAATATACTTTCACTTTTTATCCAAGATGAAATAACTTCAATAGTTGTTTGATCATAATTCACCAACCAAGCTTCGGCAAAATCAGCATCCGGATATTGGGCTATTTCACCTGAAACCATCTCCAATAATTCCGGTAAATTTTCATGCCGATTGAAAATATGACTAATTTTGGCAACGATATTGTCTTTTAAATCAGCTATTTTTATTTGAGTAATTTCCCGTTGCACACCGATAAAGTGTGATACTTTACCCTTGTTGTTTTTAGCGGGAGTGATGCTGATTTCTATCCAGTAGGGCAATCCCTTTTTTCCATAATTTATTACCTGCACGGTGACGGGTTTTAGACTCACCAGTGCTTGACGAATTTGATCCAGTTCATTTTCACCGGTTAAAGATCCTTGAAACATCTTGGGCGACTCACCCAATAACTCATCACGTGAATAACCCGTTAATCGCAATAGTGATTCATTTACATAAATCATATTGTGATTTCCGTCCACTTCGCCCACATCGGTAATAATAATAGCGTCTCGAGCTGAGGCAGATACAGAACTCAACAACTCCAACTCA
>CAJXMT010000261.1 GCA_913056155.1 uncultured Cryomorphaceae bacterium
AACGCAATGGCTACGCCGGTGAAAACCATAAGGGTTACGGGTACAGACCTAAACTGAAGGTAGAGGATAAGAAAGATAAGAGTCAACACGGCCGGAACGACAAAAGAGAGTCGTTTTTCGGCACGTACTTGATTTTCGTAATTGCCTGAAAATGCATAGCTCACACCGGAAGGTACTTTTAGTTTTCCTTCTGCAATATGCTGTTTGAGCCGGTTTTGTGCCGCTTGTACAGCATCTGTTTCTGCTGTGCCGTCAGCTTTATCAAAAATAACATAGCCCGTGAGAAAAGTATTTTCACTCTTGATATTTTGCGGTCCTCTCTCGTAACTGAAATTTACTACATCGCCCAACGGAATTTGCGCGCCGCCGGGTGTGGGTACAGATATCTCTCTCATCAATTCAGGGTTGTTGCGCAACTCGCGCGGATATCGCACGCGAACGGGGAACCTCTCCCGACCTTCCAAAGTTTGCGTAAGCGGAATTCCGCCCGCCGCAGTTTGAAAAACCTGCCAAATATCATCAGTATTGAGATTATAACGTGCTGCTTTTTCGCGATCAATTTCGGCAATAATGTAGGGCTTACCTACAATTCTATCGGCAAAAACAGCTTGTTTTTTCACCTCGGGAACTGATTTAAGAATAGTTTCCACTTGCGTGGAGAAATCTTGAATGGTTGCTAAATCGGGCCCGTAAACCTTGATTCCCATTGGGGCGCGCATGCCTGTTTGCAGCATAACTTGTCGGGTTTCGATAGGTTGCAATTTTGGAGCGGAAGTGAGTCCGGGTATTTTTACGACTGCTGTAATCTCATCCCAAATATCGTCAGGCGATTGAATATGTTCACGCCAGTTGCGGTAAAAACGCCCGTTTTCGTCGGGAATAAGGTTGCGGTGTACATTGTGCAGTGCGTTTTTGATCTGCTTATTTTCGTTTTGCGGGTTGAAACGCGGGGTTAATTTTACCGTGTCTTTGTTTTTGGTCAGAACCCAATCCTTATTCCGACTCAGCACCGCCGTGTCTCCGTTTTCCAGTGTCAACAAATAGTTTCCGTCGCCGGTAACGGCATACCTGCGGCGTTTGCCGTTATTATCGGTAGCGTACTCGGGCAAATAGTTGATTACATTTTCGTACATGGAAACCGGCGCCGGATCCAGTGCCGATTCTACTCGGCCCAGTTTGCCCACGGTTTCTTCCACTTCGGGAATTTGTGAAACGGCCATATCGATGATTTCCAGGTTCTCTTGAGCTTTTGAAAACCCGGCGTGCGGCATGGTGGTGGGCATAAGTAAAAAGCTGCCTTCATCAAGCGAGGGCATAAACTCTTTGCCAGTTCCGGGGAAAGCGCTTTCGAGTTTGTGCCAAATGGAGGTATTTTCGAGATTCAGTCCCACGCTTTCAGCACCTTTTAAAACCGGCCGGAAAACGGTGTTTATACCCAACCAAATGTTGACGGCCACGAAAATAAGAAGTGCCGGGAATGTCAAAAAAGCGGCTTTATGATCCAGTATAAAACGCAATATTTTTTCATAAAACCTCGTGAGCAACAAGAAAAAGCCCAACACAACGGTGAGCAGAACCAATACGAACAAGTAGTTCATAATCAAGTGAGCATCGGGACCCAGGGGCATCCAAAAATCGGCTAAAATCCAACTTACCGACGCAGCAGTAACTAAAAAGGGCAGGTGGCGCGTGTGCGGCAGTTTCTCACCCCACTTCAATTGGATAAAGCCGGCTGCACCAAATGCCATCAGGGAAATACCGGCCCACACAAAGCCGTAGGCGGTAATGGCGGCTCCGACCAAAAACAGTGAGCTGTTTAAAATGTACTTGAGCTTATTGCCTCGAGGTCTCAGATTGAAGAAAAAATGAACAGCTGCGGGTAAAATGAGCAGTGTAACGGGAAGCGCAGAGAGGAGGGCGAAGGTTTTGGTAAAGGCGAGCGGGAAAAAGAGTTTGCCCTCAGCGGCTTGCAGCGTAAATACCGGAATAAAACTGATGACGGTAGTGGTAACTGCTGTGAGTATGGCACCGCTTACTTCAGCAGCACCGTTGTAAATGGTTTCTAACGTGTTTTTACCCGTTTTTTCCTCAAGGTGTTTTAAAATATTCTCGGTGAGGATGACGCCTAAGTCGATAAGGGTTCCTATGGAGATAGCTATTCCGGATAGTGAAACGATATTGGCATCAACGCCAAAGTAGTACATGGCAATAAAAACCATAAGCACCGATACCGGCATTACGGAGGAGACAATCAAGGAGGTACGCAGGTTGAGAATCATGACCACGATGACCAAAATAGTGATGAGTACTTGCAGTGACAGTGCTTCTTGTAAGGTGCCGAGCGTTTCATTTATAAGGCCTGAGCGATCGTAAAACGGTACGATGGTGAGTTTGCTTGTGCGGCCGTCGGGAAGGACTTTCTCAGGCATTCCGCTCGCGAGTTCTTCTATTTTGGCTTTTGTGTTTTGGATGACCTCTAACGGATTAGCGCCGTAACGCGCTACCACCACACCGCCCACAACTTCGGCACCGTCTCGATCCAGCGCTCCGCGACGCTCTTGCGGCCCGATGGAAACCCGTGCAATGTCTTTGATGCGCAAGGGCGTTTGGTTTTCGGCTCTGACCACAATATTTTCAATGTCCTCACGGGATTTGAGTGTGCCTATACCGCGTACTAAGTATTCAACTTGATTAAGTTCAACGGTTTTGGCGCCAATATCGCGATTGGATTGCTGAACGG
>CAJXMT010000262.1 GCA_913056155.1 uncultured Cryomorphaceae bacterium
ACTAAACACACCGGCCTTGCCCCGCAATACGGGATAGAGAGCCTTGTTTCTTTTATTCAGAACCACACTTTTTCCAAGCTTGTGATACTGGTGGATGAAAATACACATAAGCACTGTTTACCTCAACTCGAAAAACACTTAACGGGCATTATTGAAGATGCCGAAATATTGTTGGTTCCTCCCGGTGAAGGATCCAAAAGCCCTGAGGTGTTGAGCTCTCTATGGCAGTCGATGTTGGAATTGAATATAGACCGCGATGCACTTTTTTTAAACTTGGGCGGCGGCGTGATTACCGATTTGGGAGGTTTTACGGCTGCTACATACAAGCGCGGAGTCTCGTTCATCAATGTTCCCACTACACTGCTGGCAATGGTGGATGCCGCTCTGGGCGGTAAAACGGGAATTAATATTGCAGGATACAAAAATCAAGCAGGTCTTTTTATAACCCCTCAAGCGGTTTTTATTGAAAATTCGTTTTTGCATACACTGGAAAAACGGGAGTTGCTTTCGGGTTTTGCCGAATTGTACAAACACGCCTTAATTGCCGGCGGACTTTTTTATGAACAGGTGAACAAAATTGACGCAGTAACGCCCCAAACCCTTACCAAAAACATCATTAGAGAGGCATGTCGCGTGAAATTGGACATTGTAGAGTCAGATTTATACGAAAAAGGTTCTCGTAAAATTCTCAACTTAGGGCACACCATCGGGCATGCTGTGGAGTCCGGTACAATGGGCTCTGAAAATGAACTCAAACACGGTGAAGCTGTCGCGGTGGGTATGTGTATTGAAAATTTTATTGCCGAAAAAGTATCCGGCTTAAATCGAGAACTCTCCAAGGAAATTACGGCGAAGCTCCAATACTTCTATCCCGATGCCTTTAAATTGAGTTTTGACACCGATGCCGTTCTTGAGTTTTGCCGAGCTGACAAAAAAAATAAGGGAAATCGTCTTTCATTTTCACTTTTACAAGCTCCCGGAAAAGTGCTTACAGATTGTAATCCCGATGAAAATACCATTGCCGCTGCCATAGAACAATACAATGAGCTCTAATGAAATATGGAATATAAAAACCGCTTGCCACACGGTGCAAGGCGTGGTTGATTTACCTGTTTCAAAAAGCGTGATGAATCGGCTTCAAATTATCCGTTTCATCGCCGGTTTTGATCCGGTTGAGCCGCAACCCGATTTTCCGGATGACGTCAATGAGTTGGCGGAAGTACTCGCGGAGCTCAAAATAGGCAAACCTGTAATTTTTACCGGAAACGGCGGAACAACCTACCGCTTTTCATTGGCGGCCGCAGCATTAAAAAATGAGGCAGTAACGTTAGTAGCCGGGGAACAAATGACCCAAAGGCCCATCGGGGATTTGGTAGAACCGCTGCGAAACATAGGCGCCGAAATAGTCTATCTCGGCACGCCGGGATTTCCGCCTGTATCTGTAAAAAAACGCTTTAGCGGTGGTATAACGAAAGTGAACACCACGCAAACCGGTCAGTTTGCGGGGGCATTAGCATTGGCTGCGCCCGGTTGCAAACAAAAGTGTACATTTCAATTTTCTTCCCATATTACTTCGCGCCCCTATTTAGATATGACTTTATCAATGATGAAATCATGCGGGGCTCAATTCACTTTTGAAAATAACGTATTAACCGTTTTTTCCAAAAATTATACCGACGCCCCTCAAGAACTTCTCGAGAAAGACATGAGTGCTGCTTCCTACTTTTATGAAATAGCGGCATTGAGCAGCGAAGCTGAAATCAGACTTAAAAATGCAGCGGAGTCAGGCTTGCAAGGCGATATAAATGCAGCCCGCATTTTTGAATTTTTCGGCGTGCACACCGTTCAGTCAAACGGCGACACGATATTGCTCAAAAAAGCCGGCGAAAAGATTCGGTCCAAACATCTCAAGCTGAATTTACAGGATAATCCCGATTTGGCTCAAACCGTGGCTTGCACGGCAGCTGCAGTGGGTGTATGCTGCACGCTTACGGGATTACACACACTGCGCATTAAGGAAACCGACAGAATTAGTGCCCTGCAAAGTGAATTGACCAAATTGGGCTGCAGGGTTAAGGCGGGCTCGGACTGCATACAAATACACCCCCCTACACAATTAAAAACCGGCATTACCGTAAACTCCTTTAACGACCACCGCATGGTGATGGCCTTTGCGCCGCTTGTTTTAAAAACCAAAGAAATAGGGATTCATTCGCATCAATGCATTTCCAAATCATTTCCGCGTTTCAAAATTCAATTTGAGCAATTGATTAATTCTTTTCATTGAGCAATTGAATAACACGCTCAATGTCGTTTTTAAGCACCGGTTTTTCAAAAAAACCTTTTACACATTTATATTCGCTGCACTTTTCACGGTCAGCACTTAAGCTGCTTGAAGTAATAACAAAAACCAAAATATCTTTATTGGAAGCACGCAGCTCATCCAATACCTCAAAGCCGCCTTTTATAGGCATATTTAAATCCAAGAAAATTGCACTTGGGGGGTTTTCTTCAATTAAAAACAAGGCTTCTTCACCGTTATCTGCTTTTTGAATAGAATCACCGTAATTGAGAAGTTTTAGATTTTTCTCAAGTTGATATTGATAATCAAGGTTTACCTACCAGAAAAAACCTAGTTGTATTACCATCTTGATCTTGAATATTTTTTTCTAATGTGTTTAATCCAAATATTTCACCTGCCAAAGAAGATGCAATA
>CAJXMT010000263.1 GCA_913056155.1 uncultured Cryomorphaceae bacterium
TTGAAAACTTTCCGTTTCATCTACCGCCACTTCAACGTCATGCTCTTTGGCGAGACTATGAATAATTTCGATAAGTTTATCGGTGAGGATATTCATGGTTTTATTGGAGAAAGACCTCAACGTAAGTCTTAAATCCCCACATCCGGCGGATACACCGTACGCCCCGGGTTCCCCCGCCTTCATGTAAACAGGCGTAATCAAGCTGAATTCTTTTTTCTCGGGATTAGATTGAACGATTTGTTTGGATTTTTCAAGGATTCCCGATATCACATAAGCCGGATTGATTCCTTTTTCAGGTTCTGCGGCATGAGAAGTTTTTCCGATTAATTTAATTATCAAACTTTTGGCAGCGGCCGTAAAAGTTCCGGATTTATATACAATTTGGTGCATATCAAAACCGGGCAAATTATGAAAAGCAAAAACGTAATCGGGCTTAATTTGATCAAATTTAGGATCGTTGAAAATCGAAACTGCCCCTCTTCCGTCTTCTTCAGCCGGTTGAAAAAGTAATACGACCCTTCCTCTACTCGGCGGATTTTCCGCAAAAAGCCGCGATAAACCGGCAACAATTGTCATGTGACCGTCATGTCCGCACTTATGGGAAACACCGTCGTTCCGGGATTTATAGGAAAAGTCGTTGATCTCATCAATAGGCAAGGCATCCAGCTCGGCTCTAAAGTGAATAACGGGACCTTCTTGTTCACCGTTAAAAGCAATAGCCAAACCTGTTTCCCCCATCATATAAATATCATCCGGGTCAAAAAGTCTGATAAAGTTGAGAAGCCGATCTCGTGTTTCGTATTCCTCACCCGACAGTTCCGGGTATTGATGAATTTCTCTTCGAAGTACTTTGAGCTCTTTCAACAGTGATTTTGCTATTTCCATTTCGTCAAAAGTATTAATAAAGTAGTGTTTAAGAGGTTTAGATTAGTCTAAAACGTTTCATAATCAATATTGTGATTGCTATATCGGGTTCTGACCAAAAGAGGAACACATTACTTTCTCTTGTATCTCATCTCCAGATATGGATTGGTAAAGCCCACTTTTTCGTACAGGAATTTAGCGGGATTATCAGCTTCAACGTGAAGTGCAACATCACCTTTACAAAGTTTAAGGGCGTTTTTCATAAGTTCCTTGCCTACGCCTTTTCCGCGTTGGTCGTGATGAACGGCAATGTAAACAAGTATATTTTCGGGAATATAACCGCCCATGCCCGTCTCATTTATGATTACAGCTCCTTTTATTTCCTTATCCTCCAGTCCTAAAAGTATAAAGCCTCCGCGGTCAAAAACGTAATCTAAACACCGCTGAATATCGGCTTTGGGATCGCCGTATTCTTCAAGGTGCTCGTGCAAAAAATCCACAATTTTATCATCGCTGTGCAGTTGGTCTTTTCCCGTGATAGAATTTAACGTCTTAAATTTCAGATTCATATTGTAAATAAATGTATGATTATTTTACTTTTAAAAATGCTCAATATTGAGATTTTACAATAATACAAAAAATACGGGGAAAATGGAAGTTGACAGGGTCTCGTTTTGCTTTCGAGGATCTCTTCAGCCGTTTAAATCAAAGCTGTTAATTCAGCAACGCCGGGTGTTCGTGCTGCGATAAATCCCTCGGCATATTGTTTATTAATGATCCTGCCAAACTGCCCGGCACGCCCTTCTAAAAAGTCGATAAACGCTTTTGAGGAAATAGGCGTTTTCGGTTCATTCGTATTTTTGGAATCACCGGTGTAAAACTGCGAAGAATAAGCTGCTATACTTTTGAGTTTTTCAGACCACAAATCCTCAATATCCACCACAAAATCGGGCTTTAAATAATAGTCTTGAATGTAGTGATAAAGGGCTGCGGGACGATGCGGTTGTTGTGCTTCGCCGTTGTATTCCGTTTCAATTTTCCTCAATCCCGAATAAAAAGCGGCCTTTTTAACCAACTCCGCTCCTTTTCCATGATCGGGATGACGATCTTCGGGTGCATTGGCCAATATGATATCGGGTTTAAAATATCTGATTTCCCGAATAATTTTCATCGTATTCTCAGTGTTCACTTCAAAAAAACCATCGGACATTTCCAAATTATGACGTGCTGCCAATCCCATGATTTTAGATGCTTCAGCGGCTTCTTTATCACGCAAATCTGCATTTCCGCGCGTTCCCAACTCCCCGCGAGTTAAATCGACAACTACGCATTTGTGGCCGGCTTTGGCGTGTTTGATTAAAGTTCCCGAGCAACTCAGTTCTACGTCATCGGGGTGTGCGGCAAAAGCAACTATGGTTTTTGGGGTCATAATTTATTTAGCTGTTATCTTGAATTCTATTCTGCGGTTTTTCGCTCGCCCTTCCTTTGTATCATTGGAGGCAATAGGTTGACGCAAGCTGTAACCACTGTAACTTAATCGCTGTGCGGCAATATTGTTTTCAATTAAATAATTGTAAACCGATTTTGCTCGATTTTCAGAGAGTTCTTGATTGTAAGCCTCACTGCCCACATTATCTGTGTGACCGCCAATTTCGATTTCCAATTTGTCATTTTTATTCATGAAATCGACTAATTTGTTGAGTTCTGCTTGTGATTCGGCCTTTAAATCGTACTTATCCGTTTCAAAAAATATATTTTTCAACACTCCCGTTTCACCTTCCTCAATCGGGTACATTTTAACATCAAACTGAAAAGGTTGCCCAGCTTCGTAGCG
>CAJXMT010000264.1 GCA_913056155.1 uncultured Cryomorphaceae bacterium
TACTGTCAACCCCCAAGCGGCACCGCGACCGGGTAGAAAATCAGAGATTACCGATGATGAGAGTCGAGGCAATAATGACTTGAACAACGATGAAGCTGTTATGCTTGCGGAGGTTCTTGCAGACTACTTTGTGCAAATACACAACGCTTCTGCAGATTATCCCGATGATGCAGAAAAGGTGATGGCAATTAAAGAAAATCGCGATCGTAAAATCAATGATCTTTTTGGTCACGAGCGCGCAGAGAATATTTTGGGTTACCTCAACGAGCAATAACCCCTTATTTAATTTTTAGATCAAACCGCCTTTCACAACGAAAGGCGGTTTTTTTATGAAGAAATGATGAGTGGAGTGCGAGTTGATAAGTATTTGTGGGGCATACGGATGTACAAAACGCGTTCGTTATCCACCAAAATGTGTAAACAAAACCGGGTAAAAGTTTCGGGTGAAATTGTAAAACCGGCCAAAGAAATAAAGGAAGGCGACGTGGTTTCAGCTAAAAAGCACGGCGTGTGGTTTAGTTTTGAGGTATTAGTCCCGCTCAATAAAAGGGTAGGAGCTAAGTGGGTTGATGATTACGCGAGAGATGTTACACACCCCGATGAATTAGAAAAGTTGCGTGTAATTCAAGCTAAATTTCAACAAGACAGACCCAAGGGCACAGGCAGACCTACCAAAAAAGACCGCAGAGAGCTTGACGATTTTATGCACTATTGGGAAGATTGGGAATAGGGGACTATAAGTCATTCAACTTAGAAAAAACCAGTCTTTTTTCCGCCACCGGGTAGCCGGCTCGCTCAAGTGCATCAGCGTAGTCTTCAAGTTGTTTTTCGGCTTTTTCCCCTGCTATACCGGTTTTGTAGTCGATGAGTACAAAACCTTTTGGAGTGCGAACCACCTTATCCGGGCGGAGTATTTTTTGGTTGCCGGCGTCATATAAATCACGCTCTGTAAATGCGTCTTGAGCCAAGATCAGGGTTTTAAGTTCTTCGTCCATAAACAATTCTAAAACAGCATCACTCACGGTTTTGTAATCAGATTCATTGAGATTAAACCTGTTTTTTGTCGCATTTAAAAGTTCGTGAATATTATTTGATGAGGCGGCATGCTCCAATACAAAGTGAATAATGCTTCCCAATGCGCTTTTTGACTTACTACCGGGGCGATTGATAGGTAAATCAACGGGGGCACTTTTCAATTTCTCGGTGATATCGAAAAAGTGAAAATGCGGCGGAGAGTCTGTTTCCTGTTTTTTCTCAATCATATTCACCTCATTTAAGTAAGCTTTTGATCCCCATTCAAATATTTCATCATTCGTCATTTCCATCTCGGGTAAAGAATTCAGAAATGTATGCAGGCCGCCTTTCACTTGTTTGTAGGCAAACCCGTAAAGTGCATCTACCGCTCGAGTAAATCCAACGTATAGGTGGTTGACCAAGTCAAACATGGTTTCTTCTTGTTCTTTTTGGTAATAATTGCTCAGCCACTCGGTTTGTGAGATTTCAGCGCGTAAATTCATAAACGTAAACAGGGCTTCTTTTTGGTTTTTTTCGTCGGGCAGTTTTACCCAGCGAGTCGCTGTTTTCAAATCTACATTGAGCGGGGTCGTGAGGTTGGGCATAATGATTACCGGAGCCTGAAGGCCTTTTGATTTGTGGATGGTCATGATACGAACAAAATCTTTGTGCGGACTTACATCGGGGGATTTTTCGTTGATTTTCTCATCCCATTGCTTCAAAAAACCACCTGGGTTATCGCCGTGTTTCGTCACAAATTTATGAATTTCATTGCCCATAGCCAATACCGCCGGATTGTCGCGGTTTTGACCAAAAACAGTACGAGAAATCATTTCAAACAAGTCAAAAGCTGAGGTGCGTTTAGCCGATAAATCGGGCAAGTTAAAAAGCTTGAAAAAATCAGCTGCCGGCAAGTTCAGGTTTTCGCGTGTAATGGATAATGAACGGTTTTGAAATGAATATTCCAATTTACCGGCGTTGACTAAAACTTGAGCGCGATAATACTTTTCGTGAGGAAAAAAGGCAGTTTTAATCAGAGCCGCAATCAGCGCCGTTTCGGGAATTTGCCCCAATTGAATATCAGCATCGGTAAAGGTGGAAATACCGGCGTTTTTTAAGTCTGCTGATATTTCACCGATTTCAGAATTCGTGCGGCATAGAATGAAAATATCTTTTCCTTGATAATGCGCGTTTTTACCTGTGGTTAGTTTTTTGATGAGGTTGGCAATTTTTGCGTGAATAAAGGGTTTACCCGTTTCTGCATTCATTTTATCGCCTTCCGCATCAGATTCGTAGAGTTCAAAACGTACGTAACCGCCCGATTTTTGAGGCAGTGACTTTTGTGCTGCATCTTGATACGCTTTTTGATATTCATCGGTGAGAAAAGATTCTGAAAGTGTGTTGAAAAAGGAGTTGTTAAAATGAATGATATTTTCACATGATCGAATAAATCCATAAGAGTTTTTAATGTCTAAATTATTTGAAATTTTTTTTCTTTCAAAAATTTTTTTTATTTCATCTATCGCATAAAAATCAAAAGATCTTCTGAATAAAAAACTTTTAATTGATTTTTGAAAACTGCTATATAATAAGATATTACCGCATATAAAATTAG
>CAJXMT010000265.1 GCA_913056155.1 uncultured Cryomorphaceae bacterium
GAAGATGACAAAGGGCAATCCGGAGGATTTGGTTCGTCAGGCCGCAGTTCCAAAAAGACAGATTCCAAATCAAAAACCCCGGTATTGGATAACTTTGGCAGGGATCTGACCAAAATGGCTGAGGATGATAAGCTGGATCCCATTGTGGGACGAGAAAATGAAATTGAACGCGTTTCTCAAATCTTGAGCCGACGTAAGAAAAACAACCCTATTTTAATAGGTGAGCCGGGCGTTGGTAAATCCGCTATTGCTGAAGGTTTAGCTTTGAGAATTGTTCAACGCAAAGTGTCGCGTGTTTTATACAACAAACGCGTTGTAACGTTGGATTTAGCTTCGTTAGTTGCCGGTACAAAATACCGCGGACAATTTGAAGAACGCATGAAAGCGGTTATGAATGAGCTGGAAAAATCGAAAGATGTTATTCTTTTTATAGATGAAATTCACACTATCATCGGAGCCGGCGGAGCTTCGGGATCATTAGATGCTTCCAACATGTTTAAGCCCGCACTTGCACGGGGTGAAATTCAATGCATCGGAGCTACCACCCTGGATGAATATCGCCAGTATATTGAAAAAGACGGAGCGTTAGAACGGCGTTTCCAAAAAGTGATGGTTGAACCCACCACTCCTGAACAAACCATTACGATTCTTGATAATATCAAATCTAAATACGAGGATCACCACAACGTGAATTACACCAAGGATGCCATTGAGGCTTGCGTGAAATTAACGGACCGGTATATGAGCGACAGGCATTTGCCGGATAAGGCGATTGACGCCCTTGATGAGGCCGGTTCACGGGTTCATATCACTAATATTCACGTACCTCAAGAGATACTTAATATTGAGGCTGAGATAGAAAAAGTAAAAGAAGATAAAAACAAAGTGGTTCGGCGTCAAAAGTACGAGGAGGCTGCTCAACTTCGAGATAAGGAACGTACACTCACCGAGAAACTCGAGGATGAAAAACGCAAGTGGGAAGAACGCACTCGCGAACACAGAGAAACGGTTGAAGAAGATAATGTGGCCGAAGTCATCGCCATGATGACCGGTGTCCCCGTACAACGCATTGCTCAAAAAGAGAGTGAACGACTCACCAAAATGAAGGAAAAGCTCAAGGGGAGTGTGATTGGACAAGATGAGGCCGTTGAAAAAGTGGTAAAAGCCATTCAACGCAATCGCGCCGGATTGAAAGACCCCAATAAACCCATTGGTTCCTTTATATTCTTAGGGCCTACCGGCGTGGGGAAAACCCAACTGGCCAAAGTGCTCACTCGTTACCTTTTTGATAAAGAAGACAATTTGATACGGATTGACATGAGCGAGTACATGGAAAAATTTGCCGTTTCTCGCCTCATTGGAGCACCTCCCGGTTATGTGGGATACGAAGAAGGCGGTCAACTTACCGAAAAAGTTCGCCGACGCCCCTACTCCGTTATTTTGTTAGACGAAATCGAAAAGGCCCATCCCGATGTGTATAATTTAATGTTGCAAATTTTAGATGACGGTCAGGTTACAGATTCGTTGGGCAGAAAAGTAGATTTCAAAAACACCATTATCATTATGACCAGCAACATCGGTTCGCGCCAGTTGAAAGACTTTGGCGATGGAGTTGGATTTGCAACGTCAGCCAAAAAAGAATCTGCCGACGCCAGTGCTCGCGGCGTTTTACAAAAAGCCTTGAAAAAGGCCTTTGCACCGGAGTTTTTAAATCGTATTGACGATGTTGTTGTGTTCAACTCGCTTGATAAGGAGCATATTGTGAAAATTATTGACATTGAGTTGGAGTTTTTCTACAACCGCTTAACGGGATTGGGCTATCACATTGATATTACCGATGCCGCCAAACACCTCATTGCCGAAAAAGGTTTTGATAAGCAATTTGGTGCTCGACCGTTGAAAAGAGCCATCCAAAAATATCTGGAAGACCCTATAGCAGAGGAAATTATACAAAAGAAAATTGCTGCGGGCGATACTGTTAAAGTTGTGCTCAATAAAGAGAAATCCGGTGTTACCATCTCTGTAGAGAAAGGTAAACCTGCGGATCATACCAAGGAAGAGAAAAAGAATGAAACGGAAAATAAAGAAGACGGTATTGAATAATCGCAATGTTACGTCTTTTATTCGCAAATCATTTCAAATTCCAACCGCTCGCAAGAGCGGTTTTTTTATGTCCTGTTTTTTGGACTGCGCTTCATTAATTTTTTCTTCTTCAAGTAATTCCTCGAGTATCTCTTCATCCAGAATCATCTCTACAACATAATCATCGTCCTTTTCGGTTTTTCCTCCTAATTGAATCGAATAGAGTATCAGTATAACAATTGCCATGGAAAACACGGTACTGATTAGGGATAATTGTTGTCTGTTAAAGTTCATTAATATATAACTGCTTTATTCGTAAAATAGTACAAAAACAAACCAAGCTTATAGGGTTTAGGAGTCTATTTCTTTCAATACTATTTCTATAGCTGATTCTACAGCTAATTTAGATCCTATATCACTTCTGAAATGCTTGATACTGCCGTGCCCATCAGATAGGGCTAAAACTAAGTTGTCATTTTGAGTTTCCCAAGCAATCGCATCTTGATTGGGAAGTTCAC
>CAJXMT010000266.1 GCA_913056155.1 uncultured Cryomorphaceae bacterium
CGTTATGCTGCTCATGGACGGCCTTTTGAACTTTAGCCGACAGTTCTTGCCGGACAAGCGCGGCGGCCGAATGGACGACAAACGCAGCTCTTCCGCCATGGAAGACCGCAAAAAAGAAGGCTATTTCTAAAATTTTAATCAGAACCGTAACCCCTTTTGCAGAGCATTTGGGGTTCTGACCGAAATTAAAACTAAGACAAAACATTTTAAAACAATATATTATGAGCAGTTATTTAGATATGGAACTTTTGCGATTTACCACTGCCGGCAGTGTTGACGACGGTAAATCTACACTTATAGGCCGATTGCTGTACGATTCCAAATCGATATTTGAAGATCAATTGGCAGCGGTAGAAAAGTCGAGCTTGAAAAAAGGACTGGACCACACGGAGTTGGCCCTTTTAACCGACGGATTGCGAGACGAGCGCGAACAAGGCATCACGATTGACGTGGCCTACCGCTATTTTGCCACACCCAAAAGAAAATTCATCATTGCCGATACACCGGGCCACATTCAATATACACGCAACATGGTCACAGGTGCCTCTACTGCAAATTTGGCATTGGTGCTTGTTGATGCGCGAAATGGAGTTATTGAGCAAACTTGCAGACACGCCATTATTGCTTCTCTGCTTCAAATTCCGCATTTGGTGGTTTGTGTGAATAAAATGGATTTGGTGGATTACAGTGAAGAAGCTTTTGACCGTGTTGTGCAACAGTTTAAAGATTTTGCTGCCAAATTGGATGTGAAGGATGTTCGCTTTATCCCCATCAGTGCGCTGCACGGCGACAATGTGGTGAATAGAAGCGAAAATATGGATTGGTTTGAAGGTGCCACTTTGCTGAATCTTTTGGAAACCATTCACATCGGGTCTGACGAGAACCATATTGATTGTCGTTTTCCCGTGCAAACTGTAATCAGACCACACAATGATGATTTTCACGATTTTCGCGGCTATGCAGGTCGTATTGCGGGCGGCATTTTTAAACCGGGCGATGACGTAACGGTACTGCCTTCGGGGTTTGAATCCAAAATAAAATCGATTTCGCTTTTCAATGAAGATATTCAAGAGGCTTTTGCTCCCATGAGTGTAACGATGACGCTGGAAGATGATATTGATGTGAGTCGCGGTGATATGATTGTGCGCTCAAACAACAAACCTGAAATGACTCAGGATATTGACTTTATGATGTGTTGGCTCCACCCCGAAGGACCGAGTACACGAGCTAAATATGCAGTACGGCATACTACCAAAGAAGCACGCGCCATGATTAAAGATATTCAGTATAAAATGGATATCAATACCTTGCACCGCATTGAAGATGATAAGGAAATTGGCATGAATGACATTGCACGTGTGAAAATAAGAACTACGAGTCGTTTACTCACCGACTCATACCGAAAAAACCGCCATACGGGTTCGCTCATTTTAATTGATGAGGCAACCAATGAAACGGTGGCCGCGGGAATGATTATTTGATTTCCGGTAAAACGGTGATCTATTTATATTGAAACGCACATTCACTCGAATGTGCGTTTTTTATTAAAGCAAAGCCGTGCTGATTACTCAGCACGGCTTTGCTCCTAGTGTGGTGACCGGTAAAAAAGCTTATGAATTTGAAGCCCTTTTTACTTTATACTGCGTTAAAATTTTTAGCCGTAGCTAATGCTACGCCTGCAAATTTTGCCTGGTATAAAAATAAAAAATGACCAAAAATTCTTATAACCTTTCTTATCAATCAACACACTAGATATCGGATAACTTTGCAAATCATATTGCTTTTTCAAAAAGCCGGGAAAAATTTACGCCACTTAAGCGTGGAGTCGCGGCATTTCGAAGATAAAGTGTAGTAGTTATACGCTTACAAATCCTGTGCAGAAGCAATTAACTCGGCAATGTCCACTACTTCAACCTCTTCTTCTTTGTTGAAGTTTTTGATGCCGTCTGTCATCATCGTATTGCAAAACGGGCAACCGGTGGCAATCACATTGGGATTGGTTTCCAGGGCTTGTTCAGTGCGCTCAATGTTCACCTCCTTATCACCTCGTTCGGCTTCTTTAAACATTTGCGCGCCGCCGGCACCGCAACAAAGTCCTTTTTCCTTACAGTTTTTCATTTCCGCCAATTCAACATCCAGTTTTTGAATGAGATCTCGAGGTGCCTGAAAAACATTGTTGGCTCTGCCTAAGTAACAGGGATCGTGAAAAGTAATTTTCTTCCCTTTATAGGTACCGCCGCCTTCAATTGTCAAACGACCTTCTTTGATCAAACTGTTCACAAACTGACTGTGGTGCATAACTTTGTAGTTTCCGCCAAACTCAGGATATTCATTTTTAGTGGTATGGAAACAGTCCGGACAAGCCGTAATGATTTTTTTCACCTCATAGC
>CAJXMT010000267.1 GCA_913056155.1 uncultured Cryomorphaceae bacterium
CAAACGTCGTGAAAGCGGCTACGACAAATTAATTACCGGTGGCGGTGTGGTCATTGAAAACAGAGTTGAAATTGGTGCCGGCACAACCATTGATCGCGGCGTATCTGCTGATACCACCCTAAAAACCGGAACGAAAATAGACAACCTTTGCCACATTGCACACGATACCGTAATTGGTGAAAATTGCTTGATTGCCGCCCACACCGGCATAGCCGGGTGTTGCATTATAGAAGATGAAGTTATACTGTGGGGCAGGGTAGGAGTGAAAAGCGGCGTTACCATCGGCAAAGGAGCTGTAATTATGGCCAACAGCGGTGTGAGTAAATCACTTGAAGGCGGTAAAGAATACTTTGGTTTAATCGCCGGTGAGTTACGTGAAAAATTTCGCGAAATGGCAGCAGTGCGCAGATTGGCAAACCCAAATAAAAACAAACAACAGTGATTCAAGCAAGCGGCATAACAAAATCTTACGGTGACTTACAAGTACTCAAAGGCATTGAACTCGAAATAAAAGCCGGTGAAATTGTATCCGTCGTTGGGGCTTCAGGCGCGGGAAAAACAACCTTGCTGCATATTTTAGGAACATTGGATAAACCCGATCAAGGATCCGTTACGGTGAACAACACGCTCATTTCTGATATGAACGATAAAAAACTGGCGGCATTTCGCAATAAAAACATCGGGTTTGTATTTCAATTTCACCACTTATTGCCTGAATTCACCGCTTTGGAAAATGTGATGATTCCCGGCTTTATCGGTAAGCGACCCAAAGGCGAACTCAAAAAAGAAGCAGTGCGCTACCTGGAAATGCTGGGCTTGGCCAATCGCGGCAATCACAAACCCTCGCAGCTCTCGGGCGGCGAGCAGCAGCGCGTAGCCGTTGCGCGTGCGCTTATTAACAAACCCGCAGTGGTGATGGCTGATGAACCCTCGGGCAACCTCGATACCGCCACCTCCAAAACCCTGCACCAACTGTTTTTTGATTTGCGCGATGAACTGGGCCACACCTTTGTCATCGTCACCCATAACAACGAGCTCGCCGATATGGCCGATCGTAAAATTGAAATGAAAGACGGTAACATTATGCTGTAATTTATTTTTGGTCAGAACCCCAAACGCAACCCCAAAGCCGGTGACGAAAAAACAACTGCAATCATTTCTCGACACGCAAGCCGATTTTTATGAATCGTCGGATTTTATTGCCAAAGATCCCATCTCCATTCCCAAAGGATTTTCCCGAAAAGAAGATATAGAAATTTCAGGCTTTTTGGCCGCTACAATAGCTTGGGGAAACCGAACAAGTATTGTGAAAAACGCCCGCCGTATGATGGCGTTGATGCACAATCAACCGCATGAGTTTGTTATAAACGCCGGCGATTCGGATTTAAAACCCCTTCAACAATTTGTACACCGCACCTTTAACGGAGACGACTTCATAACCTTTATTCACGGCTTGCGCCATATTTACAACAACTACGGCGGCTTGGAAGGCACCTTGGGCAGCGGGACTTCCGATACTCGCCGGCGCATATCAAACTTTAAGCAAAAGTTTTTTGAGATTGAGCATCTGCCACGCACCCAAAAACACATCTCTGATCCGCTCAAAGGATCGGCAGCTAAAAGAATCAACATGTTTTTGCGCTGGATGGTGCGCTCTGACCAAAAAGGGGTGGATTTTGGGTTGTGGAAAAACATTTCACCCGCGCATTTAATGTTGCCTTTAGATGTACATACCGGCAATCAAGCCCGAGCGCTCAAACTCTTGAAACGCAAACAAAATGATTGGAAGGCTGTGGAGGAAGTTACCGGCAACCTCAAAAAATTAAACCCTCACGATCCCGTGAAATATGATTTTGCTTTATTTGGTTTGGGAGTTGCCGGAGATAGTCGTAAGCTTGAATCGGGAGTTTAGAACGGTTACATCGGCTAAAATTCGAAAGAATTCATATTTTTGGCGAACAAACGGAATAACTTTTGTTTGGCACGTTTTCATTCGGGGTATGTCCCGTTTTAATTACTTTTTAAGGTGGCTTTTATTGCGGACGTTGTTCAGGTTCTGACCAAAAACACACAACTGATATGATTCAATTTTTAAGAGCATTTGTTTTTATCACAGCTTTAACCGCTGTAAATATTTCAACCGCCGAGGCGCAAGAAGACGGTTGTGAATCTGAAAATAAAAAAGCTCAAAAGCTTTACGAGAAAGGAATTGACCGCAAAAAAAACGATAAGGGAAAGCGTATAGGTTATTTAATGGAGGCTTTGGAGTTGGATCCCGATCATGCCGGCGCCAATTGGGAAATGGCCTACATGCGTATTCGCGAGAATTTGCGAAAG
>CAJXMT010000268.1 GCA_913056155.1 uncultured Cryomorphaceae bacterium
GAAATCGAAAGCGATTGATGGCCGTTCCCTCATCGTTCAAGGCGTAAGGATCCAAAGCTACATCACCGCGAATATTAAGAATATTGAACAAAGTGGTTCGGGCTTGAATATCCACTTGTGACATATTGAGTGAGTCGGCAAAAAAGTCGTAGTTTGTACGTAGGCTCAACATTTCCAAAATAGGTGTTTTCGCAAGTTCCCCCGTAGTATCATTTTTGCGCTTGTGTTTCATTTCCACATTGTTTTGCAAATCAAAAGTAGCTACAAAGCGCTCGCGATTACTCGGCCCTTGATACACGCCGCCCTCATAAATATTATAGCGCCTGCCCAACGTATCGTTGCGTATATCTCTCATGTAATCGGGGTTATCACCTCTGCTGAATGATGGGATGTAATTCACGCGAACGTTTGGTGTTACCGTATGCCTGATGGCCTTTACATTTCCTTTTTTGAACGAGTACATCCCATAAATTTTGGTGGCTAAATCCACACCCAAGTTGTAATTGCCGTAGCGATTAAACTCCTGTATGGTATCGCGCATAATTTCGCTGATTTCAGGATCAATACTTTGGCGAAAAGACTGAAAAGTCCAAGTCTCTGTAATATTGGCGTTGGGCGTCCATGTGAGGTGACTTGTTTTGAACGACCAATTAATGGGAATACTGTGACGCACGCCGTATAGCATTTTATCAAAAGTACCGGTTGACAACAATTCATCTTGTCGCGTACGCACGCGGTTTTGAATATCACCGGTATATGAAATACCGATGCGCTCATACGATTTTGGTGAGCCTACCCTGTCTTTGCGTTCAAAAGGAAAAACACGCGCCATATTCAAGGTAGCTTGGGGGAGTGTAATGTTGAGTGTAGAATCTCTGCTGTTTTGACTATGACTGGCGCCTACTGCTAACTTACGCGGTATGGGAGCACTTCGAAATTGCTTGGAAAATGAAATATTGGAAGAAAAATCGTTTTGCACCAAAGCATCCATATTTGTATTGAAGTCATTCTCATAAAAATTGGCCGTTCCCGCATTAACAGATGCACGAAAATCGGTCGTGGGACTCGCCTTGGGGTCTTGATTGTGATTCCACTTAATAAAAAAGCTTCTGTCTGTCCTAAATTCAGGAGTTTCAGGGTCGCCGTCACGCGTATTCAAATAATCAATATTCACGTTACCGTTGGCAACATACCTTTTGTTGTACTGTGTATTAATACGCGTGGCGTAAGACAGATTGGTGTAAATGTCTCCGCGAATTTCAGCCGCGAGATGATCATTTATACCCCAGTAATACCCGCCGTCTTGCAAAAAATAACCGCGCGCCGGAGAATACCCGTATGAGGGAATTAAAATACCGTTTTGCCGTTCTTCAGAATTGGGAAAAAAGCCGAAAGGTAAAACCAAAGGTGTGGGAATATCTTCAATGCGCAGTTGTGCGGGGCCGGTTATAATTTTGTCATTATCAATAAGCTTCAGCTTGGAAGCCTGAATATGGAAATGCGGGTTTAAGTGATTGCAAGTGGTGTACTTGCCATCTTTGATGAACATCACATTTTTATTGATTTTCTTGATGTCATCACCGTGAATATAGCCGTCATCTTGTTGGGTGACTACTTTTTTGATTTTGCCTTTTTGCGTCTCGAAGTTGTAGCGCATGTGTTCCGCTTGAAATTCTTGACCGCCGTCAATAAACAGCGGTTGACCGTAAATTGTGCCGTTGGAGTCGGGGAGTCCGTGCGCAGTTACTATACTTTGGTCAAAATCAATTTCTATGTAGGCTGCTTTTAACACAATGGTTTCATAATGAACTTCTGCTTTGTGATACAAAAACGCTTTGCGTTGCTTCATATCCAAAATCATAGAGTCCTCTGCCTGGTATTCTACTTTTGATTCAAATGGCGGTTTTTTTTCTTTTTGTACATTGGAGTCGGGAGGTACCGAGTCATTCACGATCAGCGTGGAATCTGTTACGCCGGAATCGGCAGGTGGAAACTCGTCAGGGATATTTTGGTCAGAACCCGCCTTTCTGCCGGCCATAGAACTACTGTCGGGCTCATTTACCGGGTTGCCGGCATTATTTTCGCTTTGTGCACAACCCGATGAGGGAACAGCCGACAAAACGAGGAACGCTATTAACACCGCAAGGTGGAATAAATATCTATGCGTTAAAGGAAAGCCCAAACTTTATAGTTAATTTTGTAACACCGAAAAACGGCTGCAAATCTAAACAACAAAACGTCAAGAATATTACCCGAATGAGTGTACAATTTTATAAAATTGCGTTGTTAATTATTGTCTTGGTTTCGGGCGTCACAGCAAAAGTAAT
>CAJXMT010000269.1 GCA_913056155.1 uncultured Cryomorphaceae bacterium
CCATAATATAAATATTACAAAAATGATTTAAAAAACTATAATTCAAACAATAGTAAAATTTAATTTAACATACATTTATAATCGGAACCATATCAGTATGCATGCGCACCATACCCGTAATTTCTCCCGATATGTTACCTTTTAAATTGTCTGAGACAATGGCATCTTGACCAAAGTTATCGAACTTGATCATGATTTTTTCGATATCGAGGTTTGTCATGGAAATAACCGGACTCATGTAAATTTCCTTTGGATCAGAACCGTTGAAATAGCCGCCAATATTCAAGTTCCCGTCGGCAATATCCATACTACATGAATCGATGTAAATATAGTGGTTCCTGGTGGTTCTGATTACAGTAAAAAAGTTGTTTATCCAATACTTGTGGTAATTCAGTGTGCCGATATCTAATTGGGCGGTGAGCTCGGGAAACGGCACTTCATAGATATTAAATACACTGTCGTGATTCACCTCCTCATCAGGTGCGGCGGGTTTGTAATTCATCAATTGATCAAAATCCAAACGACCGGCCTTCAAGCGCACAGTATTTTTACCGGTTGTGCGGTTTTCTTTACCCAAATAAAAATCGGCGTTGGCCGTAAAATCGCTGTTCCCGATTTTTCCGCCGAAATTTATCACATTGAGCAGCTTATTTTCAATGTGTACGCGCCCGCTAAAGCTCCGCAACTTAAGGGGGTGAACGTGCATAAATCCGTAAAGCCTGTCCAAATACAAATCGGCAGCATACAGGGAAGAGTCATAATGCAAATCGGCATGAGCCTTGATGTTGAGTTCCTTAAACTCTTCATCCCGGTAATCTTCAGGCACGTGATTTTCACCGTTATAAGCAAACAAATCGGCTAATTGCAGTTTATTGCTTTTTAAATCAATATTGATTTTGGTGTCTCCTTTGGGAATACTGTCAAACCATAGCTTATAATTTTCCAAGGCGCCGGTGAATTCAAAATCGCTTTGGTCAATCATCCCTTTAAAATCTACAATTCGAAACGCATCATCCTCGATAAAAATATCTGCGTAAAAATCGTGAAAAAAGTGGGGGTAATTCTTGAATTTGCCGTTAAACTGCTCAATAAAAAACTCACCTTTCGGCAGGTGCTTAAACTCGGCCAATTCCTTGGCAGTAGATTCAAATGAAAGCTTCATTTTAAAATCGGTCAGTACCTCATCAAAAAAGTTAGAGTCGGATGTATCGGCATTGGTCAACTCCGCAAAATCAAGCCGGGCGGCCTCAAAGTACAAATCGGTTTTCACCTTTTGATCGAGATGGTGAATAAGCGCCGGTAAATCGCTGATGCTCCCGTGCAGTTTCAAATCTGACCGACCCGCTTTAAAACTGAAATTCTCGATTTCAGCTATTTCACTTTTCATAGAGGCTTTTATATTTATGTCTTGAAAAGGCACGGGATAATCAGTCAGCGTAAAACCCAAATTTTCCACATTGAGCTCAGTAAAATAAGCTTCATTAAAGTTTTCAAGTGCTTTTTCGGGGTTATTGAGATCCACCACATCGTGAAAACGCATATCCAACTTTACCTTACCCCTCAAATTTTGAATGTTTTCAAGCTGTAAAAACCCGGCCAAAAAATCGAGGTTAAAGTCTGAATGCAACCGCATATCAATATCGGGGGATAGAAAATTGGTTATGGATAAAGAACCCGAAAAAACGCCCTCTTCGGGTCGGGCAGAAAAATCCATTATCGAAACCGAACTTGTTGTTAAATCACGATTTTCACCGTTGGTATAATATCCTTTGAAAGTCATATCTTGAAGTGTTTTATCAGAGCGCAAATTCTTAAAAAACGCATCAGAAGCACCAAACTCGGCATTTACAGCCGGCACGTGTCCGTTAATGCTTTTTCCTTGAATGTCGGCTCTGAAAAAAACCTCACCGCGGTTGTTGTAATTTTCTAAAATGGGCGACACTTCCTCGGGTGCAAAGGCCAAAAACAAATCGAAATTCGGCTTTTTTCCTTCCAAATTCAAGTTCAACTTAAAATCATCGTCCAAATCTATATTCCCGCCCAAATTGAAAAGACCGTTTTCCAACCTGACCTCCGATTTACCCAAATTTAAAATTTGCGTATTTTGATCTAGTGTCAGCGCTGTATTAAGAAAAATGTGTTTGTTTTTAATAAACGTAGAATCACCGCGATCCACCATATTGACCAACATTTGTGAAGTTAACGATGCTTTTAAATAATCCCCTGAAGTTTGATAACTGCTGTGTGCTTCTTCAAAAAACACTTCCACCGTTTCCTTGGCATCACGTTTGCTAAAACCCAATTCTTCAAAGAGGCTTTCTGCCAG
>CAJXMT010000270.1 GCA_913056155.1 uncultured Cryomorphaceae bacterium
CTTTATTATACCCCTTAATTACAAAATAAAGTAACAGTATTAATATAACAATATCTAAAATAGTTAATCCACTCAATTAACCATCTACCTCCTCCAGTAATACTGATAATTCTTCATTATCCTCTTTTAATAGATTAATTTTCTTTCTCAATTTTTACCTGAATTTAAACAGGCACTGCAGGAGGAAAATATATTAGAAAAATCTTTTTTTCATCTTTCTGATGAACCTCATGGGGAGGAACATCTGCACAATTATAAAAAGGCAAGAAATATTTTAAAGGAGCTTGCTCCCTGGATGGAAGTAATGGATGCCTTGAGTGAAAAAGATTTTGCGGTTACGGTTTACGAACTCGATTTTTCTCCCAACAGATCTGCAGATTTTCTCGAAAATAAAAAGGCTTTGAATCAAACAGATGTTGAGTTGCTCACTGTTCAAAGTCCTGATGATTTGCCTGATATTGTAAACGGCATTATTGTGGATGCTGTTTTTGGCTCGGGATTATCGCGCCCTGCGGATGGATTGCCCGCTGCCTGCATTAAAAAAGTCAATAAAGCAAACGCAGTGCGCGTCGCAATAGATATTCCCTCCGGCATGTTTGCCGAAGATAACGACGGGAATACCGGTGCCATTTTTCGCGCCCATATCACCCTCGCGTTCCAAATGCCCAAGCTCGCCTTCTTTTTTGCAGAAAATGCCGATTATACCGGTGAGGTGAGAATTTTACCCATTGGGTTGAGCGAAGCCTTTACAGAAAAAGCAGACACGCCCTACTTTTTGGTCTCGCAAGAAACGGCTCGTCACATTCGCAAACCGCGCAACCCCTTCTCACACAAAGGCACATACGGCCACAGTTGTATTGTAGCGGGCAGCTCGGGACAAATAGGCGCGGCTGTATTGGCGGGAAAAAGCTGTTTAAAAAGCGGGTCGGGACTCGTGACATTGCGCGTTCCCAAATGCGGATACAACATTGTGCAAACCCTGTTACCCGAGGCCATGTGTAAACCCGATGAAAGTGAAGAGTACCTGAAAAGCGATATGGATTACACACCGTTTACCGCTATCGGAATAGGACCGGGAATAGGAACTGAAACCGAAACGCGCTTTATGTTGGAAGAGCTGATCAGAACCGAAGATATCCCTGTTGTGCTGGATGCCGATGCACTCAACATCATGGTGGAATTTGACTACATAAAGCGCAAACTCACCAAAGGCAGTATTTTAACACCCCACCCGGGTGAGTTTAAACGGCTGTTTGGCGATCACCCGCCCTGTAAAAGACTGAATCTCATTAAGCAATTCACCGCTGAAACCGGATGCTATTTGGTGTACAAAGACCACTACACTTTTACCGTAACGCCCGAAGGAAGGGTGTATTTCAATACGACGGGGAACCCCGGCATGGCAACCGGCGGCTCAGGCGACGTACTTACCGGCGTAATTACCGGCCTTTATGCGCAAGGATATACAGCGCGGGAAGCTTGTATTTTAGGCGTTTATTTACACGGCAGTGCCGGTGACATTGCGGTGAATGAGGAATTCAGTCATGAATCACTCACAGCCGGAAATTTGATCGATTACATCAACAAAGCTTGGTTAATGGTGTAAAAACATATCATGAAAAATACACTTTTGCTATATCTCAGTTTGTTAAGTGTGATACTACTCTCTTGCGCTACAAGCAAGCAAGTTACCGTGAGCAAACATTCCGATGCCCAATTTCGCAATGTTCATACCTACCACATCATTCACACCGATACTGTCAATCGGCCGGGCTTTATGGACAGAATTCTCAGAAGTGAGATGGAACAAATGGGTTTTCAATACGACAGCATTTCACCTGATTTTACGCTATCTTACGCCGGCAAAGTGGATAAACGCTACGCCATGCAGCGCATGATGCCGGGAATGTACGGCCCGGGTTGGGATTGGTACGGTATGCCGCCCTATGCGCCCACTTATGCCACATACGAGTATTTGGAAAGTACTCTTGTGATTGACATCTTAGACTTAAAAAACGAACAAATTTTATGGCAAGGCTCACAGATGAATCGCATCAACGACATGCCCTCAAAAAAAGACATAGCCAAAGCCGTGCAAACCATTTTTAAGCAATTCGCCGCGCAATTTCAACGCCGACAAAAAGCCCCGCAAAAATAACTGTTCTTCTACTTTTGAAAATATTACTTTTGCCGCATGAAAAACCTATGGATTGCAAAGCTTTACACCTTCACCCTTCTCGTATTGCTCTTTGCTGTTCCCGTTTTTGGTCAAACCCCCGACTACGCCGGTTCCCCGAGCGACGCCGCCGATACT
>CAJXMT010000271.1 GCA_913056155.1 uncultured Cryomorphaceae bacterium
ACACATGGGTAAGGGCGATATTTTCGAGCATTTCGGTAGCGAAAATCCCGGCCAAAATAACAACCATCAACAAGGCGACTTTGAAGTTACCGGCGAAAACACGGCGCAGGTAATCGGCGATGAGCGAGTTAAACAGCATGAGAAAAACCATACCGGCGGTAAAAAATACGGCAGCGGCCGTGCCCTGCTCGGGAAGGACGGCTCTGACCGAAAAGGGAATGATAAAAAGCAGGAGTAATACGTTGAAAAAGTTGAATAACGAACGAATGAGTAAGAGATGAATGAGCTTTTTGTAATAAACGGGTTGCAATATGTAATGCTTGATGTTGATGCCGGCACTTGATTGAAAAAAGAAACGCATAATAATATCAGAAAGGAGGATGTACACGATAAATTGCGCTGCAACTTGAATGGCGGTTTCGTTTTCTGCGGTGTGTTTTAAGGCTAATTGCGGCAAGAAGTATCCCAAAAAAGTGAATATGGCAATAAAATACACGGCCAAAAAGCCCATTAAAAATTTTGCCGGCCACCCGCCGCGCACAAATCCGGTTCTCACAGTGCTTTTTAACGTGTGACCGGTAAGCAGTTGGATTAATCGCAATGCATTCATGCACACAAAAGTAGTGTTTTAAAAAGGAGTGATGCAGCTTTTTTGACGGGCGGCAATTCTGCGGGATTAGCGGCTAATGAGGAGGTTGTGGAGGAAGGGATTTCTTAGATTCCAAGCAACCATTTTTACAGGTTTTTCTAGAAAGCTTATGGTTCTATCCTTTCTGTGAATTCAGATTGATCCGCTAAAATACGACTCACTAATTCATTTGAAACGGAATCGTATTCTACGGTATAAGACAAGCCGTAAAATGTATCATTAATCACGACTAACAAACCGTACGGGTCACAAAAATAATAACTTGTTTCTTCATCTGAGGATCGCTCAATATCATAGTAATACCTGTAAACCGTAAATGTTTTTTTATTTACCCGAAAGTTTTTTTGCCCTACTAACGGACAAGGCGTCTCGAAAAGTGAAAGGGTATCGGTGTTATTGATTGCCCGGCTAAATTGGAAAATTATGCCTTCATCGGGGTTTTTCTCGTACTTATACCGGTATATAATGGAATCTTCTTGTATCAATTGATCTATGAAAAATGCTTTCGACTCCTTTATAAGTTCCTTGTCATAAATATCGTATCTGTGAAAAGTCACGCGTTTATTGAATTGTTGGGCGGGTCTTTCTCCACAAGATATGAGACAGGTTAAAGTATATGTTTGTAGTAATAGGGCAAAAAGCAGTTTCAAATTTTGTGCTTGATTGAAATCCAACTTTAGGCGTTGAGTTTCGGGCTTTGACGAAAAATATGTTAGCTTTAAAACGCTAATGATTTAATCGTACTTCGCCGATTTCTCCGGCAGTGCCGTTTCTCGAATAAACCGGCGAATGTGATCGTTGGCGGCTTTTAAATCCTCGCGTCGCAAATACATCATGTGGCCGCTTTCGTAGCCGTGAAAACGCATGCGATTCTTCATTTTGCCGCTCGGGTCCATTTGGTTGAGGGTGTATTTGGAGTTGAAATACGTTGTGGCGCCGTCGTAATAACCGGCTTGGCACATGACGTTTAAAAACGGATTTTCTGCCATGGCCTTGCGCAATTGCTCACGCGTGTTGTTGTTGCGGCGATCCCACGGGTGCACATCACCAAACATGTTGTATTTGACATCAGTCACAAAACCCAGCTCGTTTTTCATGTAATAGTTAATCGCGGGCGTAAAACTGTGTAACCACGATTTTAACTCGGCGTTGTAATCGGGCTTGTCACCCGTTTCTTCGCGGTCAATGCCGGTATATCTGGAATCGAGCCGACCAATGGTTTTGCCGTCGGTCTCGCGGCGCAACTCTTTCCAAAAATAGCTCGTGCTCAAATTGAGGTTTTGGCGCAAAATATTTTCCTTTTTTATTCCCGTAAGTGAACTCATGAGTGCGGCAATTTCCGCGCGCTCCTCATCAGGTAAACCGGCTCCTTTGGCCAGTGCCGGCATCACAACGTTTAGCGCTGCCTCTTCAGCCTCAGCCAAAACGGCTTCTAATTTCATGTTCTGTTTTTCGGGCGGTAACATGTTGTGGTAATGAGCCGCTGCCGTAAAATAGGGAAACCGAACGGCCGTACTTATGGCGGGATCTGATTCAAAAACATTATAATCTGCCGGCGAAACCAAAATAACACCGTTTAAATACATCCACTGCTTAGCTTGTAA
>CAJXMT010000272.1 GCA_913056155.1 uncultured Cryomorphaceae bacterium
CAGTATCGTAATTAATAGAAACTAATGTACGGTATGAAGCACTTCTATCTAAAGTGTGTCCCCTATCATCTCCTTCATATTGGGCGAAACTCGGTCCAAATGTTTTAAATGGCGCATAACTTCTAGTAACAATAAATATTGGATATAATCCCTCGGGGTCAATATAAACTATTGGGTTATTGAATGCAAAACTATATGGAGTCCAAGCTGGCATTTTGGAAGCCATTGGATCAATCTTCCACCTTTTTCCTAATCTAGTATCATATCCATAATCCCCAAAAGACAAGTGGTTTCCACTACCTTTTACTTCATCGTCCTTTTCGTGTCCGCCAAATCCATAATTATAATCATCTGATTTATAAATCCTTCCGGGCATTGTCATACCAAAAGGGTAAAACATTTGAGCGGTTTGCAAATCGGCGGTGAAACGCCGGTTGATTTGGTTTTTTATCTCGCGGGGCTGCATATTGGTTACGGTGTGCAGCAAATATAGTTGTTTTGGCTTAGGGTTGAACAGTGTTGCCCCCTGAATAAACAGACCGCACAATAAAACTAAACTTGAACCGCCTCTTCATATTCCTCAAAAGCTTGTTCAAAAACTTTGAGCATGCGTTGTTCATCTTTCTCCCAGTGGTGTTCATTGCGGGCTCTCAGGCAGTTTTGTTTCAGCTTTTCGCGGTATCGTTCGTCTTTCAGCACTTTATTTATGGCAGCAGCTAAAGATTCAATGTTTAAAGCGTCAAGTAACTCGGCTACCTCGAATTTTTCGTTAAAGCGTCTGTACTCGGGGTAATTCATCGCAATTTGAGGTACGCCGTGATGCAAATAGTCAAAAAAACGATTGGCCAATGAATGTTGATTGCTCAGTCCGTCATTGCTGAACAAGGTAAATCCCAGTGCGGCGTTGGCCGTAAAAGTTCGCAATTTGTCGGGCTCTACATAACCTTTGAACTCAACCTTGTCCTCCAGACCCTCGGTTCTGACCAAAGTACGCATTTCATCATACAAATTCCCCAACCCGCACACATACAGCTTGTAACCGGGCACCCGATGCATGGCTTTAATGAGCACATCAAGTCCGCGTCCCACATTTACAGATCCCTGATATAGAATATACGGTTCATTTTGAACGCCCTCCCCGGGCATTTTTTGAAGCTTGGTTACATTGCGCACTTGTTCATAATCAACGTTGTATTTTTCCTTGAATAGCTCGGCATAACCCTCTGATACGGTGTACCCGTGCCTGATATTGGGCACGGTTTCGCGTTCAATCCACTCCCAAACCCGTTTAACGCCGGGACGCGATACTACTTCCTCCATTTCGGTAAAGTATTCGTGTGCATCGTAAATAATGGGTTTTTTACGCATTTTACTCACCACATAGCCCGGCAAAATACTGTCTAAATCAATGGCATTTACGAGGTCGAATTTGTTGGTGAGCAAGAAAAAAAACAGCCGCAAATTGTACTCGGCATAAAACAAAAAACCCTTTTCAAAGCGGCCTGTAAGTCGCACTTGACGGTGCGGCTGCTCACTGAGCGGTTTACTGAACGGCCTTTTGCGCCCCACCAAGGTAACTTCATAGCCTGCGCGGTGCAATGAGTTACAAATGCGCTTCATGCGCTGGTCGTAATTCAAATCGGTGGTTACCGTACATGTAATTTTTTTTACCATGCCGTTTTTTCTCTCATTTTTTGGTCAGAACCCTATCCCTTTGCAGGAGACGCATTTAGACCTTAATTACAGCTTGCCGTATTTTTTCAGCTTCTGCCTCCATTGATCGTCCAATTCAATTTTTTCTCCGTCAATAACCGTGTACGGGGGCGGAAACGGCGGAAAATAAGTGGCTCGTATACGTTTTTCAATATCTTTTAACGGCAAATCAGCATCAATATTTTTGAGTTTTTCAATTTCTTTTCGAAAGTGAACCGATGTACCGCGCTCATCAATCAAACTTTTTTGGGGGATTGGCCGGTAATCGCCTTTCAATACGCGGCTAATTTTCTCGCTGAAAAGGATTTTGGAGTGCTCAAGTGTTAAATCGTAAAGTTGCGCCACGGTGCACAAATCGGGTACGGGAAATCTGCGTTCAAATAAAATATCACCGCTGTCAATACCCTCATCCATCAAGTGTAATGTGGTGCCGAACTCGCCTTTTTCATCACAAATGGCAAAGCTGAATTGGTTGCAACCCCGATATTCGGGCAATGGAGTCAAATGTAAATTAACGGCTGCTTT
>CAJXMT010000273.1 GCA_913056155.1 uncultured Cryomorphaceae bacterium
ATTTTTTGGAGTCGAATGTCGAGGAATTATGCTGTTTTTGAGTTTTTTTACCTGCTACTTCTCACGGTTTTTATTTACGGTTTTGAGCATTTTAAAAAGCCCTTTAAGCAACCCGAGTTCGCCAATAATTTGAGGTTGAATTTTAAACTCATCTTGGCACTGCCCCTTATCCTTATCCTTTCGGTAATCTCGCACAACTTGTCGCTGTTTTTCCTTTTTTCAGCGGGTATGTTTTTCCTGCTCATGGCCGTTTTTAAACGCGTAAAACCTTCCATAGGTGATGCTGCTCCCAAACTTTACACCATTTTTGGAGCTGTATTTTTAGTCGTGAGCATATTTCTCTTTATACCGGGACTTTCAGGTGTGTTTAAAGCGCCGCTGTCCCTTTTTCTGCCTCCCGATTATGTGGATTGGTTTGTTCCCGATTGGTCTAAATTAGGCGAGGCTTGGGAGCAAAAGCCTTATGAATCTTTTGACAGGTACTTTGACGTGCTTAAATACGACTTGAAATACTTTTACATTTTCGGCATTTTGGGCTTTATTAGTGCCCTGTTCATCAACCTCAGGTCGGGTATTTTCCTTTTATCTTTTTTCGTATGGCCTTTCATATTGATGAGTTTTGTTTTTCGTGAGCCCTACTTGCCGCGCTATTTGATTTATATTTATCCGTTATTTCTCATCTCAGGAGCAGCACTTGTGTATTATATGTTCAGGTGGCTCAATAATTTCTTTTTCAAAAACAAAAGTGTAAAATTCAAAACAGCAGGTTCTTTTATTTTGACGGCAATATTGATTTTACCCATAATCAGAGCCGGGGAAATACAATCTTTAGTGGGTGCGGAAAAGCACTCGAAATTCCTCGTGGACAGTAAACTATCGCGATGGTCTTTTACGAACTGGGTTGAGCCTTACAGAGCTCTGGAAAATGTCATTCAAGAAGATGATGCGGTTCTTTCCACTATTCCGGGTTCCGCAAAATTTTATTTGAAACGGGATGATGTAGGTTGGTTTCGGCAACGAAAGTACAGCCCCAAAGAAAAAGGTTATGTGCTCAACGAATATGATGATTCAGGTGAAGCAAACGGCCGCACACTGCAAAACCTCAAAGAAACCATGCGGGAATATTCTAAAGGCTGGTTGTTTGCCGATTATTACCTGTTTGGCCCGCTCACTGATCCGCAAGCGCGCAACCATGTATTTCAAAATATGAAATACGAATTTGATGCTTCATCAAACGGTGATGTGTATGTGTTCAGTTGGGACCACTCTGAAAATGTGACTCCAATGGCCACAGTCGAGCATCTCGGCCCCAACAAAACCATATCTCAGGCGTTACGCATTAATTTACCCGATATTTCAAATTATCCGCACGTAGATTTTTATATAGATTGTCAAGGGATAGACTTTAATCAAGAAGCCGTTGTCATATTTAACGGCAGCTATAGTCAGTTTATCCCGCCGCCTAAAAGCGAAGGAAGAGGTTTTACGGGGGTTAGAGTAAGTACACAAAACTTGAAAAGCGGTGAAAATACTGTACAGTTCAAATACCAACCGGGTGAACAGAAACACGCGAATGACGAAAGAAAAGGTTTTGTTATTTATAATTTGAGAGTTGGGGGTTGATGGGGAAGAGAATCTTCTGTAATTTCAACTTTTCGGGATTTATGCATTTAATTCATTTGATAAGCTTGAAAACTATTACTTTTGGCGTTTTTCAGAAAAACTTGTTATGACATATAAAACCCTCGCATTACTTTTCACTTTGGTACTTTCCGGTGCGGCAGTTGCCCAAAAAGGCACTGTTCGCGGCTTTGTTTACGACAAAAACTCAGGTCAACCCGTCATGTTTACCAATGTGTATGCAAACGGCACTGATTACGGGACAACCACGAATGACCAAGGGTATTTTTCCCTTCAGCTTCCCCCCGGGAAGTACACTATCGTTTCTACCCAAATGGGCTATGATACGGCTACAACAGCCATAGATTTGAATCCCGATCAAGTGATCAACCGCAAGTTGTATATTGGTGAATCTTCCATTTCGTTAGATGCGGTTGAAATATCTGCCGATAAACAGGAGCGTCAAAATGAAGTGCGCATGTCTGTTCAAAAAATAACACCCAAGGAAATTAAGGCTATGCCGTCTGTGGGAGGTGAGCCCGATTTAGCTCAATACTTACAGGTTCTGCCCGGTATTGTATTTACCGGCGATCAAGGAGGTCAACTATATATACG
>CAJXMT010000274.1 GCA_913056155.1 uncultured Cryomorphaceae bacterium
AAGAGGCGATTTAACAACGTAGATTTACCGGCGTTGGGCTTGCCCGCAATCACCACCGGGACTCCTTCTTTCAGTACGTTCCCCACTCTAAAACTCTCAATGAGCTTTTGATTGGCACGGTGTACTTTTAACAATAAATCCTCCAACTCTTTGCGGTCGGCAAACTCCACATCTTCCTCACTAAAATCGAGTTCCAACTCCAACAGTGAGGCAAATTTAATCAGCTGCTCGCGCAGCGCTTGAATTTCACCGGCAAAGTCGCCGCGCATTTGTGCCATGGCCAGGCGGTGAGCACTTTCACTCTCGCCGGCAATTAAATCGGCAACGGCCTCTGCCCTGCTCAAATCCATTTTTTGATTCAAAAATGCGCGTTGGGTAAACTCGCCCGGCTCTGCACCTCGACAGCCTTTGTCCATCAACAAGTTGAGTATGGCCTGTTTGATGTAGGGTGAGCCGTGACACGATATTTCGGCGATATCCTCACCCGTATAAGATTTTGGCGCTTTAAATACCGATACCAACACCTCATCCACCACCGTATCACCGGCGTTAATTGTTCCAAAGTGAATGGTATTACCGGGCACTTTTGCAAGGTTTTTTCCCTTAAAAACTCGACTCACAATAGTCAGAGCCTCAGGGCCCGAAACGCGAATTACGGCAATAGCTCCTTGACCGGAGGGAGTAGCTAAAGCACAAATGGTATCACTGTGTTGAAATTGCATGCGGCAAAATTACGCAATGGCGGCGAACCGCACTGCAAACCAAAGTTCAAGAACGGTAATTGCTATTGAGCGTATTGTTTATCGTAATAAGCGCGATAATCACCCGAGGTAACGCCGTTGAGCCATTCCTCATTTTTCAAATACCAATCGATGGTGAGGGCAATTCCTTTTTCAAATTGCAGCGAGGGCTTCCAGCCCAACTCCCGTTCGATTTTAGAAGCATCAATGGCGTAGCGCATATCATGACCCGCGCGGTCTTTCACAAAAGTGATGAGTTGGCGCGCACTTCCCGTATCTCGCTTTAATTTTTCATCTGTCAAGTCACAAACCAACTCTACAATATCAATGTTTTTCCACTCATTGTGTCCGCCTATATTGTACGTTTCCCCGGGTTTTCCTTCGTTAAAAACTACCTCAATGGCGCGGGCATGATCCACAACGTATAACCAATCGCGCACATTTAAACCCTTGCCGTAAACGGGGAGTTCTTTTCCGGTTTTGATGTTGTGAATTAACAGCGGAATCAACTTTTCGGGAAATTGATTGGGGCCGTAATTATTGGAACAATTGCTGATTACCGTTCGCAAACCGTAGGTATTTGTGTACGCCCGCACAAAATGATCTGATGATGCTTTTGAGGCCGAGTACGGCGATTTTGGATCGTAGGGAGTTTCTTCGGTAAACAAACCGGTATCTCCTAAAGAGCCGTAAACCTCATCGGTAGAAACGTGGTAAAACAAATGATTTGCGTACCGGCCTTTCCAGCGTTCCACGGCGGCATTGAGCAAATTCACCGTGCCGTTTACGTTGGTATTGACAAATGCTGAGGGATCTGATATAGAGCGATCAACGTGACTCTCGGCAGCTAAATGAATGACATCACTTATCTCGTATTTTTGAAAAACCCGAGCTACCTCGTCGGTATTGGTGATATCACCTTTTACAAAAGTATAATTGGAGCTGTTTTCAACGTCACGTAAATTTTCCAAATTCCCGGCATAGGTGAGTGCGTCAAAATTGATGATGTGAGAATCGGGGTAGTTTTTTACAAATAGCCTAACCACGTGAGAACCTATAAAACCGGCGCCCCCGGTAATTAAAATATTTTTTTTGTTGCTCATTTTTTATGTTTTCGGTCAGAGCCCTTTTCAAACTCCGCTAGTGGTTCGTACTATTCAAACAACTGAAATACGCCTGTCACCGTACCGTTGTCATTCTCTACCAAAATTGTAGTGATTTTCTCGTTTTTCATCATGCGCTCCACCTCCACCAATTTTTGATTCTCCTTCACTTTTTTAGGATTGGGTGTCATTGATGCGCGTACAGACATATTTTGAAATGAACCGTGCCTGATGATGCCGCGTCTCAAATCGCCGTCTGTAATAACGCCCTGTACATGCTGCGCGGTGCCGATTATAGCCAGTCCTAATTTGCCCTCGCTCATTTTAATCAATAAATCGGTATTGGAAACAGACTCGGCAACAAAAG
>CAJXMT010000275.1 GCA_913056155.1 uncultured Cryomorphaceae bacterium
TGTGCGGGTGCTTTGGAGACCTATTGTATGGAAGCGCTGATGCAGGACGGAAAAGCCCTTCAAGCCGGCACATCTCACTTTTTAGGTCAAAATTTCGCTCGTGCTTTTGATGTGAAGTACGCGGCTCAATCGGGTCAAGAGGAATATGTTTGGGCTACTTCTTGGGGTGTTTCTACAAGGTTGATGGGCGCACTTATTATGACACACAGTGATGACAACGGCTTGGTGTTGCCTCCGAAATTAGCGCCTATTCACGTCGCCATTATTCCCATTTACAGGAATGAGGAACAGTTGGAAGCCATCTCAGAAAAAGCCAACGCACTGAAAGCCCAACTGGAAGCCAAAGGGCTCATTGTAAAATATGACGATCGCGATATACACAAGCCGGGTTGGAAGTTTATTGAATATGAGTTTAAAGGGGTTCCCTTGCGCATTGCCATCGGCCCCAAAGATTTAGAAAATGGAACCGTTGAATTAGCCAGGCGCGATACCCTCACTAAAGAATTTGTGAACTATGACGAGACTGCCTCTAAAATTTTCACGCTGCTGGATGAAATTCAGCAGTCGCTATATGACCGAGCTTTGAAAAAACGAAATGACCGCACTGTATCGGTAGATAATTGGGACGATTTTAAAGCGGCCATCAAAGCCGGCGGATTTGTGAAAGCTTACTGGGACGGAACCCCGGAAACGGAACAGAAAATAAAAGAACTGACGAAAGCAACGATTCGCCTTATGCCGTTGCCTTCTGAAGGGCAAAGTGCAGAGGGAGAATGTGTTCTGACCAAAACCAAAACCAAAAAACTGGTTTACTTTGCTCGCGCCTATTAAAAGAAAGTGATTATGGCTCAAACGAAAAGAGAAAAAATTTATAAGCTTTTTCAAACCCGATCCTGCACCAAGCAAGATGTTTTTGAGGAAACACAAAAAGTATTTGATGAGGTTAAATCTGTATTAGAAGAAATCGCCACTGAATACAGTAATCACGTTTGTCATTTAGATGAACGGGTAAAAATTGAGTACAGCTCTCAAAATCAGTATCGTGCTCAAATTCAATTTGGTGGCGACATTTTGGTTTTTCAAATGCACACTAATATTTTCACTTTTGATAAAGATCATCATATTTGGAAAACGAGTTACGTTAAAAAAGACGAAACACGAGCTTATTGCGGAATGATCAATGTTTACAACTTCTTGGCAGATAGTTTTAAATTCAACCGCTTAAATGACGCGGGTTATTTGGTTACACGCCTTTTTGTGAATCGCGAGCGCCACTTTTTTGCTGAAGGCAAAAAAGAGCTCAACTACTTGTTTAATAACTTCGTGGAGGGCAAACTCGATCGCGAAACTATGGTGAATATTATTGAGAGCTCCATATTTTACGCCATAAAGTTTGAGTTGCAATCTCCGCCGTTTGCCAATATGGAGCGCATTAGCGTGAGTCAAATGCATCAACTTTCACAAAACAACAATTTGGGGACTGATAAACAACTGGGATTTAAGCTTCAGGGTGATTTGGATTTGGAGTAAGCTTTTGGTCAGAACCGGAATTTATTCGCCGCTTGTTTGACAAATATTACGGGCATTTTCCAAATCTTGCGGGGTATCTACCGCAATGGCTTGATGCGGCGTAACGGCTACGTAAATATTACCGTCGTTTTCTAAAAAACGGTTTTGTTCTAATTTCTCTGCTTTTTCCAGTGAACTTTGCGGCATTGCGGCAAATTTTTTCAGAGCATCGGGCGTGTATCCGTACAATCCGATGTGCTTGTAAACCTCGATTTGCTTGATATCTGCTGATTTTGCATCTCGAAAATAAGGAATCAATGACCTCGAGAAATACAGGGCTTTTTGACTTTTGGTGAGCGTCACAAATACATTTCCGGGGTTAGAGAGGCTTTTTTCATTGGTAATGCGGTAGGCAAGTGTACCGAATTCACATTTTGCATCATCAAATAAACGTTTCAACAACTCCAGTGATTCTCCCTCAATAAATGGTTCGTCTCCTTGGATGTTGATTATGACATCGAAATTTAAATCCTGCTTTTTCGCAATAATCTCCGCGGCTTCCAAACACCTGTCTGTTCCGGATTGGTGATGAGTAGCCGTCATCACTACCCGCCCATGAAAACCGGATACTTCATTAAAAATACGCTCGTCATCGGTA
>CAJXMT010000276.1 GCA_913056155.1 uncultured Cryomorphaceae bacterium
AAACCCGATGTAGGCCGCCAGCACGCCGCCCGCTATAGTGGCCATTCCGCCCGTCATCAGCGCCATCATCTCTGAGCGCGTCATTTTGGGCAAATAGGGTTTGATTAACAGCGGCGCCTCGGTTTGGCCCATAAACATATTGCCGGCTGCGGCCAAACTCTCAGCACCGGAGAGCGACATGGCTTTTTTCATGACCACGGCGAAGTAATACACAACTTTTTGCAGGATGCCCAGGTAGTACAACACGGCAGAGAGCGCCGAGAAAAACACAATCGTGGGCAGCACATTAAAGGCAAAATTGAGCAATCCGGGATGAATTTCACCGGACGAAAACGAGCGAAAAAGGAACTCATTCCCAAAGTAAGTAAAGGAGATCACTTTCACGAAGGCGCGACTCAAAAAATCGAATCCGGCAGCTACAAAGGGCACTTTGAGCACCAATATGGCCAGTACAATTTGCAGTGCGAGACCTTTAGCGACAATTTTCCAATTGATTTTTTTGCGGTTTTCGCTCACCACCCAGGCCAGGGCAATAAGTACGATCAGACCTCCGAGTCCTTGCAGGATTGAAGTTACAGAAAAAGTCAAGTGATTTTCCATCGGATAAAATAAGCGAACAAAGAAAGTGAAATTGATTGCGGTGCGCAAGGTTTGGGGTAAGATATTCGCGGGGCAGGGTGATATTGTGTAAGGAGAGCGCTTTTTTGGATGGGATTGAGAAGAATGATTTCACTACTTCCCAATCATTCTCGGCATTCAGAAAGCGCAAACATTGATTCCGTATACATTCCCCACCACCTTACCGTTTTAGGATACAAACTGCACATCAGGATAACAGACGTACAACGGATACCGTGTTGGCGTTCTTACCCTCAATGTAAAATTGCACGGCAGAACGCGAGAAGGAACAAAGCAATTTATTTCATTTAGCGCAATTTTATTGGATATAACGCCAAGTTACCGACCCGCCAAATGGAAGCACATACCGGGAGTGACAGGGCTTTGCCATATCCGCAATTTTGGAAAAAAGACAAACGATTTCAAAAGCAACCCCACCATCGATTATTTAACCTGCCTAATCACCAACGAAATACAGAACATGAAAAGTCCGTTTGATGATTTATCATTATCATTGCAATAAGAAACAACCAAATGTATACTTAGCCACGGATTTTGGGTGGATAAGTATACATTTTGTGTATCTATAAACAAGTTGGCATTCATTTAAAGAAACGACAGAACACTATTAATTAACATAAAATCAAGACGAATGGGATTTGGAAAATCTTTACAAAATGAACTCGGCAGAAATACGGGGAAATGGGTCAGCAACAAAGTTTTTGGAAACACGGGTTGGGCGACACCAAGACGACACGTAATTGAAGTCGAGAAACGGAAACAACAACGAGTTGAAGCAAGAGAGTACAAACAACACCAGCAACAAATTGAGAAAGACCGCAGGGAACGAGAACGAAGGCTCAAACAAATGGAAAAAGAGCAAGCGGAAAGGGAAAAGCGTGAAATGATAAGAGCGAATGAAGAAGAAGTTCAAGAACACAATAATTACTTAGACGTAATCCAGTCGGTTCACAAATCGTACTCCGACCAAATGAATTGGAATGAACTTCAAAATCAAGAAGCACCTCCATACGTTGAGACAGCGGAAGAACTTCGAGAAGATATAACCAAATTCACAAACGACTATGTTGACCAAGAAATAGCGGATTTTAAAAAACGGTCGAAACTATCACTTGCTCGATTAATCTTGGGTAGTATGTACGTTCCGAAGAACCGTTGGATATTCAAGATTTTAGGAAATGAAAAGGCTCTTGGTTTTATTGGATTGGTTTGTATGATGGGGCTTTTATACGGTCTTATGCAAGACGGTTTTCTCAAATACTTTTTGCCAATTATATCTGCTTTAGTTTTTCTAACTGTTCTTCTTTTTAAATATAGAGCAAAAGACTTTGAAATAAAAACTACACTCGAAGACAAGCTAAATGAGCTTGAAAATAGCAGGGCGAGACTTCTTGAAGAAAACTGGTATGGGAGCTGCAGCATTGGGCGCACTAGGACTCACACCAGCATCCTCAAGAATCTTATTATCAGATCCAGACGGAGTAGAACTAGCCGGCACCAAAATGATAACAGATGTAGACAA
>CAJXMT010000277.1 GCA_913056155.1 uncultured Cryomorphaceae bacterium
TCAGGTCTAGAATACTATTGTAATCAACTCCTCCTGAGTCAGGTATTGCGTGAGAAACACAACGTTAACAACTGTATTTGAACTCCAAAGGGGCGACTCAGGTTAAAACATGGAGGCTTATTCGGGCAGCGCTCTGTTTTTTATGGAATGTATGTTTTTAATCAGTATTGTTGTTAATTGACCAAAAGTGTATATATTTGAGGTTCATCAACTACCTTGAATATGGAAAGAACATGTTTAGAGTGCGGTGAAAAGCTGCGAGGCCGCGCAGATCAAAAGTTTTGCAGTCCGCAATGTCGCAGCAGTTATAACAACAGAGAGAATCGTGAGGAAGCTGCTTACTTGAGGCAGGTGAATAAAGTATTAAAAAAGAATCGCGATATTCTCACTCGATTAAATACCAAGGGCAGCACCAAAGAAAAACGCATCAGACTTTATGAAAATGGTTTTCGATTTGATTTTGTCACCCACAAAGCGCGAAACCAAGATGGTACCACAACTTATTTTTGTTACGATCAAGGTTTTATGGAGTTGGATGATGATTATGTATTGTTGTTGAACAACAAAAAGGAGTTGTTTTAAAGCGCTGTAAGAATTATTGGGAATACCCGATGCTCCGGCACGCAAAATTTTCGCAATTTTGGGCGCTCAAACTCATCATATATGGATATTTTATTCAACATTCTTTTGGTTTTGATTCCTTCGGGGCTGTTGAGCGCAACGGTGTATTACTTGATTCGCGCACAATTTGAAAACCAGGAAAAAATGAAGGCGCTGGAGCTTCGAAAAATCGACAGAAATCGATTTGACGATCAAAAGTTACAGGCTTACGAGCGACTGATTTTGTTTTTAGAGCGTATTTCACCCGATGCACTTGCCATGCGGTTGCGCGGTGGTTACAAAACTGCTGAATCCATGCAGGCGGGCATGATTCAAACGATTAAAAAGGAGTTTGATCACAATATTACTCAGCAATTATATATTTCCGGTGAGGCTTGGAAACTCGTGGTTCAATCCAAAGAGGAATCGATTCGTATTGTCAATATCGCCGCTTCCAAGGTAAAGGAAGATGCCGATGCCGTGGAGTTTACTAAAATGGTGTTAAGTCTATCCTCTCAAATTAGTCCGTTACCTACTCGTGTGGCTGTTGACGGACTCAAATCTGAATTTAGACGCCGTTACGGAAAGTGATTTCAATTGGCGTTGAGTAGTTTGCCTTCACCCGTGGTTTCCAAAAACCTGATTTCGGGATTTCCCCGATAATAAATATTTCCCAAATAGCTGATTTTGGCATCTAAAAGTGTGTTTACGTTGACTTCACTATTGGTTACGCTGAAGGATTCAACAAAGCAGGTTTGCGCTTGTAATTCGAAAGCTTTTAGTTTACCCAATCCGCGTTTAAATACGCCCAGGTGATTGGTTTTACCGGATAGCACCAAATCGCAAGTGGAGGCGTGAATGCGGCCCTCCAATAAATCGGTATTTACGGTTAAATCCACTTGCTCTCCGCCGCCCCAAAGGTCTATTTCGAGGTGATCGGCAAAAAGGGTATCGCGATTGGTCACTGTGCCGTTACCGTAATATCGCAGTTGCTTTAACTCGGGAAGTGAAACGGTTACTTGGGGTCGCGCAAAGTTGCGAACTGCATTGCATTTGCTGTTATCTTCAATAATCAAAGTGCCGTTTTCAATGCGTGCATCATAAAATGCAATTGTGTTTTCCCCGGCTTCGATTTCTAATTTGTATTGTGAATTTTGAATGATTTCGAGGTCAATGAGTCCGTAAAGCTCGATGGCGGTGAAGTTGCCGGTCATTTCAACCTCTTGGGTAACGTTATCGCCTTTTTTGATAAAACAGCCGGTTACGGGATCTTTTTTACACGACGTAAATGCATAAAGCAGGGCAAAACCGGCGATTGTGATTATTTTTTCCATAGTGCACGTCCAAATCCAAATTCAAAAAAATCGGCTACAAAAAAGTGACTTTTAAGTCCGGCGGCAAAAAACCATTCGGGTGTTATGAAGGTACGCACTCCAAACCTGTGGTAAAGGCGGCCGTCGGGATAAAAGCGAGAGTGCAAAAACTGCATTTTCTGCTAAAGCAATAGTCATTTCAAAAGGAGAAGTAACTCCTATACTCTTACAGTAAATCGCAA
>CAJXMT010000278.1 GCA_913056155.1 uncultured Cryomorphaceae bacterium
CAAACGGTAAAGGTTGACGCCAAGGGTGTTTATATTTTGCGTGTTAAAACCGCGGATAACCGTATGGAGAATCACAAGATTGTGAGTCATTAAAAGTTGAGTCTTACGGCATTTTATTTTGAAATTGGGGACAAGCATTGGGGGGTCAATTCGCTTCTTTCTTCTACATCGCGAGATCAATCCGCCGGCAACTTTGAGCTTTCACACTTCAATGGTACTAAAATCCTTTTGCCGGCGTAAAGTCGGGGTACAGCAAATATTTTTTTCGCATTTGCATGTATTCCGTTAAATCCGGCTGCCACGATTTTTCTATTTCTTTAAGCGGCATCTTGTTTTTAATTTGTTCTTGCAACCGGTTATTTCCCGCCAGTAAATTGAAAAAGTTGTTTTTCAAGAAAAACGGTTCTGTACCTGCGTAGTGTTCAAAAGCGGTTTTGAGCCAAGTGAGGTAGAGTTTGCGCGTTTCTAAAGCAAACTGAGCATCTAAATTGCGCAGGTCAAAACCCCTGCATGTTTTCCCGTTGAGCTTGGGATTTTTTGCTCCCGGCGCGGGCTGAGGCGTAAACGTAAAATCACCTGTAGTTAAATCGGGGTGACCAAAAACCTCAAAAGGGTAGTCGGTTCCGCGGCCCACACTTACCACCGTGCCTTCAAAAAGTCCCAAGCCGGGATACAAGTAAACAGCGCGCATATTTTTCAGGTTGGGTGAGGGGGCAATGGGCAGCTCATACAACATATCGTGGGTGTAGTTTTTGACGCGAATCACCTTTAAGTCGCATTGCAGCTCACCTTCAAGCCATTTTTCGCCGTTAATCATTTGAGCCAGTTCGCCCACGGTGAGGCCGTGAACCACCGGTATGGGATGCATACCCACAAAGGAGCGGTATTTTTTTTCTTTCAGAACCGGTCCCGACACATAAAAACCGTTGGGATTGGGCCTGTCCGGTACCCATACTTTTTTCCCCGTTTCGGCGGCTGCTTCCATAACGTAATGAAGCGTTGAGATGTACGTGTAAAACCGAACGCCCACATCCTGAATGTCAAAAATCAATACATCTACGTTGGCGAGTTGCTCGGGTTTGGGCTTTTTATTGTTTCCGTACAAAGAGATGACGGGCAGTCCCGTTTTTTTGTCTTTTCCCGAGGCTACGTGTTCTCCGGCATCAGCCGTGCCGCGAAAACCGTGCTCAGGCGCAAAAACCTTAACCACGTTTAAATCTTCATTTAAAAGATAATCCACCAAGTGAACTCCGTTTGATACTGCGGTATGATTAGTGACAACAGCTATTCGCAGATTTTCCAACTCGGCGGTATAATCGCCGAGTTGCTCCATACCCGTAATCACTTTAGACGGGGTACCGGCGTTATTTGGGGTGGGGTTCTGACCAAAAAATAAAAAAGCCTGTAAAAAAAACACCGTGAAAACCCCTATATTTTTCACCTTTGCCATAGATTTAATTTTGTGCAACAGCGCGCAAAGTAAAGGAATTACGTTAATCTAATAACCGTGCCGTTTTGAGTTTTGAACAGTTTATTGCCGGCCGCATCATTAAAACTGATGCGCAAAAACATGCATCGGTAAGGCGTGCTACCAAGCCCATTATACAAATTGCTGTGGGTGGTATTGCTGTGGGTGTAATAGTTATGATATTGGCGGTAAGTATTTTAACCGGTTTTCAAAAGGAGATTCGCGAAAAGGTAATTGGGTTTGGTTCGCATATTCAAGTCACTTCATTTGACAATTCAAACGGCTCGGTAGCTGTGCATCCGGTTTCAAAACATCAAGATTTTTATCCGCATATCGATACGCTGAAAGAGGTGCGCAGCATTCATGTTTTTGCGCAAAAACCGGGCATTTTAAAAGCCGATGATGAAATTTCAGGCGTTGTTTTTAAGGGGGTGGGCGCAGATTTTAACGGTGCGTTTTTTGAGCGTAACTTACAGGAGGGCAGTGTGCCGGTTTACAGTGACACGGCCCGCAGCGACAGTATTACGATCTCACGTCACATTGCCGATAAAATGCGGTTGGAAGTAAATGACAAGTTGTTGATTTACTTTGTGCAAAACAACAAGCCCCGACCACGCCGGTTTTTTGTGGCGG
>CAJXMT010000279.1 GCA_913056155.1 uncultured Cryomorphaceae bacterium
GGGGTTCTGACCGAAAAGTTTATCGCATTCAATCCGCAAAACTGCAGCGATACCGTACACGTCAACGCCGAACTTTTACTGCCTCAAAATGAACCGACGGGCAATTTTGAAATCCTGCGCGACTGCGAAAAAGCCGTGCTGCGCATCACGCCGCAACCGGGGGTAGCATGGTATTTAAACGGCAATGAAATGCAGATAGAAGACATTCGGGTAAGCGACGGAGACTCGTTTTTAATCGCAGAATATGATGAGTCGCGCCGGTGTTTACGCACCACCAAACTCGTCATTGGCGAAGGCAGCGCTGCTTTGGGCGTTGAACTTCCCAACGTATTCACGCCTAACGGCGACGGCGTCAACGACATTTTTGAGCCCGTGGGACCGGTCAACCACGTATGCGGCACTTTACAAGTTTACAACCGCTGGGGCAACTTGATTCACGAAACCCGTGAAGGCGCAGGTATCAGTTGGAACGGACGCAATTTTAGCGGCGAACCCGTTCCCGAGGGAACGTACTTTTATGTGTTCACGAGCGGCGATGAAGTGGTGAAGGGGAGTGTGCAGGTGTTGAGGTGACTCGCTGCGCTCGCCGCATGGTCGTTCACTTCGTTCACGGCATGGTGGCTCGCGATGCTCGCTGCATGGAGCATGGAGCACAGGAGTCCGCTGATTTGGCCCCCTAAAAAGTCTGACAAAGTTATATTTATTAATCTATATAATTTTGTCAATTATGAATGCGAAGAGAACATTTACGAAAGAGGAAAAGCATTCAATTTTGAAAGAAGATGGTGGGAAAAAGAAGATTCCCGTCCAAATCGGGTTGCTCACCTCAGGGCCCGGTTTACAATCTCTCGTCACAAAAAGGAAAGCTTCATTTCAATAAAAACCGTTACTTTCGCTCGACAGATTAATAACAAATATGGGCGCCGGAAATACATTTGGTAAATTGTTTAAAGTTAGCACGTTCGGGGAGTCTCACGGGAAGGCAATCGGAGGCGTTATTGACGGATGTCCCGCCGGAATTACCATTGATTTTGACGCTTTGCAAAAAGAATTAGATCGCCGCAAGCCCGGCCAAAGCAGTATTACTACCCAAAGAAAGGAATCGGATACGGTTGAATTTTTATCGGGTATTTTTAAGGGGCAAACAACGGGCACTCCTATTGGATTTAACATCCCCAATGCCGATCAAAATTCAAAAGATTACGACCATCTAAAAGATATATACAGACCCTCCCACGCCGATTTTTCATACGATAAAAAGTACGGTACGCGCGATCACCGGGGCGGTGGAAGATCCTCAGCTCGGGAGACCGCTTGCCGTGTTGTGGCCGGTGCCTTGGCCAAACAAATTTTGGAGCGCCGGAACATCAGTATAAATGCCTTTGTTTCCCGAGTGGGCGATGAGGTTGTACCGCTACATTACAACGAGTTGGATTTTTCACTAACAGATTCCAACTTGGTTCGGTGTCCGCACCAACCTACAGCGGTAAGGTTTCAAAAGTTGATTGAAAAAGTACGGGATGAAGGCGATACGGTAGGAGGCGTAGTGACGGGTGTTATTCGCGGACTTCCCGCCGGATTGGGCGAACCGGTTTTTGATAAGTTTCACGCCCGACTGGGAGCGGCCATGTTGGGAATCAACGCGGTAAAGGGCTTTGACTACGGCTCGGGATTTGACGCACCGGCGATGTACGGCTCTGACCATAATGACGTATTTCAAAAAAATGAAGCCGGTGAATTAGCGGCCAAAACCAACCACAGCGGCGGCGTTCAAGGTGGAATTACTACCGGTGCCGATGTGTTTTTCAGGGTGGCTTTTAAGCCGGTAGCTACACTCATGAAAAATCAACAAAGTGCCGATAAAAAAGGCGATGATGTGACGATTGAAGGAAAAGGGCGACACGATCCTTGTGTGGTGCACAGGGCTGTTCCCATTGTGGAGGCTATGGCGGCCATCTCGACTTTAGATATGTTGTTAATGAGTAAAACAAACAAGTTGTAATGAAACGTAATTTAATCGTACTCTTTTTCCTTTTTGCCGGTTTGTGCGCTTTCAAAAATGCGGCGGG
>CAJXMT010000280.1 GCA_913056155.1 uncultured Cryomorphaceae bacterium
AAAAACTCAAAACCGATTTACTGGATGAAAAGGAGTTTGAAAAAATCAGAAACCAACAAAAATCAGACTTTGTACAAAGCAACAGCAGTACATCCGGTATTGCCTCCTCATTGGCAACTTACAATGTTTTGTATGGAAATACAGAGTTAATTAACAACGAAATTGACTTGTACATGAATGTCACTCGTGAAGATATTCGTCGCGTAGCGAAAAAATATTTAACCGATCAAAATCGAGTAACCTTATATTACTTACCGGCCGATGAACCGGTAAAATAAACCGAAACAAAAAACAATAATTATATTATGAAAGTAAACGATTCAATAACCGGCAAAGCCGCCGCACTATTATTTGCAGCGCTTTTCACTTTTACGTTGCCCGCTTTGCAGGCGCAAATAGACCGCAGCAAAATGCCCGAGCCCGGACCCGCTCCCGAAATTCAATTTAAAGATTACGACAGCTTTACGCTGGACAACGGATTGAAGGTATTTGTCATTGAAGACGATAAAATTCCACGTGTTGCCATGAGCTTGATTGTAAATCGCGATCCTATTTTGGAAGGTGATAAAGCCGGATACGTGAGCATAGCCGGTGACTTGTTAGGGGAAGGAACTACCAACCGCGATAAAGAAGCCCTGTACGATGAAATCGAATTCATCGGCGGTAGAATTAGTACTTCATCAAACTTTGTTTACGCGAGAGCGCTTTCAACGGAAACAGAAAAAGTCATGGAAATCATGGCCGATGTGATTAAAAATCCGGCCTTTAAAAAAGACGCTTTTGACAAGCTGAAAAAGCAAGAACTGTCGGGATTAAAAGCCTCTGAAAACGATCCCGATGCTATTGCAAGTCGCGTGGGAAACGCTCTTTTTTACGGTAAGGATCACCCATACGGTGAAGTAATGACCCGCGAAACACTTGAAAACATAACTGTTGAGGATTGTAAAAACTATTACAACACTTACTTTAAACCCAACGTTTCCTATTTGGCCATTGTGGGCGATATCAAAAAGCGCAAAGCCAAAAAAATGGTTGAACAGTACTTTGCCGATTGGGATCAAGGTGAAGTTCCTCAACATAAATACGAAATGCCCGCCAAACGCAATGAGCCTTTAATAGCCGTTGTAAATCGCGAAACAGCAGTTCAATCGGTAATCAAAATAGGTAACACAATTGAACTTAAACCCGGTACAGAAGACGTAATTCCCATGAGTATCATGAATCAAATATTGGGCGGTGGCTCTCAGGGTCGATTATTCCAAAATTTACGTGAAGATAAAGCCTATACATACGGAGCCTATTCCGGATACGGCACCGATGAGTTGATTTCAACTTTCAGAGCCGAAGCCAACGTTCGTAATGAAGTTACCGACAGTGCCATTATTGAATTTTTAAGCGAATTCGAAAAAATGGCAGAAAATGAAGTTTCCAAAGAAGAGCAAGAGGCAGCCAAAAACTTCCGTTCCGGTTCATTTGCCCGCTCCTTGGAAAATGCTCAAACCATAGCTCGCTTTGCCGTAAATATTGACAGATATAACATGGATGAGGATTACTACAAAAACTACCTCACCACCATTGAAAATGTAACACGAGCCGAAATAAAGCGCGTAGCCTCTACATATATCGACTACAAAAATCCCGTGATTTTAGTAGTGGGAAAAGCCTCTGAGGTAGCTCCCAAACTCGAAAAATTCGGAGAAATGAAATTCTTTGATATTTACGGCAATGAAGTGGACGGCTCACAGCCTGAACTGCCCGAAGACTTGACGGTTGATCAAGTGCTGAAAAGTTATGTGGAAGCGCTGGGCGGCAAAAAAGCCATTAACGGTGTAAAAAACATGAAAATCACGCGTGAGGCTGAATTGCAAGGCCGATCACTTACCATTACGGAAATGTACGGAGCCCCCAACAAATCATACAGCTCCGTTTCGATGATGGGTATGAATTTGATGGAAACGGTTTTTGACGGTAAAAAGATGAAACGCACCATGCAGGGGCAACCTCAACCGGCTGATGAGGAAGAAATTGAACTCGCCAAGATCACCTC
>CAJXMT010000281.1 GCA_913056155.1 uncultured Cryomorphaceae bacterium
CGGCGGTGGTGACTTTGATATTGTAACCATAAACGATCCCGTTTCAGGTTCTTCATCCACCTCGCGCAGAACCGGTTCTGACAGAACAGTAAACAATAACCTGTTGACCTACAACAGCGTTAATATCTCGCTCAGTTATTTTTTTAGCGGAAAACGCTCGAGTGATTAATTTTCAAAAATGTGGGTATGAATCGCTTTGTGTATTTCCTTATTAAAATTATAATTTCTTCACTTGCCGTAATGGTCACTGCATGGTTGCTTCCCGGTGCAAGTGTAGATGATTATTTTACCGGGATAGCCGTGGCTTTGTTATTGGCCTTTTTCAATGCCTTTTTAAAGCCCTTGCTCGTAGTGTTGACTTTGCCTGTAACCGTAGTTACCCTCGGGTTGTTCCTTTTTGTCATCAATGCATTGATTATTCAACTCACCGGCTCGTTGTTGGAAGGCTTTACGGTAAACAACTTTTGGTGGGCCTTGTTATTCAGCTTATTGTTATCTCTTGTCACGGGAATATTTGAGGGTTTTGATAAACCCCGTAAACGCCGTGAAATGAGAAGGTAAAAATAATGAAATGCTCAAAATTGCTTTTGACTCCTGTTACATGCATCCACTGCCTGCCGGTCATAAATTCCCTATGGAAAAGTACGAATTGTTGCCTGAACAATTGATATACGAGGGTACGGTAACACAGGAAAGTTTTTTTGTTCCCCGGCCGGTGGAAAAAGCAGATGCCACAACCGTGCACGATGAGGAATATTGGAACAGGCTGTTGAATTTAGAAATCACATCGCGCGAACAGCGGAAAACAGGCTTTCCGCATTCAAGAGAACTCGTGGAGCGGGAGCTGCTGATTACGGGCGGCAGTATTCAATCTGCCGTTTACGCGATGGAGTTTGGCGTTTCTTTTAATATTGCAGGCGGTACGCATCACGCTTTTACAAACCGGGGAGAAGGTTTTTGCTTACTCAATGATATTGCCGTAAGCAGCGATTACCTGCTCCGGAATTACGATGACATCAATCGTATATTGGTGGTAGATTTAGATGTGCACCAAGGAAACGGGACGGCTCAGATTTTTGAGCATCGACCGGAAGTTTTTACTTTTAGCATGCACGGGGCTCATAATTATCCGTTGCGTAAAGAAAAAAGTGACTTGGATGTGGAACTGCCCGATTTTATTGATGACCGTGCTTATTTACAGCAGTTACACAATCATTTGCCGCGCTTGTTAGAGGAAGTACAACCCGATTTTATTTTCTATCAATGTGGAGTTGACGTACTTCAATCTGATAAATTAGGTCGGTTGGGATTAACGATAAAAGGATGCAAGGAGCGCGATCAATTTGTATTTGAACATTGCAAACGCAACGAGGTTCCCGTTGCTTGCAGTATGGGAGGCGGTTACTCTGAACGATTGGCCGATATAGTCGAAGCCCACGCCAATACGTATAGAACGGCTGCTTATATGTACTTTTAAAAGCTATACAATATGTTTGAACCGGGCGAAAAAGTAAAGTTATTGAATGAGAGCGGAACAGGAATTGTGAAAGCTGTTGATGAGCCGGCGGGTAAGGCCGTGGTTGAGGTGGACGGCTTTGATTTTGAGTACGATTTAACGGAATTGGTGGCCTTTGACGGTGAGGTGACGCGATACCTTAAAAAGGAGCGTTTTTTCACCAATGAGGGTGATGAAGATGCGGTTTCTTATGGTCAGAACCGAGACGATCGAACGCATCAATACCTACATGCCGGTGAGCTATTTAACAAGGTAAATACCAAAGGACAACCCGAAATTGATTTGCACATTCACGAAATTACGTCCAACCACAAGCAGATGACGAACGGTGAAATTGTAACCTATCAAATGGGATATTTACAAGAAGCTGTTCAGGCAGCTTGCGTGAAGAGTGTGCGGGAACTTATTATTATTCACGGAGTAGGGGAAGGGGTACTGAAATCAGAAGTGCGCAATTACCTCAAGTCGCTGTCTTTTGCCCGTTATGAAGATGCCCCGCTGCGTATTTACGGTTACGGAGCTACTTATGTG
>CAJXMT010000282.1 GCA_913056155.1 uncultured Cryomorphaceae bacterium
GACGGCACCTACCGCGGCAAAATCGTCAACCAAGGCATGTACACCTACAAAATTTGGTTCCGCAAAGGCGATTACCGCAGCGAGGAAAAGATCGGGACGGTGACGGTGTTGCGGTAAGGAGTAAGGAGTAAGTGGTCAGGAGTAAGGGGGTGAAATTGTGCGCGCCGCGTATTGAATGCTCTTTGCTTGAACCGCAAATTTTGTTTCTAACGCCGCTAACGCGATTGATGTGCAAACGAGTCCACCTCCACCTCGACCTTGACCTACGGTGGGCGCATTAGTTCGAGCAATAAGCATAAACCACTCGGCGACCCGCAACTATTCGCTTTACTCCTTACGCTTTACGTTTACCCCCAACGACAGTTGGCGGGCTTCACGAAATCACCCGGCAACCAACCATCCCATCACGCCACGAATTGCATATCGGGATTAAGCTCCGATAAACCTAAAATGATCACTACTTATACCGCTTGATACATATTTGATACCGATTTAATCACACTTTAAGCACCTCATGTTCACGTCGCCAAACTAAAGGGGCAGTTGCGGCATAATTTTGCGCCTACAAAGCTGCGAACTTTATGTCCTTTAAAAGCCCAAAATACTCGAAAATTATACTTGGTCTGTACTTTATGGCCGGTATATTTTACACGATGCTTCTGGCTGTTTTTTTTACAACCGGAAGTATTGAAATGACTTATATTGCTGGTATTCCGGCATTTTTACTGGTGACCGCCATTCTTTTTAAACGAACCAACCACCTCGTAGCCTATAAGTCCTACAATGACTATATTGAATTTGCCAATGCTGACTTATTAAAAACTGATAGTTTGGAAATAAAAAGCTTTTCACAACGGTTGGTTAAACACCATATTCAAGAAATCCACATCAAGGGTTTTGCTTTTTGGAAACGCGTAGATGTTTATTTAAAAAGTGATAGCGGTCGCACATATTCCTCACGCATTCCCTTGAGGTTTTTGAAAGGATCGCAAGTAATTGCGTTGCTTGAAGATTTATCATCCTCCAAAATAGAAGAAGTTTGGGAAGCAGACTATGGAACTGCCCAAAACACGCCGGCATTTAGTAATGCCGCTGTGTGAAACTAGCAGCTAGGCGTTGTATTTTTTAAAATACAACCCGTTGCCCCGAGGATTTTTTATTCTCGGGGCTTTTTTATATTTTTACGCTTTTAAAACGAAATATAAAACGAGAGCTTGAGCATCAATAACTCCGGTTTTTGCATCTACCCGATATGAAGCGTATTTTTTATCAAATCAGGTTTTTGATTATGCTGCTGTTCCTCTTGCAAACAGCGGAATTCAGGTTGCACGCTTCACATTTGATCGGAGGCCATATCGGATATGAATTTCTTCAATATAATACAGATCAATCCAAAGTTACCTATAAAGTCTCCTTAACGGCCTACTACGATTGTACCTCACAGTTTTGGGGTTCGGGATTTCCTGAGGCCGTATTGCCCATTCGGGTTTATGAAGGTGCGTACACCGATAATCAAATTTCTTTTACGCGAAATCTGGGATTACCCTTAGTGGATAGTGCCCGTATTACGCCTAATGTTCCCAATAATTGCAGTTTTGGATTCAATTCTTGCATTTATCTCGTGAAATTTGAGAATGAAGTAGAATTGGATGTTTCACCAAGCGGCCACCATTTCCTATACGATCGCTGTTGCAGGCCTCCGGGCATACAAAACATAAATAATTCCTCAGTTCAAGCCATGACTTATCACGCCTGGGCGGGTCCCACCGCCGGTAATGCAGCCGTTCCCAATTCATCTCCTCAGTTTAATGACACCTTAATCGGCTATGTTTGCGTGAATGATACAACAGTTGTTTTGAATTCTGTTACTGACCCCGAAGGAGATCGCGTTTCATTCTCGGTAGAACGGCCCTATCGAGGCACTACAGGAACGGGCAATGGAGGAGCGCCGCCCCCGTCAATAAGCTCCAATGATCAAAGTGCCTATGGTTTTCCGCCTTCACAAGTGGTTTGGCGCACAGGGCACAGCATGC
>CAJXMT010000283.1 GCA_913056155.1 uncultured Cryomorphaceae bacterium
AGTTTTGCTTTTCGGTTTGTGGATCGGGAATATCGTCATGACCCGCAGCATTTTTGATTGATTTCACTAAGGATTTGACCGTTCCTAATAACAGAAAAATGACCAGCAGTACGACACCGTTTAAAATCAGCAGTAATGTTTCTAAATTCCCGGAATTAATATACGGTATATTCAAGCCGTCTGCGGCAAATGATGTTCCCGTAAAGCTCAAAAGAAGTAGGGTAACACCGGCTGACTTTTTGTTTTGAAGTGCTTTCCATAAGCCGTTTTTAGCTGTTAAACTTTTAATCGTACTCACTATAACCAAAAGCAGTACGATTTGAAAAATAAGCATAGCACCTAAAAGGTAAACCTTTGTTTCTTGCGGAAAACTAATTCCTTCGTTTTGTGCAGATACCTGAGCCGATGCTAAAATGAAAAAAGCAAGTAACGCGGCTATTTTACTCGTTGATATTGTTAAGCTTTTCATAATGATAGTGTTTCAACCATTTTCACGGTCGTTTTTTTTTGTATTAATTTCATGTTTTTGATCATCTACGGGCAAAAAAGCATAAGTGCGTTCCGTAGATTTTTTCATTAGGGTCACATATAGAATCATCGCAATAAATACGGTGAAAAATATGAGAAAAGAGATAATCGGGAATAACTCGATATCTGCAATACTCGACATGTGACCTTTTATAAATTTAAGCATAGTATATATTTTAATTTTCAGCTACCTGAATATCGGTACCCAATCTTTGTAAATAGGCTATAAGCGCAATAATCTCTTTATTTTCGTCAGCATCATAGCCCTGTTCTTGAAGTCCGCCGGCTATTATATTTGCTTGTTCGCGTAAATCTTCAATTGCGGCTTCGTCATAACCTTTTTCGTAGGGAACTCCCAGTGATTGCATCACCCGTATTTTTTTAGGTAAATAGCTTACATCTAATTCGTCGTCAAATAGCCACGGGTAGGGCGGCATTATTGAGCCGGGTGAAGTCGAGTGTGGGTTGTACATGTGTTCCCAGTGCCATGAATCGGGATATTTCCCCCCCAGCCTGTGAATATCCGGTCCTGTGCGTTTTGAGCCCCAAAGGTGAGGGAAGTCATAAACAAATTCCCCTGCTTTGGAATACTCGCCGTATCGTGCAACCTCATTACGGAACGGGCGAACCATTTGGGAATGGCAGTTATTACAACCCTCGCGAATGTATATATCGCGGCCTTCCAATTCAAGAGGGGTATAAGGTTGTACACTTGCAATTTCAGGAATATTACTTTCCACTTTGAAGGTAGGTAAAATTTCGATTACTCCTCCTATTGCCACCGCCACAAGAGAAAGAACAAAAAACTGAACGGGGCGGCGCTCAATCCATCTGTGCCAGTATTCCCCTTTCGGTTTTTTGTATATTTTGGTCAGGGCAGGTGCTGAAGCAGCCTCTGTAGAAACAAAACTTCCCTGTTTGGCAGTCATCCAAAGATTGACAACAGCAGAAATAATACCTGTTACATACAACGTACCACCCAATGCTCGAAGCATGTACATGGGCTCAAGCTGTGTTACGGTTTCCAAAAAGTTGGGGTATGCTAAAATACCTTCTTCAGTGAACTGCTTCCACATACTGGCTTGAGTCCAACCCGCCCAATACATGGGCAGAGCCCAAAAGAGAATGCCCAGTGTACCAATCCAGAAATGGGTGTTGGCTAACTTGATGCTCCAAAGTTTGGTGTTCCACAACTTTGGGAATAAGTAATACAACATCCCAAAAGCCATGAAACCGTTCCATCCCAAGGCGCCTACGTGAACGTGCGCGGGAATCCAATCGGTGTAGTGTGCAATGGCATTGAGCGATTGAGTAGAGAGCATAGGCCCTTCAAAAGTTGCCATACCGTATGCCGTAATGGCTACCACAAAGAATTTTAAAACGGGATTTTCCCTAACTTTGTCCCAAGCGCCTCTTAAAGTAAGTAAACCATTGAGCATACCGCCCCAAGAAGGGAAAATAAGCATAAGTGAGAAAACAGTACCCAAAGATTGAGCCCAATCAGG
>CAJXMT010000284.1 GCA_913056155.1 uncultured Cryomorphaceae bacterium
AAGAAGATCAAACGGCTGAAGCTGATGAATGGCGCGATGCGTTTTGCGAGAAACATGACCGTATGTCTAGTACCAAAGTGTTGAAAGCCTCCAAGGATCCCGAAATTCCCGAAGAGGTGAAAAATGATGCCGATTCAACCGCTCAATATCGCTATTACCGCAAAAACTTTTTCAAGTTTGTGGATTTATCTGATGATCGCTTGATTCGCACCCCCGTGTTGCACAATAAAATTGATTACTACATCACTAAACTTACCCCGCAAGTGCCCGACTCTGTTTGTGCAGCCGCCAAGCATATTATCGATCGAACATCGGGAGACTCTTCATTGATTTTTAAATATGTGGTTCAACACGTAACCAATGTGTATGAAAAATCTAAAATGATGGGTATGGATGCCGTTTTTGTGTGCATGGCAGAAGAATATTACATGGAGGGAAAAGCGTTTTGGCTGGACAGTACTCAATTTGAAAGTATTGCAGATCATTACACAAAGCGCAAACGTCAAGTTGTGGGGGTAAAAGCTGAAAACTTGATACTTCCCACACCCGAGGGCGAATGGACAAGCATGTATGATATTGAAAAAGACTACACCATTTTGGTATTTTGGGATCCCAAATGCGGGCACTGTAAGCGCGAGCTGCCCAAGCTCAAAAAATTTCACGATGAGTGGAATGACGAGGTGGCAGTTTACTCGGTAAGTACTTCATTGCATAATGAAGATTGGGAAAAGTTTATTGAAGAAAAAGAACTTCACAATTTTATAAATGTCTCTGATAATCCCGATATTAACAAGGAAGCCGCTACCTTTATTCAAAGTAAAATTACTACTTACAACAGCTTGAATTTTAGAGATTACTGGGATATTTACAGCACACCGCAATTGTACGTTTTGGATAAAGATAAAAAGATAATCGCCAAGCGATTGGGCGCAGAACAACTCGATGACTTTATCTCACAGCACAAAAAGCAAAGCGGAACTAAAAATGAAGGCGACGTGATTCAAATGGAAATCGTGCCTGAGGAATAGTGGAAAGTAGCTTGAATAAAAAAAGCCCGAATTTTCGGGCTTTTTTTTTGATTATAATTTTGTTCAAGACTTTATTCATCTACAATTTCTAAATCTCCCTGCGTATTTCCCTCGTACGTCAAGTCGGCATTTGAAATGTCAATATCATCAGAAAGTATAGCGGCAATACCCCAACCTTTACTGTGTGATGAGGTAACCGTGCCAAACGCTAAATAAGCATCTTCATCCACGGCGATGTTGGTTTCTCGGTTTTGACTTGAAAAAGGGCCTATTGAGATTCGGGATTCGCCCCCGTATTCAAAAATAGCATGGTCGAGCGAATTACGCAAATCAGAAGTGTTTACGCGCAAGCCTTTCCAATGTTGGCCGCCGGCATGGTTAGATGACGTAAATAATACCGGGTTTGAGGCCGAACCTTTTACCTCGATAATTCCGTCATGCGAAGTACCTGAAGCGCCTTCGTCCACAACAATTTCCACATCTTCATCAAAGTGAAGTAACGTACCTTCATGCACGGTAAGGTGTGCTTCAACAGAAATATCTTCTGTAATTTTATAAAACGCATCACTTGAAAGTCGGCTCCACTCTGTAGGCAACGCGATGGTTCCTCCGGTAATTTCCACGCCGTTATTAAACGTGATTTTTCCGCTGCAGCCCGCCGGTGCGTTGCCCGCACAAGCATCAATGGTGCCATTGGCCTCCACGGATCCGGCTGAAATAAGCAGTTCGCCACCTTCGGTAAAGCTGAGTGTACGGTTTTCTTCTATGATGATATCCGAGAGCGTTGCGGTGGCCACATTAACGGTAATATCGTGGCTTATGGTAATTTCTACCGGGGAAACCGGCGCAATATCATCTGGCCACACGCCGGCTGCATCCCAGCTTCCGCCGCCGGTTGTGGCGTAGGAGGCGCCCGTTTGTACGCTGAAGGTAGCGAAGCCGCCGCTGGTGAGGTAGTTGCGGTTGCTGGCGCTGCCCACATACTCGAAAATGGCGAAATGCA
>CAJXMT010000285.1 GCA_913056155.1 uncultured Cryomorphaceae bacterium
ATCCTACCACTACCCCTTCAACAATAATAAGCGGATAGTTATACTTCACCTCCACTTCTTTTTCTGCCAGATCCTTCTTTTTGTTTTTGATCATGGAATAGGAAGCCAGCACCATAATAAGTGCGAAGAACAACATGATACCGATATCTTTGGTCACCTCAAAACCTCCTAAGGTAAAAATGGACTCTGGGATGGCAGGAACTGCATACTTTCTGGTGGCATAAACGGCGATAAACGCAGGTATGGCAAAGACTACTGCTGTTTTGATATCAACCAGGCCTTTTTGCATGTTACGCACAGCCCCAACCAAACTGGCTGTACCGACGACGAATAAGGAATAAGCTGTTGCCGTAACGGGATCTTCCATCAAGAGGTAGACCAAAACCGGAACGGTGAGTATGGAGCCGCCTCCGCCGATTAACCCTAAAACCACACCTATGACGAGTGCACCAAAAAAACCTAAAAGTTCTATTATTTCCATGAAATGTGTTTCATTTGTGAGGCAAAGGTAGATCGAAGATAAAGCTGCTGCAGTAACTTTGGTTACATTGAAAGTAAGGCTTTGGATTGATTTTGAAGTAATATTATTTATCTTAGCCTAAAAAATTAAACATGGCACTCGAACAGGAGGTAATGCAAAAAATGAAAGAGGCGATGAAAGCAAAAGACACAGTGGCTTTAGCTTCTTTGCGCTCTATAAAAAGTGAAATTTTAAAGGCGAAAACAGCATCATCCAACAAGGAGGATATGAGCGAAGCCGAAGAGTTGAAGCTGGTTCAAAAACTGGTGAAGCAACGAAAAGATAGTGCTCAAACTTATAAAGAACAGAATAGAGAGGATTTGGCAGAAGCGGAGCTAGCTGAAGCTAAGATCATCGAACAGTTTTTACCGGCGCAATGAAGAGAAGAAGAAATCGGGAAAGATGTGGAAGCGATTATCGCCGAAACCGGTGCCAGCTCGATGAAAGATATGGGCAAAGTCATGGGAATGGCCTCTCAGCGTTTAGCGGGTAAAGCTGATGGTAAAACCATTTCTAAAATCGTAAAGGAGAAACTGTCCTAAAACCGATTAGTATTGTAAATTTGCATTTAAGATTTCCGTTTTCACGGAAATTTGAGGCCGCGTGGCGCAACTGAATAGCGCATCAGATTTCGGCTCTGAGGGTTGGGGGTTTGAATCCCTCCGCGGTCACGAATAAATAGTTTTAAACAAAAATCGCCAAGTATACTTGAGCGATTTTTTGTTCAAACTATTTTCAAAGCGGAACGCTTTGGGATGCACGAAGTGACTCCTGTAAAATACACGATAAGCACAAAAATGCCGTCTCATAACTCTCAAATTGTCACCTTGAACTTGTTTCAAGGTCTTGATAGACACTAGCCAGCAGCTGCTTTAAGATTCTGAAATAAATTCAGAATGACAATATTATAGGTTTTGAGAAAGTCACCTTTCTATTTTCAAAGCGGAACGCTTTGGGATGCACGAAGTGACTCCTGACGCGGTCACGATAAGCACAAAAACCACATTTGTTAGAATGTGGTTTTTATATTTTACTCTAGTGTGAAAAGCCCTGCTTTTCTAAACGCGGAGTGAATATAAAACCAGGACTGCGATAGCAGTGGTTTTGTATTTCCAGCAGAGATCGAAGTCAGGATATGTAATCCTGCCGCGACTGCCTGACTGACAAGACAAGCGCAGTCGAAATATATTGAATTAAGAAACTCAGATTTCTCGACTCCGCCTGTCTGCCAACAGGCAGGCTTGAAATGACAAAAGTTGAGATTTTAAAATAGAATGAAGGACTAGGACGATAGTCCGTGGTTTGCTATTTGCAAAAAACGCGTAGGGTATGTAATCCGCCAGAGCCTTCAAACCTCAACCAAACAAGACTTCTTTTAGGTTAAAGCTAATTTTTTATTTTTATACCAATATGATCATATTAAACATCTAATTATGAAAAAACCTTATATCCTTTTATTCTGGCTGAGTGGCCTCTGTATTGGCCTTATGGTTTGTGCTTATTTTGCC
>CAJXMT010000286.1 GCA_913056155.1 uncultured Cryomorphaceae bacterium
CAAATACGGCTCTGCACACATTTCGATGACTGAGAATTTGGAATTTTTACGCGAGCGCTACGTGATGCTCAAGGGTAAATACGAGGAGGTTCGCGTGGATGCAAATCAAAGCGGTACCCATAAATTCATGGTGAACAAAGCTACTCCGGCAGAAAAACGCGAGTATCCGGTGCGCTCACTCATTGTATTGGTTTCCACCTTAGCCACCTTTTTACTGGCTGTTTTGGTGATTATCGGTGTAGAAAACTTTAAAAGGTTTGCTGAACAGTTGCCCGAGAAAACCCAAAAGGACTAACCTTTAAAAAAGGTTCTCATGACCTTAACAGCGGAATTAAAATCAAAAATAGTGTATGGCATTACGGGAGCTTTCATTTTGCTCTCCGCAGTATTGCTGTACCTGGAGCATTTTTGGGTGTACTTAATTCCGGCGGCATTAGCCGTTATTCTTACCGCCTTTTTTCATTTAGATAAGCTGCTTATTTTTATCACCTTTTGCGTTCCCTTTTCGGTAAATCTCAATGATGTGGGAGGCGGTTTCGGTTTGATATTACCCACCGAGCCGTTGATATTTGGTGCTATGGTGGTTTTTTTATACCGCGTTTTTTTGCATCAAGAATACGACAGCCGCATTTTGCGGCATCCGATTACGCTTTCGATACTGTTTTACCTCATTTGGACATTTTTCACCTCCATCATGAGTGAACTTCCTTTGGTATCGTTCAAAAACCTTTTGATGCGCTGCTGGTACATTATTCCGTTTTACTTTGTGGGCGTGCTTATGATGAGGCAGCGCAAAAATTTTATTCGGTTCAGTTGGTTTTACATCGTTCCCATGACGGGGATTATTATTTACACCACCATTCGCCACGCCTCACATAATTTTGATGAGCGTTTCGGCCATTGGGTGATGGAACCGTTTTTTAACGACCACACGAGCTACGGCGCTATGATTGCATTTTTTATTCCGATCATTTTCACCTTTTTCTACAAGAAAGACTGGAACATCACTGCCAAAATTCTCACCGGCTTCTTTTTTGCTTTTTTCCTTTTGGGCTTTGTACTCAGCTACACGCGCGCCGCTTGGGTAAGCTTGGCAGCGGCTCTGATTCTTTGGGTGTTCATTGCTTTTAAAATACGCTGGTGGGTGATTACTTTATTTACGCTGCTCATAGGTGTGAGTTTTTTCAGCTTTCAAACCGAAATTATGCAGCGGCTGGAAAAAAACCGGCAAGACTCATCGGGTGATATTGCCGAGCACATAAAGTCGATCACCAACGTGGCTACCGACGCCTCAAACTTAGAGCGCATCAACAGGTGGAACTCTGCCACCAAAATGTACTTAGAAAACCCCATCACCGGAAAAGGTCCCGGCACGTACGCCAAACTGTATGCCCCTTACCAACACTCATCAGATTTGACGATTATTTCCACAAACTCGGGAGACTTGGGCACAGCGCACAGTGAATATTTTCAAGCCCTTTCAGAGCAAGGAACTCCGGGGCTAATAGCCTTTTTAGCTATTGTTATATTCATTTTTGCACGTGGCATACCGCTTTATTACAAACTGGAAAGCAAAGAAGACAGGCGCTACTTGCTGGCTGTGATTTTGGCATTATTTACCTATTTGACCCACTCATTCCTCAATAACTTTTTAGACGAGGACAAAGCAGCCGTGCCGTTTTGGTTCTGTGTGGCCTTTATTACGGCTATGGACATTTACGGGAATAAACGCGCGAATGAAAACGACGCATTAACAGAGTAATTGAAGAGTAGTGGAAGAAGTAGTTTTTTTGGGCAGTAAAGAAATCGGTAGTTTTTGTTTGCAAGAGCTCATTAAACACGAAAACGTTTATGTAACAGGCGTTTTGAGTAACGACAGGCAATTGAAAGAAAGCGGTAAAACGGTAACCCGAATTGCCGGTGAAAATAAAATCCCGGTTATTCAACATCCCGATGATTTGCCCGAGGCTGATTTTTTAATCTCTGTGCAATATCACTTGATTTTAAAAAGTTTGAAAACGAAG
>CAJXMT010000287.1 GCA_913056155.1 uncultured Cryomorphaceae bacterium
GGAATGAATGGCACAGGAGAAATATCTTTGTTTGTTTTTTTTGATAAATTAAGGATTTTGATCAGCGAAAAAACGGTTAATTTTATAAGTTTGACGGCAAAATATAAAATCATGAGAACACTTATCATATTGGTTTTTTTGGTATTTACCGTACCCGTTTTGGCGCAAGATGAAATTGTTTCTTACAGGAGCAGCTTAACGCAAAAAATTAACCTGAAAACAACCGAGTGGATCATCGATTTTAATTTATCGCAGTCTAATATGTTCGATGAAGAGATGTACGGAGGCTCTTTTGCATCGGGCGTTTTGTTTAGCGATGTTTGGTACACGGGATTTGCCATTGATTTTGCGGGTAGCTCACGCATTGATATTCCCACGCAAATTGAAGTGATCAACCCCCGAATGATGTATTCGTTTTTTGGCTGGCACAACGAAATACTATTATTGAAAAACCGAATTATTAATTTTTCTATTCCGTTTAGAGCCGGTATCGCCTCATTTAATTACAGTGATCAATATGCAACATGGGAGGGGCGTGAACCCAGCGTAATTAAGGATAACACTTTTGCTATGATGGGTGGTTTGAACTTGTACATCAATATATCTCCCTATTTCAGCATGGGTGGAGGCGCCATGTATCGCAACTTAGATACTTCAGGCCGGTTTGGCAGCAATTTGAGTCAAGAAGATATTTATTACAGCATTAACTTTAGGTTTGCCGTACCCCGCAGTGCTTTTGAAGAATAATCAAGTTTTCGCGGCAAAACGGCGTTTTACCAGCAAAATAAATCGTTCAACAGCTTCGTTTTCCGGATTCCATTTGTGTTTTTCAGCTAATTGTTCGTTGATTAAGCGCTCGGCATCGGCACGACTATCTAAGTGATTGAGTTCATTCAAAGCTCTATTGAAAGCTTCCATATTTCCGTTAAAAAGCTCGTTGGAAAACAAAAACCGCTCATTGAGTCCAATGGCCTCTTTTAAATCCTTTACCGCACTGTTTCCGAGTTGATCGGTAAAACCCGGCTCGGTTTGCAGGCTGAATTTTTTGTGACTTTGGCCGGCATGAGTTTTTTTAGATTCTACATTGGGCTTCTCATTCTGACTTGACCATGCTTCTTCTTTTTTAACTTCGGGCGGAATTTCTTCCAAACGCTTATCTTGATGGGTATAGGATCCACCTTGAATTTGAGAATCACTTTTTACTTCTTGATGAGCAGATTTACTTGACTCATTTTCAGTTTCCTCTTTGCGTTCGTCAGTATTTTTTTGGTCAGAACCGGAATCAACTTCAGCATCAGAACCGGGGTGTTTTGTACTCGAATCGGGTTGAGGTTCATCAGGTTGTGAAGAATCAGTTTCCGTCGATTGTTCGGAAGTACCGGAGGTGGATTGTGCGCTTTCCGTTTTTTCGTTGTCGGCATCTGCTTCAGCAGTTGCCTCCGGCGCAGATTTATCGGCTTGTTGGTTGTTTGGAGTATTGGACGTTGTTTGCGGTTCTGACCGAGATGAAGAAACTTCATTTTCAAGCACTTTCCAATCGGCCAAAAGATTTTCTACAGCTTGCAATTGCGCGGTGGCATTTTGCAGTTCAGCAGCTAGGTGACCAATTGTTTTGAGCTCATCAAATTCATATTCAACTTTTTGAGATTTGTTCAACTCTGAAAGAATTGAGTCCACCTTTTTTGTGAGTGATTTTTGCCTGTTGATTAACTGATTTCTCATTACGTTTGTACTTGCTTCCATTGTAACGCAAATGTATGCAGTTTCGTGCTTTTGGAAGTCCAAATAAAAGGCCGATTTAAATTTTCCCGAATGTTTTTAGAGGATACCATTAATCACAGTTCAAAAAGCGGATGGATTGAAGTCATTTGCGGTTCGATGTTCTCGGGTAAAACCGAGGAGTTAATCAGGCGCTTAAAGCGGGCGGAGTTCGCCAAACAAAAGGTTGAGATCTTCAAACCTGCCATAGATAAGCGCTACAATGAAGAAATGGTGGTATCTCATGATGCCA
>CAJXMT010000288.1 GCA_913056155.1 uncultured Cryomorphaceae bacterium
TTTGGAATTAGGCACAATGCGGTGGCGCAAAATAGACAATGCTACAGCACGAACATCTTCATTATCAGGAGCGTATTTGCCATTTAACAAAGCATGACACTTGGCGCCCAAAATGAGGTATTGCGATGCGCGCGGACCGGCTCCCCAACTCACATATTCTTTAACCGCATCGGCTGCTCGGTCACCATCGGGACGCGTACGAGCCGTTATATTTACGGCGTATTCCAATACGCTGTCTGTCACCGGGACTTTGCGAACCAAATCTTGAAAATACAAAATTTCACGATCATTCATCACGGGCTTGGCCTCGGCGGTTTTATGGGTTGTTGTGGCTTTTACCACAGCCATTTCCTCCTCAAAGGACGGATAATCCACAAAGATGTTAAACATAAAACGGTCCAGCTGCGCCTCGGGAAGCGGGTACGTACCTTCCTGTTCAATAGGGTTTTGGGTTGCCAACACAAAGAAAGGTTTTTTGAGTTTATGCGTTTCACCGCCCGCCGTTACCGATTTTTCTTGCATGGCTTCAAGTAGTGCTGCCTGTGTTTTTGGCGGGGTACGATTGATTTCATCAGCCAGCACTACGTTGGCAAAAACAGGGCCTTTGATAAATTTAAAATTGCGCTCTTTGTCCAGTATTTCAGAACCTATAATATCTGAGGGCATTAAATCGGGCGTAAACTGAATACGGGAAAAATCCAGTCCGAGTGCTGTGGAAACGGTATTGACCAACAGGGTTTTTGCCAAGCCCGGGACACCTACCAGCAAAGCATGTCCGCCGGAAAAAATGGCGATTACAATGCTCTTCACCACCTCATCTTGACCGATAATGACTTTTCCTACCTCATCGGTAAGTTGTTTGTATTTTTGGGCAAAGGCATCTGCGGCCTCTACATCATCTTTAAATTTCATATTTTGTTCCATCATAGTGTATTGTCATCTGTTTTTAGTCAAAACCAAGAGTGTTGAAATTCACAATCACGATAATCGTCGTGAATTTTTACGTATGTGTTCTCAATTTTTTCTCTGATCCATTCATCAAGTGTATCTTTTTCTTTTCGCGCCTTGGCAACTGCCCTGATGCGCCCGTAATCATCTTTAAGATTGGCACGATGCGGCTCCACTACTTCCAGTAATTTTACAATACGGTACGATTTGGTGTTGTCGCGCTTGGTGTACAACACCGGCTCTGAAATTTTACCGGGTTCCAGTTTGTCTAAGGCATACACCAAACCGGGGTCAATTTCGCTGAGTTGATCCATTTCAAATCGTGTAGCTCCCGTTTGGGGATTTACCATTTTACCGTCGTTATACTTTGTTTGTTCATCATCGCTGTGTTTTTCAGCCATTTCACTAAAGGTAAGTTTGGGATTATTTTCAATCTCCATTTTGATCGAATCCAATTCAGCTTTTGCCAATTTGAGTTGTTCACTGCTCACACTCGGCTTTAAAAGAATATGTCTAAAGTTTCCCTTTTGTCCCTTTTTATCAATAAGTTGAATAATATGAAAGCCGAATTCCGACTCAACGATTGGGGAAACCTGACCTTTTTCCAATGTAAAGGCGGCCTCGGCAAATTCAGGCACCAGTTGCCCCCTTCGCATGTAGCCGAGCTCTCCATTTTGGGTGGCGCTTCCTTCATCTTCACTGTACAAGTAAGCCAAAGTTCCAAAATCTTCACCGTCTAAAATACGTTCTCTAAAACCGCGTAATTTCTCCCTCACTTTTTCTTTATCTTCTTCACTTACCTTGGGTTTCACCACAATATGAGCCGCCTCTACCTCAGCATTGATAAAAGGCAGGCTGTCTTTAGGAATACTGTTGTAAAATTCACGCACTTCGCGGGGCGTCACTTTCACATCTTGAGATAACTGTTGTTGCATGCGTTGCACAACCATTTGGTCACGTATTAAATCGTGAAACTCTTCTTTTATTTGCACCACGCTTTTGCCGTAAAAACGCTCCAATTTTTCTATAGAACCTATTTGTTGCACGTAATAATCA